>JAYEIF010000068.1:19158-21158 GCA_034659895.1 Candidatus Zixiibacteriota bacterium
CGCAATCTTTTAATTGATGCTGCTGATGTAAAAGTAGCTGGTGATAGAGAGGTGCGGTTGCTTAATCCTGTAAAATCGCTTGAGCTATTGGCTCAAATGAAGTAACAGTCGTGGTGTTACCACATCGCGGTGCTACCGCATAAAATATATTGATTATCTTTGTATAAATCCCGGTGGCGTATTGCCATCCGAGGTACTATTGACTATTTTGTTTACTTGATAGTAAAACAGGATGAAGCGTTAAGACGCTAAATCCCAAAACATATAGGAGTAACAATATGTCTACACAAAACTCGTATGATGAGCTAATCAAGCGATGCAGGGAGATATCACTTCTGGCATCAACCGGTGCAATCCTGCACTGGGATCAGCAAACTTACATGCCTCACGGAGCTGGAGCTTTTCGCGCCGATCAGATGGTATTATTATCAAATGTGACTCACTCAAAGTTCACCGATCCAAAAATTGGAGAACTAATTTCTGAACTCGAGCAGTCAGATATGGTAAAGGATAAGGAGTCGCCCGAAGCGGTCAATATCCGTGAGTTGCGCTGGCAGTATGACAAACAAACGAAACTGCCGACCGACCTTGTGGAAGAAATCACCAAAACAACCACTCTGGCTCATGAGAAATGGGCCGAGGCTAGAAGCAAATCGGATTTCAAAATCTTCCTACCGTGGTTTGAAAAAGTAATCGCACTGGAAAAAAAGAAAGCTGAAGCTTACGGTTATGAAGGTGAGCCATACAATGCGTTGCTGGATGATTACGAACCGGGCGCAACTGTTGATGATGTTGTCGATGTGTTCAAGGATCTTCGCAATGAGTTGGTTGATCTACTTCAAAAAATCCAAAATGCGCCCAAGAAACCGGATTTCTCGATCGTTGAGCGTGAATACGATGTCAAATTACAGAATATTTTTGGTGAGTCGGTAGCGGCCGCTTTGGGATTTGATTTTAATACCGGTCGGCTTGACGTTACTACTCATCCGTTCTGTACAGGTATCGGTGTTGGTGACACACGTATTCTCACCCGATACAATCCGAATCGTCTCAATGACGCCCTTTTTGGTACCATGCATGAAGCTGGACACGGACTGTATGAATCCGGAATTGATAAGGCAACACACTTTGGTACCCCTATGGGCGAAGCGGTTTCGCTTGGTATTCATGAGTCGCAATCGCGTATGTGGGAGAATCAAGTAGGTCGCTCCAAATCGTTTTGGAAATACTTCTTCCCACAGGCACAACGGTTGTTCAAAAAATCCCTGAGCGGGGTTTCGTTGGATGATTTCTACGGAGCGATAAATAATGTTACGCCATCGTATATCCGTGTTGAAGCGGACGAAGCAACCTATAACCTTCATATCCTTCTGCGTTTTGAATTGGAGCGAGCGCTCCTAACAGGCGATCTCAAACCGGCTGACGTGCCAGGAGAATGGAACAGCCGTTTCAAGAAATACTTTGGTATCGAGGTTGACAAAGATGCCAATGGTTGCCTTCAGGATGTCCACTGGTCGGCTGGTTTGGTAGGGTATTTCCCAACCTATACTCTCGGCAATCTGTATAGCGCTTGTTTCTTTGATAAAGCCAAACAAGAGATGCCTGATCTATATCAACAATTTGAACGTGGAGATTTCCTTCAGTTGCGGGAGTGGCTGCGCGAAAAAATTCATGTTCACGGCCAGCGTTATCGGGCTGGAGATCTATGTAAAAAAGTTACAGGCAAACCGTTGGATTATAAACCGTTAATTAATTATATGACAGCCAAATACAGCGAGATTTACGGATTCTGATATTACACAAAATAATATCAACAGATACCGGCAGCCAAACGGTTGCCGGTATTTTTTAATCTTATGTTCTTAATATTGTAATTTAGGGCTTGTTGAATAATTAGTTATTATGTACCACAATCTCAAATTCGCGCCCGCCTGTCGAGCGGACAGGTAGCGGGCGGCCTTGTGCTGAAAGTGCGCCGTGGCGTGTCGCCCGTTTCTATA
>JAYEIF010000069.1:0-4237 GCA_034659895.1 Candidatus Zixiibacteriota bacterium
ATACTTGATGGTAGCTATCTCCCTCACGCCACTGATATAAAGTGATGTGACAAGGTTGCGTAAGTTTTAATTACGTCCAATTTGAAGGCGTCTGGCAAGTCTCCGTGTTCCTCTATAACATTGTCGAGCTTGGCAATAATGCAAATTGTTTCGCTGAGTGCGACAATGATCTTCTGTGATCGATGTCCTCATTAGTTAGCTCACGATGCAGATAACGCAACTCCGACTGCTCGGTGCTCAGATTACCTGTCCCGACAAATGCTTGTTCCTAATGATCAGCGAATTGATGATTCCAGCAATGAAGAAGGTTCTTACCTATATCCAAATTACGGGCTATTGCAAAAACAGACCGACCTTCCTATGTGATCAATCTCATTGTCTCAACTTTGAAAGCTTTATCAAACTGACGATGTTTCTTTGAACACATCTCCTGATAAAAATCAACTCTATCTTCTCAATGTGTCCACTAAATCGGGAGGTTCAGTTATAAGATTCTAAACTACTTGGTAAGCAGTAGTTCAACGAGAATTAAGCCACATTTTCTATTACCCAGTTGCGGAACTCGTCTCGTAGACCCCGCTTGATTTCCTAAGAGGGCCGTCATAACCAAGTTTGAGTTGAGCAGATACCAGTTCATCGCCGGTTCTCGGGTATTGAGAGTATTCCAGAATTCGCATACTGAGACCGAATAATTTACCGACTTTGTCTACCGTTTCCTGAAAAATAGATTTCACATCTTTCGGTTTCAGTTGTTCTTTTGATGTAAAATCGAGGTCTTCGGAAAATCGCCATTCGGAGTAGTAAAATTTCTTTAGTGCGGTACCGCCTTTGAATATTAGATGTTCATTGAAAAGGTCAATCTGAGAAAGAGCCATCAGCACTTTCGACAAAGCATAATCTTTTTCAATTATTCCCGGGTGTATATTTCTGTCGGCGGCAATTGCTCTGATAATATCTGCTTCTATCATAGTCTAATGTGTTTTCCATTCTGTTAGGTTTTTGCGGGCTACATTTATGCGAACACGCCACTCTTTATTTACGGGACTACCAGTTGCTTTCCCGTGAGGATCAAGGCTGAGATAACCATAGCCGATATGCTTTTTTAGCTTTTTCCTGAATTTGGGATTCTCGATTCCGAGTACGTCCATCAAATACCCAAGTCTTTTTATTATTGCGCCATTTTTCATGCGCAATGCGTACTTCAAGACCGTTTCAAAATTGATGTCCTCACGTCCGTTCCATATTCCTTTTGCAACTTCGACTATCTCACCGCAATAGCGGGGCTGGTCAAGGCAGTCCACAATAGTCTTTTCTTTATCAGCTACGGTTACTTTCTGATTCCCGACCCAATGCTCGCTGAAGCCAAAAAATCGTTCCGGTCGTAATTTTATGAATTTGAATATTGTCCCCTGAAGCTCCACCGGTCTTTTAAGCTTGGTTGATACAATGAAAACTGTACGTGAGGGCTGTTCAGTCCATCCGTAAAAATCCAAGGCAGTCCAATAAGCGATATAATATGGTTCTATCAGATACGAAGCGATGATTATACCTTCTTCGGTGAAACGGCCTGTTTTCCATGCTACTGGTGGAATCACAAGATATTTTCCTCTTTGAATTCTCTGTAGTTTCCGCTTTTTTACAAGCTGGTGAAGGAGCTTATGGACCGAAGGTTTGTTGATATCAAGTAACTCCGTAACTTCAGCTACGGTAAACACTCTAATACCTCGTTCCCCAAGAGTTGCCAAAAAGTTTTCTTCTTTTGAGCTTATTCCAGCCATTTGTGATTCCGTTTAATGATAATTCTTGTTTCTGGTAAATATTGTATAACAGATTCATAAAAATGTCAACTGTTTTTCAATAAAGAGTTGTTGTAGGTAATGTCAAGAATAGTGTGTAAAAGGTGTATCCATATAAATCATGCTACTTTCCTAGTTAGAGTTTTAACATTTTTTATTATTTGGTTGGGTTGTTTCCATTTCTTGTTAAAATAAGCAAACAGAGCGTACCTGTGCGCCGACAGGCACGAATGATACGATCACAGCTCTTGGAGTTTTGGAAGTATCCCATCACTTTTACCTGTCCGCCAGACAGGCGGGGTCGTCTTCTAACTTCCCTGAAACAGCGTTCGATGACGTTTGTAGTGCGAATCATCTTGCGTATTTCCTCTGGGAAGTCAAAGACCGAAATCAGCCTGTCCGCCAGACAGGCGGGCTTGTCAAAATCCTTTTCCAGACAATTGACTGCCCTTGGAATTATGCTTTGCCATCGTTTTTTCCAAGCCCGGAAACGTTTTGCAACCATTGCTGAAGTTCTGGCATACATGACCTGTGCGCCGACAGGTGCATCTGAGAGGCCTGCTCGGTACATTCTTTCTGATACCGTTTGGGATAGTATTTGGCCACATTGCGCAGCTTATGAACCCAGCAGAGTTGATGTTTAACCAATGGATAGACATCCTCAATCCCGCCTGTCTGGCGGACAGGAGCTTGATCTTCCCCCGAAAAGGCGGACACTTTAAGAAGATAGTGTATTCCGTCGCTCGAAGTCAACCGGGTTTTTGTTACCCAGCGTCGAATGACGGCGTTGACGATTATAAAACACCTCAATATACTCAAATATCTTCGCTTTCGCCTCCTGTCTAGTCCTGAATTGTTCTCTATAAATCAATTCTGTCTTTAAAGTTGCAAAAAATGATTCCATTGGAGCATTGTCCCAGCAATCTCCCTTACGACTCATACTGCAAATCATCGCCGTGTCAGTCAGTAGCTTTTGATAATCTTTAGCGGCATACTGGCCACCACGGTCCGAATGATGAATCAAATCAGGTTGTACATTACGACGACTGATCGCCTGACTCAAAGCACTCAAGGTTAACTCGGCTGTTAGGCGATTACTCATCGACCAGCCAACAAGCATCCGGGAGTATACATCAATTACACCAGCCAGATATAACCAGCCCTCAGAAGTCCAGACATAAGTTATATCCGACAACCAGACTGCATTCGGTCGATCAATCTCAAACTGACGATTCAAAAGATTCGGTGCAACCGGATGTTGATGCTTTGAGTTTGTCGTTACACGGTACTTGCGCTTGCTAATAGCACGTATTCCACTCTGACTCATCAACCGAGCCACACGATTCTCACTACATGGTACTCCCGATTCTTTCAGCTCAACGGTCAACCGTGGCGAACCGTAAGTCTGGCGACTACGATCAAACGCAATACGTATCTCCGCCAGCAACGCCCGATTGGCATGGCTACGTTCGCTCTCAGGACTTCTCAGCCAGGTGTAAAACCGACTCCGAGAAACCTCTAACACTTCACACATCTTTCGCACCCGAAACTCATGACGATGATCACGAATGAACGCATACCTCACTTTTTTCGGTCGGAGAAGACCGAAATCGCTTTTTTTAAGATATCACGTTCCTCACGCAGGTCGGCATTCTCGACCCGCAAACGACGCAACTCAGCCTGTTCCGAGGTCAGATTACCGGTCCCGACAAACGCTTGTTCCTGTTGATTGGTGAATTGCTGTTTCCAGCGATGAAGAAGATTCTCACCGATTCCCAGATCGCGAGCAACTGCGGCAACTGGCCGACCTTCATCAGTTACTAAACGAACAGCCTCAATCTTGAAAGCACGGTCAAACTGACGACGCTTCTTTGGCATAAACACACCTCCTGATAGAAGTTAACTCTATCTTCTCGATGTGTCCACTAAATCGGGGGAGGTTCACTTCGTAGTTACCCAATCCATATCGAGGTAGAACTAAGCTGTTTATGATTTTCACTGATTTGGAATCATAAAGACGGGCATACTGGTCATTCGGATCACCATCATTGATATCGAAAGAAACTTTCTTTGGTATGCGAATGGGGAAATAGCTACGCGTACCATCAGAATCAGAAAATGTCAAAAATCTTCTACCGTCTGCGGGATCTGTTTCTGCATAATTGTCCTTAATAAAACTCCGGGTACGGCGAACCATATATAATCGCATCAGGTCTCGCCAATCATCTGGATATTCACTTTTTTCAAAAGCTGCGAGAGATTTGACGGGGCACTGGTGACGACGGATAAACTCGGTTTCGCCAAGTTGCCTGATCAATTGTTCTGGTCGTGTTCCCAAATCTAAATCGTCTGGGACGAAAAGGCGTAACTGATTTGACAAGTCCAAGTAGGTTTTATTGTATGGGGTGGCTGATAGCAGTATACATTTGCTGTCGTTTTTT
>JAYEIF010000070.1:0-4209 GCA_034659895.1 Candidatus Zixiibacteriota bacterium
CGGACTGTTTAATCAACCCTGTTTATTTATCCCCGGTTGGTAGTCGGTAGCCCTCGATTAGAATAACCTTCATAAGTTCGATCGGTTCCGTTTCTACTTGTTTGGCTACTGCCTTAAGCGTCTGGTCGACAGTGGCTGTTACCTCGACAGAGGCGAGCCGCGATATGGCTTCCTCATCGTTTATCCCGAGCTTTTTACACATTGCACTGATAGATTTATTGCCGATTCCGGCTCCGGAAAACTTCACCTCGATTGATTCGGGCGTGTATGTTTGTAGTTTCTCTGGTTTCGGCGCAGGTTCAAATTTCTTGATTAAGAAATACAAATCCATCGGGGATGTCTCGTTATTCTCGGCGATTATTTCAAGCGTTTCATCGACACTTTCAAAAACGATACCATTAGCGCGAAGCTCCAGCGTTGCTTTATTTAAATCAATATCCATTTTTCGTGAGAAAATTTTAAGCGAGAGTAGTTCGGCATGTCCAAACGGAGGTTCATATTCATCCTGTACAATCCAGGTCGTTTTAATCCATTCGTTGAAATCAAGCAAATAAGAAAGTGGCGGTAAGAGCCAGATGGAACTGACAATAACCCACACAGAAAGAATCAATGATATAGAGAGTTCGCGCCGCAGTTTTACGCCCTTGCGCGCCTTGCTCTTAAAATAATTCATCAGGGGTTTCCAGTTAAAATAGATGTGAAAACTTCCCGCAACGATAAACAATATGCTGGACAGAATATGAATGTTGTCCCATTCGGTTTTTGTAAGTCCTATCAGTTCCCAGTTTGTCCAATAGGCTATCCGTCCGGCAGGCACCACATATAGAATCAGTCCGGTTACCGACATGATTAGAAATCCGAACAATGTGAAAAACGAGGTGAGTCCGCGCTTATGAATTTTTTTTGAATTAGCCACAGTCCAAGCTTCCTATATAAAGATTCCAAAGACACAATTTACATTTCTCATTATTACAAATGTGCTAAATTTTCCTTTGGTTTCCAACAATTTTCATATTTTCATAATTGAGCGGATCAGTGAGTATGATTCGAATAAATTTAATCGAAGGGTGGCAATATGTGTCTATAATATGATGGGTTGGGAAATGGGGTTTTAATCTCTATCCCTCAAGTCTGTCCTGTTTTCCAAGTTTAGCTTCATGCAGGCACTCGTAGATAGGACCCCTCGGGGTGAGGGTAGATTTGAAAAGACAGATGCGATCAAGCGTAAGGGGAATTGGATCAAGCCGATAATCAATTATTTGGTCCAGCAGATTAGATAGTCCCTTTGAACCCTTAACCCGTCCCAGTGTCAGGTGTGGTCGGAAACGCTTGTTATCAGGCAGAAAGCCGAAATATCGCACAGCCTGTTCAACTTTCTCGGTCAGTTCCGCGCATGATTCCACCGGCGGTCCATCGGCAAGCCCTGCCCAGATTACGCGAGGCTGCTTGAGATTTGGGAAACCGCCCAAGCTGTCGATAGTAGTTTCTATCGGCTCATAGTCGGAGGCAATTTTATCCAACAGGTCGCCGAGATCACCCACGACATTTTCATCGGTGTCACCGAGAAAACGAACTGTCAGGTGAATGATTTCAGGATTAACCCATTTAACCTTACCGCCGTATTGTCTTAACTCTGACAATATGTCGCTGAGTTTTTGTTTGGCTTGTTGAGTTAACGGCAACGCAATAAAAAGTCGCAACAATATTCTTTCCCCGAGGTTATGGCAATTCCGCTGTTAATTCAACGATCACCAATCATCGGTTATGAGAACATACTGTATATTTATTAGAGATGCAAGACGCAAGTTGCGCTTTGTTGAAAGCCTTATTTCAGTTTTTTGTTATCAAGTTCCATGTTGGCTTGACTTATTGAATTAATGCATAACAAATTATACTTGTTATTAATATGATAAAGTAGTAAGTTATAATGAAATTATAGATTGTACAGAACGATGACCAAACAGAAAAATACCAAAAAAGTTCATTCATCAAGTAACTCATACTATAATTTGTTTGTCACCTATTATTGTACAATCGGTCTATTCGTACTTGGTTGGGCTGTTCCTGAAGTACGAGTATGGGGGTTTAATTGGTGGGCTTATCAATCAACCATTATTCAGATTTTATTGGTTCTCATAGCTGGATGTGCTGTCCCATTACTGTGGTTGTGGAGCAAACATATTAAAAATAAAGCCCACATTGAAATCTCTACCTCAGGTACCTCCGGCAAGTACTGGACTGTTGTAACAGTCACATTGATCAGTTTGGCTAGTTTTTACTATGTTTTTCCAAGTACAACTCACTTTTTAGGCGACGGTTATTATCTTCTAACCAGATTAGAACAGGAAGTGGGTTCCTTAAAGTCATGGGATATCGGGGCATCTTTAGTAAACGATATTATATTTAATGCGCTAGGGGGGCAATCGGAAGAGAATGCTCTGCTGACTTTTCGTATCATCTCTGTCAGTTCGGGATTGTTAATGTTAATCATAGTGGCACTCATATCGTACAAACTTTTCGAGCGTTTCATGGATCGAATTCTGTTCTTTGTTGGCATAGCTAGCGGTGGATACACCCTGCATTTCTTTGGATATGTAGAGAATTATGCACTACTTGTGTTAATGTTCATTACCTTCACTTTACTCGGTTTGTTGGCTACTCTCAGGAAAACATCTCGATGGCTGACAGTTATACCTGCCTTACTTGCCTGCGTGCTCCACATTTTTGGATTAATCCTCCTGCCTGCCCTTCTGTACATACTGCTGTTTGACAGAGAGCCTCTTGTACGAATCAGTCTTATGAGTAGACGAAAAAGACTATATCTTATAATTGTATTCGGAATAATTGCGCTGAGTACCTACTTCTTCCTATTCTACAACTATTATTTTTTCCGGTTTGCATTTCTCCCATTTGTTCCAGATCGATTCACAGTTGATGATAATTACCTGCTCTCACCAAAGCACATCGTTGATTTTATCAATCTTTTGATTTTGCTTGTACCCGGGGTAGGCATTTTTCTTGCGGAAGTGATTGCTCGTCATCGTAAACGACTATGGAACAGACCTGACATTCGATACTTGCTTTTACTTTTGGCTACTTCAATTGTTTGTATTTACTTATTCAATCCGGGGCACGGAATGCCACGAAACTGGGATTTATTCTCACTTCCAGGTATCCCACTATCAGTGATAGTTTTCTATACTCTTCTCTCGAATCGACAACCATCGCGTCGGAGATTATTATCGGTTTCTATGGCTATTACTCTTGGGTTTTTACTGCTTGCCCCCCGAGTCTTGTCACAATGGATACCAAAAATTGCAATAATGCATTTTAAGAATTATGTTGAACTCGATCGCACACGAAATCGTAATGCAAGGAGTCTTCTCACAAACTATTATAGGACAATAGGAGATGAAGTAAAGGCTACCATGTGGCATAATCTTACGGTAGAAAGTTTCCCTGAGGCCCGTCTAACCAACAGAGGAAAACAAATGCTCAAATCCGGCAACATTGATCAGGCTAAGTCTCTGTTTGTAAGTGCCCTTCAAATCAATCCGATTTTCGTCGATGCATACAGTAATCTTGGAACCTGTTATATATACCAGGGGCGACTGGAGAAGGCTCTGGAATTTTTGGAGATTGCAGATGGTCTGAACCCACTTAATGCTTCTATTATCAATAACAAAGGGACTGTATTTCTAAGACTTGGGGATTTTCAGCGTGCCGAAGATCAGTTCCATAAATCTTTGCGAATAGATCGAAGTAATATTAGTGCAATGACAGGTATGATATCAGTGAATGTACAAAGGAAGGATGATCAATTGACCTCAGAGTATTTAGAAATGGTACGTAATTCATCTGGACTATCAATTGAGTACTTCAAACAAGGAGTGGAGGTATGTATGGAGGCCGGGCTACCACGTTCAGCTCAATTAGCCTTTGATATAGCTGTAGAACTTGATGCGTCACGCACCTGGCAACAGAATATTATCGCAAAGTATCCTACAATTCACTAACAGCGTATCAGTATAGTGGCACACTTCTAAAATGGCACAGTTTCTATTCCTAATGTATTCAATCCGAGCTTTTATTAAGGGTTATGTGAATTTATTATTCAAGCTGTGATCACAATCCCATATCATTTTGACTTGAATGAGTATGATTTGAGCAAAGCTCTTGAATTTCAGACCGAAGATACCTATTATGATA
>JAYEIF010000071.1:0-4178 GCA_034659895.1 Candidatus Zixiibacteriota bacterium
CAAGCCTTTTAAGCTATTTATAACAAAACCCTTTCACTTGAAACAATACAAAACATGCTTATCTATTTATGAACAAAGAACTTACCCGCCTGTCGAGCGGACAGGTACTTTATTCACCAAGCCCTATATTAGTGAATTACATTGCCTTAAACTGAGATATCATATCGTTTTAACTTAGTACGCACAGTTGCTTCGTGAATCCCGAGCATACGAGCCGCCTCAGACTTGTTACCACCGGATGAAAGCAGAGCTTCGGTAATAAGTCGGCATTCAAACTGCTCCACTCGCTCAGAAAGTGATTTTTCTTCCTGAGGTTGTTCAACAGTAAAGATAGATCGTGTCAGTTCCACAAGATCACCTTCAGCTACCATCTCCGACATTACCTCAAGTCGCTTTACCTTATTGAGTAACTCACGAACATTACCGGGCCAGTCATACTCAACAAACATGTGAATCAACTGCGGAGATAAATTACCATCACAAGTCAGAGTGCTCTTACTGAGAAAATGTTTCAGCAGTAATGGAATGTCCGCCTTGCGCTCTTTCAGGGATGGCATGTGGAAATTAATTCCACTGATGCGGTAGAAAAGGTCGCGCCGAAATGTCCCTTCCTCGACCATTAGCTCCAAGTCTTTGTTTGTCGCTGACACCAAGAGAACATCCAGCTTGATTTCCGATGTAGAGCCAACTGGAATAACTCTTCGGGTTTCCAAAACACCTAAGAGTTTACTCTGCAACGACAACGGCATGTCGCCGATCTCATCGAGATAAAGCACGCCGCCATTAGCCGATGCCAGCAGACCCTGCTTGTCCTTGTCGGCTCCTGTGAATGCACCTTGCCGGTAGCCGAACAATTCGGACTCAAGCAGAGTTTCCGGTATTGAAGCGCAGTTTACTGCTACGAATGGTCCCTCAGGCCTGACAGTCGAATGATAGAAACGAGCCAGATGGTCTTTCCCAGTACCTGTCTGACCGGTAAGCATAATTGGCAAATCCGACCGAGCAATTATCGGTAATTGTTTCTTGAAACGTTCGATCTCCGGACATGCTGTCAGAAATAGAGATTGATTTGATTTGTTGCTGTCTGCAATTGGTACTCCAAGTGACGTATGATTTTTCCCATCATCAGTATTAGCAATTACTCGTTCAATATTATCCATCACTGACTGTATGCCATTACGGCGATAGAACTCCTCTGCTCGGAAAAGATATATCAATCGTTGACGAGATGAAAATACCGAAGACTGCCCAACTACAACCAGAGCTTCAGCCATAGCTCTCTGAACACCAGACTCAGCCAGCACATCGAGCGATTTAACATACAATTCACGAGATTTTGATTCATCGCCTTTAGCCTCAGCAATCCTTGCCTTCAAACACAAAAGAGCTCCAATCTCTGCCGTAACACCAGCTCGCTTTGTAATAACCAAAGCTCGGGCAACATAGCGCTGCGCTGTCTGGTGATTACCCAAACGCACGATAACCTCAGCCAGGTGACGCAGCACTCGGCCAACAAGAGTTGTTTCCGTACCGATTTTCTCAGCCAGAGATAGAGCCTTTTCCAGAATCTCACGAGATGTCTGCAAATCTCCGATACGATATTTCAATTCGCCGAGATATGTCAGGTATATGACTTCATCATGTTTACTGTTACACTCAATGAGATATTGGTATGCACTGTCAAGATCAATTTCTGCCTGATCAAACCGAGCTTCGAGAATGTGAACATAGCCAATAGACATATGTGCCTTAGCTAATTCAAGAGTCTGTTCAAGTTCGGTTGACAACTCAATATTCATCTGAAGATATTTGTGAGCTTCCTTCAATTTTCCGATGAATGTGTAAATTCGGCCGATATTACCCATCATGAACGCCAGCTTGTGATTATCATTGAGCTTTCGGGCAACATCCACAGCATCCATAAGAATGGTCAGAGCGTTTCCGTAATCAGACTGTTTGAAAAACAGTCCAGCTAACATGTTAAGTGCCCGACTTTGACCTTCGGGACAGTCATTTCTGCGGAAAATCGATTCCGCATCTCGAAAGGCTTTTTCGGCTTCTCTCAGTTCACCCATATTGCGGAGTATTCCTCCGATCACAACAAACGTTTCCGCTAGTTCACGGTTATCGCCAAGCTCGGTCAGAAAGGTCTGAGCTGTTCTGGCGATCCGCAATGCAACAGGGTAATCAGCGAGAGAAGCATAAGCAGTGGCAGCATAGCGCAACACGTGCGCCGCCTTAGGATTGCTGGCAATATCAAGCTCACTACGGTTATCCTCGTAGTACCTGACCGCACCGGCATAATCCTGCGAGGATATCAATGACTTCATATAGTGAGTCATCACCTCAGGCATACCGCTGGCATGGTTTATGTTTATCTTCATCGTTAATTATCCTTAGTTGTTGGATGATGTGGTTTCGTTCCTTTTGCGATCATTAATGTTAGTATTTGTTCCATCATCGATGTCATCTGAAATTGAGGCATCCGACTTGGGACTATCAATAATCCACAATGGGATAATGAGCTTCCACATAAAGAAATCATACGAACTAACACTGGTAGAAAAATCGAATTGATCCTTCGCAGGTGAAGGTGCAAGTAAAGGATTGTCTCCAGCAAACCCTTCACCACCCCATGGGTGGTCATCACCGATATCTCTATCCACTGGACCATATCCATATGGATACTGACTGGCTTCAGTGTTGGTCCCTATAGTTGCAACCAACATCAATGCCATTGCTAACACGAAAATAACTTGTTTCATAAAATACTCCTTAGTTTAGAAACAAAAGTTTACATTTATTGCAAGACATATAAGATAAGGGAATAATAATATTATTGCAGACAGGGGATTGAATATTTATTACCTCCGTAAGTATAATAAGGGAATGCAATTCCGCTGTCAACACCTTTTTGCAGTTAAGTGGATTTAGGCTTTGTTAACCTTGATTGGGATATCATTTGTCAGTAGTTTAAAATATGGCTCATTTTCGAGAAAAGCTGGATAACTTGTTGGAGTATGTCTGGATACGATCCCATAATTACTATCACTCTGGACGGGACATAAGCTATGACCTCGATGATCCTCTGGCATATTATCTTAACCAAAGTCGAAGGGCGGACTATGATGGTCTGTTTGACGATAAAGGTATTCCCCTTCACCAGCGGTCGGACCGTACAGATTATCATCCTGTGTCCATCTGTTTTTATGGTTTGGGGCATCTTGAATTGTACAGGAAATACAAGAATGAAAAAAATCTTGGCAAATTTCTGAAAGTAGCTCAATGGCTGGTAACTCAACAGACTGAAGATGGCACATGGCTTTCTCCGTTTCCAATGAAAAAATTCAATCTTCATGGAGCACATACTTCAGCAATGACACAGGGGTTGGCTATTTCCTGTCTTTCAAGAGCATCTCTTTTGGAGAGAGAGGACAGGTTCATTGAAGCCGCAATCACAGCTCTGTCCCCTTTTCATAAAGGTCTTAAAGATAGAGGGTTAACAAGTCAATTTAATGGATATAGTTTTTATGAGGAATACCCTGCATTCCCGTTACGGCACGTACTAAATGGTTTCATCTATACTCTTTGGGGTCTTTATGATCTCACACGAATTCATCACCACACAGATGCGGAAAAATTGTACCAAGTAGGAGTTGAAACGCTTCGGAATTGCCTACATTTGTTTGATACCGGTTATTGGTCCCTTTACCATGTTTCAGATTTCAGTCACTCGAATCCAGCCGCACCGCATTATCACCGATTGCACATTGCTCAACTGAGAGTTATGTATGAATTGACAGGTGATAATCTTTTCAGGGAATACAGCGAACGCTGGGAAATATACCAGCAAGGACACTTCAATGCTCTTCGCACACTTCCAGCAAAACTTAGGTGGCTATTATTGCAAGACAATTAGAATCTTCGTTTGAAGAAGAATATAGTAGCCAGCTATGTTTGTGCAGTCAGTTTTGAACGAATCATTTCGATGACCCGCTTCGGCTCAGGTAATCTGAAAACTGTTGCCATTCCTATATAGAGAATCAAGCCCACACTTCCCAACAGAATTATCCGAACTAAGGATATTAGTAATGTACCGGTTTGGTTATCGGGCCACAGTTTTATAAGAAATATCCACAATAGCACAACTGAAATCAGACTAAGCACGATTTTTATCA
>JAYEIF010000072.1:0-4100 GCA_034659895.1 Candidatus Zixiibacteriota bacterium
ATAAAGTAGTTGCTATATCTACACCCTTGACCAAAACTAAATGGATAATGGATGATATTCATTTATCTACCTATGGACTTAGTCTTGGTGGTTCTCTTGATCTGCTAAAATATGATCCGGATCGAGGCTACAACGCAAGTGCGGCTCTTGCGATCTATCGAACACATCTTGATTGTGTTACAATGGCATATACCGACATATATGGTGATGAACTAGGTAACTTCACCTTTGAAGATAAGAACATCCAAATATCTGCCGGTTTTGGATTCCATCTCAAGCGTTTTTGTCGTTTAGGTTTGGGCTTAACTATCAAATCATGCAAATCAAACCTATCAAATGAGGATCGTTATAAGGCAAGTGCTACAGCGTATGACGTTGGGATTATAGCTGAATTGCAGTTACATGAACTGTTCTTAGGGAACTTGAAGAATAACAAAACAGATGCAATGTTCTTTGAATTTACACCTTCTCTGGCTTTTGTGCGTGCCAATATGGGTGGAGATGTCAGCTACGGAGACAGTGATAATTCCGATCCGCTACCGACAACTAATCACTATGGCGCAAGTGTCATTGGTGCAGTGGGTTACGGCACTGCCAAGGTTATTTCTCTTAGATTGATTTTTGAGGGAGAGGATGATAAAAACGCTGAGATATGGACCTATAAACGAGGTGGCGAACTGGGATTAGCTGACATCCTATTTCTGAGATACGGTAAGTTCAGCGACGATCCTGGAAATGTTACTACTTATGGTGGCGGCTTACGCTTGAATGGTGTCATACGATGGCTGGAATCTATTGGAAATCTCAAACTCAGGAATAACTCATTTGGTCGCATAATAAGAAATGCCAACCTATCTCTAAACTACGGTCGTTATATGGACGATGAAGGTATTTTGGACGGAACCAGTTTCTTTCGGATAGATCTATCGACCTGATATTTGGGTTGCTACCGTTTGAGGCTTAGCTGTTTCGTTACTGTAGTTTCGGCTGTGTATTTCCATCCCGCTGGTCTTGGCGGGTTACCCAGAGTATACTCGAAATAAAATTTTACAGCTCACAAAAATGCTTGCATTTTCCGAAAATATGTATACATTGCTGTGCTTTGGTTATGAAAGGAGAATGAAAAAACGATGTCAAAAGCTTGTATGATATGTGGTAAAAAACCTGTTGCGGGGAACAATGTCTCCCACGCCCATAATAAAACGAAGCGCCGATTTCTGCCAAACCTCCAGAAGGTCAGAGTGCTTGTGGATGGAGTCCCAAAGAAGATTACTGTTTGCACTTCCTGTCTTAAAGCAGGTAAGGTGATTAAAGATGTCCGCGGGCGTCGGAGTTTTCCGAAAACTGCTGCGGAGCAACAATAGGAATCAATTCCATAGGAACCAATTCCATAGGAATCAATTCCAATATAGTATTGTTAAAGGCCGCCTATTATGGGACGGCCTTTCTTTTTATGTACACCGAGCAGGATTTACCTGCAACTGTAACTTAGTAAATCAATCCACCGAGGCGGACTGTCAACCTGACGTTCGTCTAATAACCTGTCCGCCAGACAGGCGGGAATGGCGAAACCACTCAGATGGTTCCACCCCTACGGAACTGGCAACTTCTTCTTTTCAATATCACATTAAATAATGTTGTTTTGGCTCTTTACAGTTTTTTATTGCCCTGCAAGTAGCTTAAGTGTAAACTAATATACGTTGACTTACGATAAGTAACATAATGAAATCATTGTGGTTAGGATTGACCCGAGCCACCAGCGAAGGAAAGAACTGTGGGATTGTTTGATGCTCTCTCTAATGATATTGGCATAGATTTAGGAACTGCCAATACCTTGGTTTATGTCCGTAATCAGGGAATTGTACTCAATGAACCCTCAGTCGTAGCAATTGAGAAATCAACTGGCAAAGTTCTCGCTATTGGGTCAGCCGCCAAGGAGATGACAGGTCGAACGCATGGCAGTATTGAGGCAATTCGTCCGCTGAGGGACGGAGTAATAGCCGATTTTGAAACCTCGGAGAAACTGATAGCGGACTTCATCCGTCGTGTTGTCAGGCACAAGTATCTGATGAAGCCCCGTATAATAATCTGTGTTCCATCAGGCATAACAGAGGTAGAAAAACGAGCCGTACGAGATTCAGCAGAAAATGCGGGAGCCCGAGAGGTATATCTACTTCAAGAACCAATGGCTGCGGCTATCGGAGTAGGGCTGCCTGTTGAGCAACCATCGGGTTCGATGATTATTGATATTGGCGGGGGGACATCGGAAATTGCTGTTATCGCTCTTAGTGGTATTGTCAATGATACATCAATCCGCATCGCCGGCGACGAAATGAATGAGGCTATAATTCAGTACTTAAAGAAAAACTATAATCTCCTTATTGGCGAATTAACAGCAGAACTCATCAAGATTAACATTGGTTCGGCTTTCCCAATAGAAAAAGAACTTTCTATGGATATTAAGGGACGTGACCTTGTCGCTGGAGTTCCAAAGAATCTGAAGCTGTCTTCCGCTCAGGTGCGTGAAGCACTTGCTGAAACGACTGATATTATTGTTGAGGCAGTCCGCCAGGCTCTTGAACAAACCCCGCCGGAACTGGCTTCGGATATTCTAGAACGCGGGATTATTCTTACCGGAGGAGGAGCCCTGTTACGCGGGCTTGATAAGCGATTTCGTCAGGAAACGAATTTGCCGGTCAACATTGCTGAAGATCCTCTCACATGTGTTGTCCGTGGTACCGGAAAAGTGCTGGAGAACTTTACTACTTACTCCAAAGTACTCGAACGCAGCCGCAGGGACTAATTGGGGCTTTATTCCTTCCTTCAAACTCGGTCATTTATTCTATTTAAGGGAATTGAAAAAAGGTAAGGTTTTTTGCTTATATTCAACTAAAAATAGTTTTACTTGATAATCTACATTATAATGAATAATATGTTGATAATAAAAGACTTAATATTTTAGTATGGGTAATGCCTATAATTAGGATATTCAATCGGACAGTGGTGAAAGGTAAATATAAGTGAGATTTGAAAGTATGCCGGCATTAGATATAGGCGGACTATTAGTTGAAAAACCAATAATTCAGGGTGGTATGGGAGTCGGAATTTCCATGTCTGGATTGGCATCAGCTGTTGCAAACGAAGGGGGTATTGGAGTAATCTCTTCAGTCTGCTTAGGCTTGGTCAAATCAGAACTTCAACAAAAATACAGAGAAGCAAATAAAATTGCGTTGAGAAACGAAATCAGAAAAACCAAAGAATTAACAAAGGGTATTGTGGGTCTGAATATTATGGTGGCTGTATCTGATTTTGACGAAATGGTTAAAATTGCTTTTGAAGAAAAAGTAGACATAGTATTTCTTGGGGCTGGATTACCCATTAAATTCCCCAAAATATTTCCGTTAGATGAATTGAAGAAGTCAAATACCAAAGTGGCCGTTATAGTTTCTTCGGCGAGGGCTGCTCGTATTCTTTTTAAACATTGGTGGAAAAACTATGACTATACTCCGGATGCTGTAGTTGTGGAAGGGCCAATGGCAGGCGGCCATCTAGGTTTTAAGAAAGAGCAAATTAATAATCCAGCATACAAACTAGAGAATATATTACCTGAGGTTATTACCGTAGTCAATGACTATGAACAAGCATCCAAGAAAAATATCCCTGTAATTGCCGCCGGGGGTATTTTCACCGGCGCGGATATTTATAAGTTTTTAGAGTTAGGGGCAAATGGTATTCAAATGGCTACGAGATTCGTTGCCACGCATGAGTGTGACGCCTCCAATGAATTCAAGAAATCTTATCTTAATTGCAATAAGAATGATCTTACAATTATTGACAGCCCCGTGGGGATGCCGGGAAGAGCTATTATAAATAATTTTCTTGATGATGTTTCGAGAGGAGTAAAGAAACCATTTAACTGTCCATGGAAATGTCTAAAAACATGTGATTTTAGAGAGGCTCCTTATTGCATCGCATTGGCTCTAACTAATGCCCAAAAGGGAAACCTTAAGGAAGGTTATACTTTTGCGGGCGCCAATGCATATCGAATCAAGAAGATTGTATCTGTTAAGAAATTATTTCAAACCCTAGAGAAAGAATAT
>JAYEIF010000073.1:0-4095 GCA_034659895.1 Candidatus Zixiibacteriota bacterium
AAATGCGAGAAATTGACCTCGGACAGGTCGGTGATGTTGACAAAGTAAATACTTCACTGATAGAATTATTATTGCAGAATGATTTTATTCCGGTAATCACCTGTCTTGCTTCAGACGCGGAAGGTAATGGATACAATATCAACGGCGATATGTTTGCCGGTCATATTGCGGGAACGCTTGCGGTAAGCCAGTATATCATATTGACAGATGTCGATGGTTTGTTGCGTGATAAAGACGACCCGGACACACTTATCAGAGAAGTTGATATATCGGAAATAGAACAGATGATAACTCAGAACATTATTCAACACGGGATGTTGCCAAAAATGGAATCATCCAAAATCGCTCTCAGCAAAGGTGCTGAATTAACCAGAATTATAAACGGAATATTTCCCGAACAGATTCTGGAGATACTGGGCGACAAACCAGTCGGAACGCTAATAAAAAATCAAATTAAACATGGACAATCCAATGACACAGCTATTAAATAAAACATATCACGATATTGATAATCAATACTATCTTAAGGCCTTCAAACGTTATCCAATCGTCCTTGAACGGGGACAGGGTGCACATGTGTGGGATATCGAAGGTAACGAATATATCGATGCCCTGGCTGGTATCGCCGTCAACAGCGTCGGGCATTGTCATCCAACAGTAGTTGCGGCTATCCGGGAACAGTCAGAGCGCTTGATCCACATTTCCAATTTCTACCTCAGTAAGCCACAGGCTGAACTTTCAGAAAAGCTGGCAAAGCTGTCTGGGTTGAAGCGCGTTTTTTTTACTAACAGCGGATCGGAATCAGTCGAGGGTGCCTTTAAGATTGCTCGTAAATATGCGCACAGTATTGGGCGAGGAGGCACGATATTATCTTTCGAGGGCTGTTTTCATGGACGGACACTTGCCACTATTGCTGCTGGAAAGAAACAGATGCAAAAAGGGTTCGCCCCGATTCCTGCCGGCTTCAAGCAGTTGCCATTTAACGATATGACCGCGGTAAGAAATACTGCTGACAAAGAAACTGCCGCAATTATCATTGAACCGATTCAGGGTGAAGGCGGGATAAATGTTGCTGATAAAACCTTTCTGACTGAATTAAGCGATTTTTGCCGACAGGAAAATATAGTATTGATTTTCGATGAAATCCAGTGCGGTATGGGCAGGACAGGAAAACTGTTCGCCGGAGAACACTTCGGTATCAAACCCGACATAATGACTCTTGCCAAGGCTCTCGGTGGAGGTGTTCCGATAGGTGCTGTTCTTTCCAGCGAGAAAATCGCATCGGCAATCAAATTCGGCGACCATGGTACTACCTTCGGGGGTAACCCATTGGCTTGCGCCGCTGCATTAGCAGTACTGCGGATAATCGAGGATGAGCAACTGCTGAAGCAAGTTGGAGAAAAATCCGTATGGCTGAAAGAACAGATTAATAATATTAAGGAACCATCGATTAAAGAAGTCCGAGGATTGGGACTAATGATTGGAATCGAATTTAATTTTGAGACCAAACCACTGGTGTTAGAAATGCTTCATCGGGGTGTTCTGGCTAATTCCACAGTTGGAAATATCCTGCGTCTTGTTCCTCCGCTCAATATAGACTACGAAGATTTGGAAAAAATCATGGATGTTATAAAAAAATCTATTAAGGCAGTTAAAAACAATGAATAAGAAAAGCATCGCTATTATCGGAGCCACGGGATATACCGGTTCGGAACTTGTTCGTATTCTTATAAATCACCCCGGTGTAGAAATCGCCGCCATCACATCGGAATCTCATGCTGGAAAACGGTTTTCTGATATTCATCCCTTTTTTCAGGGTATTGCCGACCATACATTAATACCATCTGACCAAATCGATAAAGCTAAGCCGGACCTCGTTTTTCTGGCACTTCCTCATGGTGTTGCAATGACTTTTGTAAAAAAATTCAAAGACAAACCTTTTAAAATTATTGATCTTTCCGGTGATTTCAGGCTTGAATCGCCACGGGTATACGAACAATGGTATAATAAAAAACATATTTATCCCGAAGGTATTCAGGAAGCTGTTTTTGGAATTCCGGAATTGTATTTGGAGGACATCAAAAACGCTCGAATAGTATCTAATCCCGGCTGTTATCCAACCAGCGCTATTCTGGGAGTTGCACCGCTTTTATCCAAAAATCTAATTGAATCAAGACCTATTATTATCGATTCCAAATCAGGTGTCAGCGGTGCCGGAATCAAATCCAAGTCAGCAAATCATTTTTGCAATGTAAACGACAATTTCAAAGCTTACAATCTAAAGCGGCATCGCCATACTATCGAAATACAGGGAATTTTGGATAGTCTCTCAGAGAAGAAAACAATAGTCCAGTTTATCCCACATCTGCTGCCGGTCGATCGCGGCATTCTATCCACGATCTACACCCGTCCGATTGAATCCACCTCCGATGAAGCCGTACAGAATCAATATAGCGATTTTTATGCCAATGCACCGTTTGTCAGGATTCGCTCGTCACCCCCCGCGATCAAAGATGTTCGAGGAACTAACTTTTGCGACTTATATCCTGTTTTTGATGAACGTACCGGAATGATAATAACCATCAGTGTCATCGACAATTTAGTAAAAGGCGCAGCCGGGCAGGCGATTCAAAATATGAATATCATGTTTGATCTGCCGCAAACAGAGGGTTTGCATTTGGTACCAGTAAATCCCTAATCGTTCTATTATTAGAATAGAGTCACGGACGAAAGGACATAAGACTATGCTTAAGAATATTACTAATGTCAGAGGAATTAAATGCTGGGGCGCACATACGGGAGTGAAATCGATGCGTCGTGATCTGGCTATCATTTATTCTGAAAAACCAGCTAGTGCCGCAGCTATGTTTACACAGAACAAAGTGGTTGCCGAGCCGATTAAAATCTCCAAACGGCATATTGCTGACGGCAAAGTTCAGGCAATTGTTATAAATGCAGGCAATGCAAATGCATGCACCGGTCAACAGGGATTGAAAGGCGCTGAGGCAATGGCACTAACAACGGCTGAAGAACTGGGTATCGATAAAGAATTAGTGATTGTTGCCTCAACCGGAATGATAGGGGAACCTTTTCCTACCGAAGATATCGTGAAAGGAATTCAGGAAAACATCAAGAAACTTTCGGATAGATCAAATGCCGGTTCCTTTGTCGCTAATGCTATTCTCACCACCGATACTTTCCCCAAAGAGGGATTCGAGGAATTCGATCTGGATGGATACGAGGTAAATATCGGTGGTATCGCCAAGGGCTCCGGGATGATCCACCCTAATATGGCGACAATGTTGGCTTTTATCATTACTGACGCGGCAATCGAACCCAAATTGCTGAAAAAGACAGTCAAGGAAGCTGTGGATAAATCGTTTAATATGATTACAGTTGATGGTGTAACTTCCACAAACGATATGGTTGTCGTAATGGCTAATGGCTTAGCCAACAACGATACCCTGAAATCAAAAAAAGATGCTGGGTATGCTGCCTTCAAAGAGAATCTTGAAAATATGATGATCCACCTGGCCAAATTGATTGTATCCGATGGCGAGGGATCTTCCAAGTTTATTCAATATGTTGTGACAAATGCACCTAATGAGGTAACTGCTAAAAAACTTGTGCGCGAGATTTCTGGTTCGATACTGGTCAAAACTGCCATTTTCGGTCGCGATCCCAACTGGGGAAGAATTATTTGTGCTGCTGGCAATGCCGGGGTGGCATTTGATTACAGAAAGGCAGACCTCTATATGGGCGATGAAAAAAAACTGGTTAAAGTGCTCGAAAAAGGAAAGCCTCAGGATTACAACCGCAATTTTATGAAAACATTGTTACGCGAATCCCATGTTCATATTAAACTAGATTTGCACAATGGAAAAGCGAGTGCGACTGGTTGGGGGGCGGATCTGACAACTGATTACGTACTGTTCAATTCAGTTTACTCTACATAGGGTTTGCTGAATAATTAGGGTCTGCTGAATAAAGTACCTGTCCGCTCGACAGGCGGGTAAGTTCTTTGTTCATAAATAGATAAGCATGTTTTGTATTGTTTCAAGTGAAAGGGTTTTGTTATAAATAGCTTAAAAGGCT
>JAYEIF010000074.1:0-20276 GCA_034659895.1 Candidatus Zixiibacteriota bacterium
TTATTCAACAAGCCCTAATCAGCCCTTGTCATTTTTCACGCCAAGTCGATGATGCCTGCAATTATTTTATTTTTTGGGCTTTTCTTCTATTTCAAAGATTAATCACAAAAAGCCTTCACCAGAAGACTGGAGATGTCTTCAATCTCCAACTTATCGCCGGATGCCTTCTTAAGGGACGCCATACAGATTGGACACATAGTGGCTACAGCTCCACCATTGGTATTGACATCCATGAGTTGCTGTGCCCTATTATTGCCAATTTTGTGAGACATCTTTGGGAAAATTGACTCTATTGGACCGCCGCAGCAATGAGTCAATTTCTTGTTATCTTTTGGCTCTTTTATCATGTAACCAGCTCGTTCGAGCAATTTCCTTGGTTCATCAATAACGCTTTCATAGCGCGCATAAACACAGGAGTCGTGGACAGTTATTTCTTTTTCAACATTGTGGATTGGTTTGAGATTATCGCTGGCAGCCAGAACCTCCAGATAGCTTTTGACCTCAATATCGAAGCCGTCGATAATAGTTGGATACACAGAGCGCATCATATTTGTAGTATGTGGATCAACTGTAATTACGGTACTAACGCCATTTTCCTTCAATAAATTATAGACCCGTTTGGCCTGCATACTAAATGCGTCATCTACACCCAAGTCGTATGCAAGAGTCCCTGAGTAAAGCTCTTTCTTATATAGATAGCCAAACTCCACCCCTGCTTTTTTCAATAACCTTGCAATGTTGTGGACAATTTCCTTATAGCGCTTTACGTCAGCTCTCTTAGGCATTGAAACAAATGCTGACACATTGAACATTTTATTGAAAAACCTGCCCATAAATACAAACTTACCAAGGAAAGAATCCTCTACAAGTCCCATATTCTTCACTGCGGCAATCATGTAGGGCAATAGTTGGTACATTGAACCAGTGTAGATTATTGTTTTACCGCCTTCGGGAATGTTAAGCCCCTTGGACCACTCGGTTGCTCTCTTGGACGGAATAGGAAATACAGTTTTCCTCTTCTTGAGGTTGTCAACCATAAGTCCGATTACGTCATCAATGGGAAGAGGCATAAGATATCTCTCCTTCGCTAAAGTTTGAACACCTCTTTGCTGATGTAACTGCGCAAGAATCTTATATTCTCGGCGATATGCACATCAGCCGTACAGCTCTCCTCGCACATCTTACACAGCAGGCACTGGTAGATGACATTCGTATTCTCGAGCACTTTATCCTCTAAACCCAGCAAGGCATATCTGAAAAGCTTACGAGGAAGAAGCTCGATATCCATAGGGCACACAGCAGTGCAGATACCACAATTCATGCAAGCCGTAGCATTGAAATCCTCCGACGTCGCAATCTTCTTTATAAAATCCGGGTTCACCTTTGCCATCGCTGTTACCCCTTTACTCATTCTCCACCAACTTGTATTGGAAGTAGTCATCTTCAGTTGGTTCCTTGATTTCCTCGATAAAGCCATACTTTCTGGCAGCCATAGTCCAATACATCACCTCGCTAATTGGATAACCCATAGCCTCGGCGATTTCAGGAACAGTCTTGGGGCCATCTTTCAAAATAGCCAATATCTTGTCCCGCATAAGCATCTCATCTCTTATTATTTCACGAGTATCTCGTAAATCATCACTCATAGCAGGACCTCCATAGCGTCGATCATCGACCGTATCTGCTCATCTGTGTAACCCTTAATATCCAGAGCGCCTTCAGGGCAAACAGGCACGCAAGCTCCGCAACCCTTGCAAAGGGCTGAATTGATCTGGGCGACCTCTTTCTCTCCGTGGATATTTTTATTAATGGCAGAATACGGGCAAGCTTCGGAACATTTGTCGCACCAGACACAAGCATCTTCGTTGACCATGGCGATCAGCGGTTCCAGCTCTACATAGCCTTTTTTAAGTAGAGAAGCGCTCTTGGCGGTAGCGGCCAGCGCCGTAGCAACGCTTTCAGCAGAGTTGCGAGGAGCTTGGGCTGTGCCAGCAATGAAAACTCCGTTGATAACAGTTTCCACAGGTCGCAACTTTGGATGGACTTCTTTGAAAAAACCATCCAATGAGACTGGTAACTTGAGCACATCATTCATTGCTTTATTTTCACGCGGCTCCATAGCAGTAACAAGAACCACCAAGTCACTTTCAATTTCTATCTCTTCACCAAAGGTCAGAACATCCTTGACCTGAACATTGAGTTGCCCGTTGCTCTTTTTCACTAGTGGAGGAGAGTTTTCATCAAAATTGATGAATATCGCACCCTTCTGGCGAGCTTCCTCGTAAAGAAGCTCATATTTTCCATAAGTTCTAATATCTCTGTAGAGATGGAACTGATTCAACTCTGATGATACATCATTTGCGACTAAGGATGCATGAATGGCAGAGTTGCAACAATATCTCGAACAATATTTGTTCCCTTTTTCTCCAGATGGATCCCGGCTACCTACACAGTAAATGTAAGTTATATTTTTTACTGGCTTACCCTTATAGACGAGTTCACCCTGTGAGTTGTCGATTAACTCCTTGAAATCTGGCAGCGTTATTACGCCATCAGTGCCGTATGCATATTCGTTTTCTGATGGTTGATACGAAACAAAACCAGTAGCCACGATAATCGCACCTACATTAAGAGAAACCTCTTCATTTTTGACCTTGATTTTCACATCAAAATCACCCACGCTTCCGGATTTCGATAATATCTCTGCTTCTGTATAGATATGGATGTTTTCTCTTTTCTCGATTTCCTCATGGAGTTCCGCAATCAGATCGCTTCCATTACGATCATGCGGGTACATTCTGCGAAACCCAGCGACCCAACCGCCGATGCGATCGGTCTTCTCAATTACGAAGGCACTGATGCCAATATCGGAAAGTGCCAATGCTGAACGAAGCCCGGATATCCCCGCACCAATTACCAATGCCCTGGGAACTGTATCAATTCTAATTTGATCCAGAGGTTGAGTTAGACGCACCTTGGCAATACTGGCCCTTACCATGTGAATTGCCTTCTCTGTGGCCTGAACAGGAAGATCTGTATGAGCCCAGGAACACTGTTCTCTGATATTGACCTGAATATACTGATAAGGGTTAAGTCCCGCCCTTACAGCAACACCACGGAAGGTAAACGTGTGAAGTGTCGGCGAGCATGAAGCTACTACCAAACCATCCAATTTATGTTCATTGATATCGTCTATCATTTCCTGCTGAGCCGCATCAGAGCAAGCGAACATGGTCGTTTTGGCTACAATTACACCATCTTCATTTTCTATTGCATCCCGAACTTTCTCAACTTCCACGTAGTCAGAAATATTGCCACCACAGTAGCAAACGTAAACGCCTATTCTCCTCTCACTCATTTCTTCACCCTTTCGACGTGGGCAGCAGCCAATGCTGAGGCTGCTCCGGAATGTAAGATTGTATCAGGAATGTCCATTGCTGCGGCAGATGTTCCAGCTACATAAACCCCTTCCAAACTAGTTTTGGCTGGGCTGTGATCCTCATCCACCTCTTTAACATAATGATAACTATCCTCTTCAATCACTCCGCCGGATAAGAGTTTCAGGGATTCTTGATTAGGCAGCATGCCTACTGAGAGAACTACTAAGTCGTGTTCTGTACGCTCTGCTTTTCCATCTCCAGCAATGTTTTCATGTTGGACTATCATATTTCCATTATCGCCCTCTTCTACGCTGGAGACTTTGCCCTGAACGAAGGAAATACCCATTTGCTTAGCTTGTTCATAGAACTCCTCGAATCCCTTACCAAAAGCTCGTATGTCGATGTAGTAAATGGTTACATCAGCCAAAGGTAATGATCCCATAATCAACTGAGCTTGCTTTATGGAGTACATACAACATACACGCGAGCATAGTTTGTTGCCAACCTGATGGTCGCGCGAGCCTGCGCAGAGAACATAAGCGATGTTGTCGGGGATTTTTCCATCAGACGGTCTGAGAACAGTGTTGTATGGTCGAGTAGGCGCCAGAAGTCTGTCCATCTGCATAGCAGTAATCACGTCTGGAAGTTTGTCATAACCATACTGAACCTTACGACTTGGGTCGAAAAGCTCAAAACCAGTTGAGATAACTACTGATCCGACTTCCAGCTCCTTGATCTCATCACGCATACTGAAATCGATAGCACCTGCCTGACAAGCAGCTACACACTGTCCACATCTTGAACATCCGCCGCAGTCGATACACCTGCCAGCTTCGTATCGAGCTTCATCATCAGTAAATGGTAACTCCACCTCCCGAAAATTACTCACTCGTTCCTTTACGGGAAGCTCATTTCTCTTTATCGGATTGAGCGTATTATATTCACTTTGCCTTTTTAGCACCTCATCCCTGTCAACAACAGGTAACGGTTGCTGTAGAGGTTCACCAGGAAGCTGCTCCCCTTTAAGATAGCGTTTCATATACACAGCGGCGTGAGCTCCGGCGTGCGCAGCCTCTACCACAGTGGCTGGCCCAGAGACTACGTCACCACCGGCAAACACACCGGGGATATCCGTCTCAAGAGTCGTCGAATCTACTACAAGCGTATTCCAACGAGTCAATTTTGATTTATCA
Organism: Candidatus Zixiibacteriota bacterium; assembly: GCA_034659895.1. Taxonomy (GTDB): domain Bacteria; phylum Zixibacteria; class MSB-5A5; order GN15; family FEB-12; genus B120-G9. Next base: position 4,574 of record JAYEIF010000074.1, read on the forward strand.
TTTTCGGCAAAGGAAGCAATATCCGGACGTTGTCCAATTGCAACAATACAAAGATCCACTCTCATACTGCTTTCGGAACCTTCAACAGGTGCCGGCCTTCTCCGGCCACTTTCGTCCGGTTCGCCGAGCTCCATATTAACTGACTCTATCTTAGTCAGCTTGCCGTTCTCTCCTGTGAATTGTACCGGTGCCTTGAGATACTGCATTTCGATATCTTCATCGATTGCATCCTCAATTTCCACATCAAAGGCAGGCATCTCAGCTCGGCTTCGTCGATATTGAATGTAAACTTTGTCTGCCCCCAAACGGCGAGCTACTCTGGCTGAATCAATAGCAACATTGCCACCACCAACCACCACCACGGTTTTACCCGTGAGATCTATTTTATCCCCTCTATTTACGCCTTTGAGAAAATCAACGGCGCCTACTACACCCTCCAGGTCTTCTCCTTCAACCTTCATCTTAGAGTCCTGCATTGCCCCGCAAGCCACGAACACCGCATCAAACCCATCTTTTTTGAGGCCAGTTAGACTCTCAACACGATGTCCGGTTTTTATTTCCACACCGAGAGCAGTCACATTTTTGATATCGCGTTCTACTATCTCCCTTGGAAGCCGATACGAAGGGATAGTGAGCGTTAACATACCACCAGCACGATTTTCAGCCTCAAAGATAGTTACTTTATAGCCGCCTTTAGCCAAAAAGTATGCCGCAGTCAATCCTGCGGGACCACTCCCAACAATCGCAACCTTCTTGTCGAGTATCTCTTCGGGGGGACCATACTTAGGCTCAGGATATTTCTCATAATAGTGGTCAGAAGCAAACCTCTTGAGCTTTCTTATTTGGATAGTCCCTTCAAGTTCCCCTCGCGTGCATTCCTTCTCACATGGAGCGAAGCAAGTGCGTCCCAAGCTTCCCGCAACTGGAACAAATTTCAGAATGTGCTCCAACGCTTTATCGAAAAGACCACTTCGAATGAGAGAAACATACCCGTGAGGCTGCATACTCACCGGACACGCAAAACTGCAGGGGGAGGAACCATGCCTCTCTATAACTGCCTTTTTGGGAACTGCTTGGTCAAAGGCAAGGTATGCAGATCGCCGAGCCACCATAGAAAAGTTATACTGGTCGGGGATTGCTACCGTACAGGCGAATTCGCATTTCTGACATCCAGTACACTTATCAGCATCAACATAAGTTGCTTTTTTCTTAACGCTTACTTGGAATGTGCCCTTCGGGGTCTTACGGATGTCTTCCACCTCAGCATAGGTCATAGTAGTCACTTGTGAATGATGGAATGTGGAAGCCATTTTTGGTGTGGCAATGCAACTGGCACAATCCAGTGTGGGAAACACCTTACTTAGCAGTATCATCTTGCCGCCGATGGTGGATTCTTTCTCCACTAAAAGCACGGAGTAGCCCATATCGCCGAGCGTGAGTGCGGACTCCATGCCAGCAATTCCACCACCCACAACGAGAATGTCATAGTTCACGTCAGTCTGCTCCTTGCGTTGATCCCAGCTTTTTTAGAGATACCTGGAAATTTTTCATGTGTTTTACGAAAGGCTCAGCGCACACTGAGCAGACCGCTGCCATTTTAAGACGCGACGGCTCAATATTGTTCTCTTTCAGCAAGGCTTGCCCATCATCTACGATCTTTGCTGTTCTGGCTGTGCAATCAGGAACGAACGGACAGTCAGTCCCGTCAGCAGCGATAAATACACCATCAAACCCGTGTTGGAGTGCGTATAGTATCCATTCAGGCCTAATGCCACTAGAACATGGAAGGGGAATCGCAATACTAGATGGAGGATAGTGCATATGTGCACTACCCGCCAAGTCTATACCTACATCAGAGATGGTAACCGTCGAGAAAACAAGAACTCTCGGGGGGGATTGTTCCCCAACAGCGCCGCTACCTTTCTCCATAAGGCTACTTTCCTCTCTTGACAAAGATGCGCCAGTAGCCGGACTCCTCTACAACGCCAAGATATTCATGACCCATTTTCTTGGACCAGCGTGGAACGTCCTTATTGGTACTTTCATCAGCAGACAACAATTCCATCACACCGCCCACTGACAGTGTGGTAATTGCCCGTTTTACCTCCAATAGTGGACCTGGACACGGGGTTCCTCGAGCATCAACTTTTTTCTCAGGTGTAAGCTGATTGAGTTCTTCGGGAGTTGCCATTATATACCTCCATTTGTTTTACCTTCTTTACCGTTGGTTAAAAACCCACGGCTGTAATTGCTTCTACATCTAAACGACTACAAACTCATTAGGAAAGATGAGTTTAGAACGTCAATACGATATCGGCAGTCTCTGCCTCATCTACAAATGTCGCTACACCGCCAAATTCGACTCCGTCAATTATCTCATCTTCCTTCATACCAACCATATTAAGGGCAGCTGAACAAGCTACGAGATTAGCTCCACCTTCGATGACATCATTAAGAAAGTCTGGCAGTGCCTTGGGCGAACCATCAAGTTTGATTTTCTCAGCTCCTCCTTTACGGACGATATTTAAACCGCTCGTGGTAAAGAACATCATTAGTTCCATGTCCATAACCTGAGCGCCAATACCTAACATGAACGGAGGGAATGCCTTTTCGGGGTTATCAGACCCACAAAAAACCACCATCTTTTTTGCCATTGTTTATCTCCTTACTTAATTAAAAATTATTAAACCATATTTACAAATTAAATGATAACCTATTTATAAATTATAATAATAAGTGTCAAGTATATGCTTTTCTAAAAAGCTGTCAAGGACAAAATTGGAAAAAACTTGGAAAAGGGTTGGTAAAAGTTAGTAAAGTATGATATCCCCATTTTGCTTTGACACACTACAGATTTTGTCTTGACAATTAATTGTAACAACATAAGTTAAATAATTATTATTACAATAAAGTCTGAAAAGATCTGTGAAGTAGAAGAGAAACCCAAAAGGAAACGAAAGCGCCGAAAAAACAACCATACTGAACCATAACATAGGTTACACCTGCACAACTATCAGATAGCTGAATGGCAACATTGCAGTAGACATCGGGTTGGTTGATAAATTGATGAGGATGAGCGAGACCATGGCCACTGAAAAAAGACAGTTAGACGATATTTGCACCCAGATGATCAGCGTCATGACCGATATGGTAATTCTTGTTGACCCGAGTGGGATAATTACTAAGGTAAATCAGGCAACCTTGTCCTTATTGGGCTACAGCGAGGAAGAGATATTTGATCACCCGATTCAAAAAATCCTGAGTATCTCACAGGAAAAACAAGATAAGTTGTCCTCTGATGAAACGATAGGCAAACGCCTGCTCGATGAAGCTCTTGCCAATATTGAAGGCTTTATGTCCCCAAAAGAAGGGAAACCGATACCCATCTCTTTGAGGAGTTCCTCCATAAAAAACGGTTCCAGTGACATATCAGGGATAGTGCTGGTAGCGCGCGATCTCAGACAGACAAAGAAGTTGATTGCGAATGCGGCAAGAGCCGAAGCTGAACGGCGCAAACGTAAAGAATTGCAACAGGCCTATGATGAGCTCAAGCAACTGCAGGAACAACTTATTCAGAGCGAGAAGTTGGCTTCCCTCGGACAAATTGCTGCTGGAGTGGCTCATGAGATAAACAATCCTATCAGCGGTGTAACAGTTTACTTGCACTCGCTCGCAATGGATCTCGAGAACGACCAGTTCGATAGAAAGCAAGCCTTGACATTTCTTACTGACTCTAAACATGAACTTACCCGATGTTCCAAAATTATAAATAGACTGCTGGATTTCTCCCGACAATCACAACCGATGCTCGCCCCAATAGATCTTGATAATATTCTGGACGAGACTTTTAACATACTGGATTATAGAGCAAAGCTGCAAGATGTTGAAATGGTCCAACATATTGACTCGGGACTTCCCCTGATTGAAGCGGACTCAGACCAGCTTAAGCAGGTTTTTCTTAATCTTATCCTCAACGCAATCCAAGCCATGCCCCACGGAGGTCATTTGGCCATCCACGCCGCGCAAATCGATGACAAGGAGGAACACTCAAATCTAGTGCAAATCGACATCGAGGATACAGGATTCGGAATAGCAGAAAAGAATATTGATAAATTATTTACTCCATTCTTTACGACCAAGGAAAAAGGGGAAGGCATCGGACTTGGATTGGCTGTGGCATATGGAATAATTAAGCGCCACGGTGGTGACATTCGCGTAAAGAGCTCTAAAGGAAAAGGAACTACATTCAGCATTTTTCTGGGAAATAAAAAAGAGCAGGACAAGGGGTACAATAGTAAGGATACCCGATGAAATCAGCGGTTCGGATAATGGTGGTGGACGACGAGAAAATAGTCCGCGAATCTCTCTCGGTGTGGCTTCAGAAGTTTGGTTATGAAGTCGTGCCTGTGGAAGGTGGTCAAGAGGCTCTGGAACTTCTGGACAGTGAAGAGTGGAGTATCCTGCTTGTGGATTTGAAGATGCCACGAGTCGATGGAATCGAGGTGCTTCGTAAAGCGATAGAAGTGAAACCGGGCATTCCTGTAATTATCTTTACAGCGTATGCCACGGTTGAGACAGCAGTTGAGGCAATGAAAACCGGCGCCTGCGACTACTTAATCAAGCCCGTAGATCCCGATATGCTGACATTGAAGGTAAAGAAGATAGTCGAGAATCAGAATCTTGCAGATGAAAATGTCATGTTACGCAAAAAGATAGATACTATCTGCCAGTTTGATGAGATTATTGGGAACAGCAAGCCCATACAGAAGGTGTTGGAGACTGTTAGTTCAGTGGCCGCTAGTGACTCGGCGGTTCTTATAACCGGTGAGAGCGGAACCGGCAAGGAAATGATAGCCCAAGCCATCCACCGTAACAGTGAGCGCCGCTATAAACCGTTTGTGGCAATCTCTATTGGTGCATTACCCGATACGATGGTGGAAAGCGAATTGTTTGGACATGAGAAGGGTTCCTTTACCGGGGCAAGCAATACACACATGGGAAGATTTGAGCTTGCCGACGGCGGCACTCTGTTTCTGGACGAGGTCGGCGAAATGAGCTCCAAAGTGCAAGTTGACCTGCTACGAGTGTTGGAGGAAAAGGCTTGCTATCGGCTTGGTGGCAATCGCAAGATAAAAACGGATGTGAGAATAGTCGCCGCAACGAATAGGGTCTTGAAGAAGAGTATTGAAGAAGGCACCTTTCGTGAAGATCTCTATTATCGCCTCAACGTTGTAGAAATTCACCTTCCCCCGCTTAGGGAAAGAGGAGATGATGTCCTCCTTCTAGCGGAATACTTTCTAAAAAGGTTTTGTATGAGGATGAATAAAAAGAAAGAAGGATTCTCTCCAGAGGTGAAAAAAATATTCTTGGGGTACAAATGGCCTGGCAACATTCGTGAACTGGAGAATGCCGTCGAAAGAGCTGTGGTGGTAGGTAAGGGACCACTGGTTCAACTGCAAGATATGCCATTCGGCAGCGAACAAGAGGATCCCGAAGAGAAAACCGCTATAAGCCTGAAAGGGATAGAGAAAAAGCACATACTACAAGTATTGAACAAGACTGGATGGAACGTTACCCGCTCCGCACATCTGCTTGAAATCGACAGGGCAACACTTTACAACAAGATAAATAACTACGGGCTGTCCAGACCCAAGAACCAACACTGACAGAGCCAAACTTGATGCAGCCGCAAGATCCTCCAAGTAAGCTCTGCATCGTTTCACTTGGAAACACACCCAACAATGCGGAGAAAAGAGCTTGCTCTGCCGTTCAATCATGCTTCGAGCTAAACTGCGAGATACTCTCACCCGAACCAACACCAGATTTTGCACTGGACATCTCACGTGATCAATACAACTCAATGGAAATACTGGACTGGATAGAGAACAGGTTTCCCTTTCCTGACAAATGGATACTTGGTATTACCAACGTCGATTTGGCCATTCCTATACTTACCTTCGTCTTTGGGGAAGCAAGACTCGGCGGCCGCAGCGCTGTAATTTCAACCTTTCGTCTGAATGAAGAGTTTTATGGACTCACTGCCGACACACTTATACTCATGTCGCGAATTGAAAAAGAAGCCATCCACGAGGTGGGACACATGATGGGTCTTACCCATTGCTTGGACCGTAACTGTGTGATGTATCCCTCAAGCAGCCTTGCTCAGACCGATGTGAAGTCAACCAAGCTCTGCCCTGAATGTCGTTCAAGTCTTCCTCCTTGGTGCCTCACAGAGCCATTCGGTCAAGATTGATCGGGTGTGTGAATATCACGACGGTGCCGTTGAATATTTCGACAGTTAATGATATTACAGCGTATTCGGGAGCGGACGTTCAATAACACCATCCGCCAGTAAGACTATACTGGCATTACTGTTACAGTCTTAGCGCAGGGCTATTTTCTTTCTCGCCGAGTGTTGGCACGTCAATTGCTCAATATCTATTGTGAAAGTAAATGAAAGTCAATAAGGAGAAGATAATGGCACTGGTAACTATGAATATAAACGGACAAGAGGTTAAAGCAGAAGCTCGAGAGCCAATCCTGAAAGCCATAAGAGCTCAGGGCATCAAAGTTCCTACGTTGTGCCACATGGACGGTCTGGAACCTTACGGTGTTTGCCGCATGTGCGTCGTGCAAATAAAACGTGGCAAGCGCACCAAACTGGTGACCTCATGTAATTTCCCTGCTGCTGAGGGACTTGAAATTTTGACCGACACCGAAGAAGTACTCCAACATCGCAGGATGATGGCTGAGCTTCTACTGGCTAGAGCTCCCGAGGTTAAGAAAGTACAAGAGATTGCAGCCTCACTGGGTGTAGAGAAGTCACGTTTTAAGACCGTTGGCAAGCCGAGTAACTGCTTACTTTGTGGCTTGTGCGTCCGGGTGTGTGACGAGATTGTTGGCGCTTCAGCGCTTGGTTTTATTGGCCGCGGCAACGAGCGTGTTGTAGGTACACCATGGTATGTGAATCCCGATTCCTGCATTGCTTGCGGAGCTTGCACCTATGTATGCCCGACGGGAGCCATGCAAATGGAGACAATAACCAAGGAACGATGGCAGAAAGAGCTTGGTGGAGACCAACGGACTTGCCGATATGCTCGCATGGGACTAATCTCTAACAAGGTATGTCCCAACAACTTCAACTGCAATACCTGCGAGGTTGACCAGCAGCTCTTCGATGAGTTTGGAACGCATCCGATATTGGCTTTAGCTCCCGGTTTGAACCGACAGCCCAAGAAAGTCGGACATTTCTCTTTGATAGAGGACCGCAATTATTTCCAAGGCCACACTTGGGCAAAAACTTCGAAAGAACACACACGTGTGGGACTGGACGACTTTGCTCAGAAAATCATCGGAGGTGTCTCCAGAGCAGCATTTAGCGCCAAACCGGGAGATGTGGTACGCCGCGGAGATCCCGCTCTAAATGTCTCCAACAATGGACACAGTGCCACTATGCTCTTTCCTGTTTCAGGTAAAATTATTCATATCAATCCTGTCTTAGAGGACAATCCCTCGCTGATCAACGAGGATTGCTACGACCGTGGTTGGCTCTATATGATAAAACCTACTAATTCTTATGAAGAAAAAAGTAGTCTCATCGGGCCGGACGAAGCTGATCAATGGACACAGGATGAGTCGGACCGCCTGTTCAGTGTTTTAAGCGACTCCAAAAGTGCCGCATTGTCCGACGGTGGTGAGTTGTTGCATAACTTCTCCAGAAACCTTGAGGAGAAAGACTGGGAACGGGTTACTAATAGTTTCTTTTCTGGGGGTAAATAGAATTAAGTCACCACAGGAGGTGAGTCATGTCTGAAAAACAAATGAAGAAATCAAAACTGATACCCACATCGGCCAAACAGTGTATTTGGGTTGATGCTGGAGTTATTTCTTACAGACTATGTCCGCTTAACTACGAGTGCGAGCGCTGTTCCCTGCATCAAGCACTGATCGATGGACCGACACTTGTTCCGCCTTGTGTTTCCCATTCCCCGAAAAGCGAAGAGAAAGTTCCTCAACGTGCCGAGTTTGAAAAGTTCTTTAGTACATTACCAGCATCAGCACGGAAGTGTCATTATATGTTGACAGGGGAAATTTCATACAAGCTGTGTATCAATGGGTTTAACTGTGCTAATTGCTCTTTTCAGCAAATGATGGAAGACTCTGCTGAGACAGAGACAAATTTGGATACTCAAATTGATGACGATTCGGATTTGATTGAGGGCTTCCGTTTTCCACAAGAGAGACACTATCACAGAGGACATACCTGGATTCGTGTGGAACACGACGGCAATGTTCGTGTGGGGATAGATGATTTCGGACAGTGGCTACTGGGATCAACTCATGGTGTGCAACTACCGAATTCCGGCGAAACTGTCTTTGAGGGCGCACGAGCCTGTGATGTTCGCCTCGATACTGGACAAGTGGGGCTTCTGGCGCCGGTATCAGGACGGGTTATCGCAACAAACGAAAGACTGCTGGAGCGGCCAGAATTAGTGAACCAGTCGCCATATACCAACGGGTGGTTATTTATGATGGAACCTTTTAATCTACCATCCGAACTTATGAACCTCCTTTACGGTCAAAGGGCTAAAAAATGGGCAGAGCAGGAAATTAAGCGGGTTGGAGATAAAATAAACGGGAATGGCAAACAGATTAATATCAATAAACTGGAAAAGAATACAACTTGGCGGAAGGGTCTAATTGATGAAATAGCAAGCGAATTCCTTCTGGCGAAAATAAGGAGAGTGGCGTGAGTAAGACAGCCTTTAAGCAAAATGGAGGAATAGAGAGTCCGATGGAAGTGCAGGACACCAAACTGGACGATATATTAACTCATTGGAAGCGTGACAAAAGCAACCTGATAGAGATGCTACAGGATATTCAGGAACATTACCGATATATCCCTCCGCGGGTTGCTATTACACTTGCCGAAGAACTTGATATATCAATGAACCGCATTTTTCACATCGCTACTTTCTATAAAGGATTTACTCTGGAACCGCGCGGAAAGTACCCAATCGGCGTATGTACTGGAACGGCCTGTCACGTAAAAGGGGGAACACGCATTCTCGAAAACGTTATGCGCGATCTGGGTGTGGAAGATGAAGGTCAGGCAACCGAGGATCAGCTTTTCAGCGTGGAATCGGTGCGTTGTCTGGGATGTTGCGGACTGGCACCTGTTGTGTCCATCGGTGGAGAGGTGTATGGTAAAACCTCTTCAATGAAAATGAAAAAAATAATAGATAAGTTACGAAAAAAAGAACAGTCAAAATAATTATTGCGGAGGCATTTGATGCCCAAACTTAAAATTGAAGACCTCGACAAAATCGTAAACAAGCAGAAGAAGGTTACATCTTTGAGGGACGGGGCAGGAAGAGTAAAGGTTACAGTGCATATGGGTACCTGCGGAATCTCGGCTGGCGCACGAAAAATAATGGCAGAGGTCATGCGTTGCATGGAAGAGTCGGACGCCAGCGATATTATTGTTACTACCTCTGGCTGTGCTGGCCTTTGCAGTCGAGAACCAATGATAACTGTTGAAGTAATCGACGAAGCCCCTGTAAAGTATGTGGATCTTGACAAGAAAAAGATGAAAGAGATTTTCGACGAGCATATTATGAATGGAAACGTAGTTAAAGATTATGCACTTGCCATAGGAAGCGAGCGATCATCATGAGTGCGATACCAAGCAAGAATGTAGATAGCAAAAAATACGATGTCGGTGTGCCAGGTGGCTACCGTATGTACCTTATGCTCTGCGGTGGAACCGGTTGTGTCTCCGGCGGTTCCTACAAAATTAAAGATGCCTTAGAGAAAGAATTAGAGAAACATAACCTCACTGACGAAGTAGCTGTGGTCATGACCGGATGTAATGGCTTCTGCGCTCAGGGACCAGTTATGGTAGTTAAACCTGATGGAATCTTTTATCAACTTCTCAAGGTGAAGGATATTCCCCATCTGGTTGAAGAACACATGCTTAAGGGTCGACCGGTAGAGAAGCTCATGTTTACACCACCAAAGGAGAAGTCGGTTGTGCCCAAAATGAGCGATATTGGCTTTTTCAAAAAGCAGCGTCTTCTTGCGCTTCGTAATCGCGGCCTCATTGATCCTGAGAAAATAGATGAATACATAGCCCGAGATGGTTACAAAGCTCTGGCTAAGGTACTTACCGAGATGAAACCTGAGGAAGTCGTTCAGGAAATGATTGCTTCCGGACTCCGCGGGCGCGGAGGTGGAGGATTCCCAACAGGTGTTAAGTGGAAAACCTGTAGAGATGCACCAAAAGAGCCTAAGTACGTCGTCTGTAATGCAGATGAAGGCGATCCCGGCGCTTATATGGACCGTAGCATTATTGAGGGTGATCCTCACTCAGTGCTGGAAGGTATGGCAATTGCCGCCTATGCTATTGGATCAAGCAGGGGATATATTTACATCCGCCACGAGTACCCTCTGGCACTCGAGCGTTTGGAGAAAGCAATCGCCGAGGCACGTGAATACGGTCTTCTGGGTAAGAATATTTTCGAACAAGGCTTCGATTTCGATATTACTATTCACATTGGAGCCGGTGCGTTCGTATGTGGCGAATCCACAGCTTTGATGGCTTCTATGGAAGGCCGACCTGGCGAGCCGCGTGCCAAGTACATCCACACCGTAGAGCATGGCTTGTGGGACAAACCCACCAACCTGAATAACGTAGAGACCTATGCAAATGTCCCGTTAATCATTCAGCGTGGCGTCAAGTGGTTTACCTCAATTGGCACTGGCGATGTATCGGAAAATCCATGGGGCGGAAGTAAAGGTACCAAGGTTTTCTCTCTGGTTGGTAAGGTCCGCAACACCGGACTGGTAGAGGTACCAATGGGGATAACTCTGCGTGAAATCATTTTTGACATTGGGGGCGGGGTTCCTGACGGCAAGAAGTTTAAGGCTGTGCAAACTGGCGGACCTTCGGGAGGCGTAATTCCGGAAAGCTTGCTCGACCTGCCGGTGGACTTCGACCAGCTTACAAAGGTCGGCTCGATGATGGGTTCGGGCGGTATGATTGTGATGGACGAAGATGATTGTATGGTGGACATTGCCCGATACTTTATCGATTTCCTCGTTGGTGAATCGTGCGGTAAGTGCTTACCGGGTCGCGAGGGACTGACACAGATAAGTAAAATGCTTAATGATATCTGCGACGGTCAAGCTCAGGAGGGAGTCCTTGAGCTACTGGAAGAGACCTGCAATACGGTTTTAGAATGTTCTCTCTGCGCTCTGGGTGGATCAGCGCCCAACCCCGTACTTAGTACACTTAGATATTTTCGAGATGAATACGAGGCTCACGTCCGTGAAAAGAGATGCCCGGCGGGGTTGTGCAAAAATCTCATCACTTATTCTATTGATCCTGATAAGTGCAATGGTTGTATGCTATGTGCAAGAGAATGCCCGCAGGACGCCATTACGGGTGAGAAAAAGAAACCTCACAAAATAAATACCGATCTATGCATCAAATGCGGAATCTGTAAAGACGTATGCAACAAAGATGCGGTTATTGTAAAATGAAGCTGTTTGTCTAATATAGGAACCAACCCAATCGGTACTTGCGTTGGTCATGTTTAATTTCCTTTTATGTAGAAAGGATTTATTGGTCAGGTTAGGGAAACATGCTATTATTGTGTAGTGTGTTATTATGAGCTGGAAAAATGCAGTATGGTTCCGGTTGAACGTAGGCTTCATTGCGATCATCTTGGTGACTAATGTTGTACTGTTTCTGGTTACCTTATTCGGCATTAGCGAGATCATCATTGAGGAGGTGCAGACCCGTGTGCGTATGGACCTCAACTCCGCCGATAAGGTATTTAATGAACATATAGGCGATATTTGCCTTCTTCTTAAATCAACTTCAGTGCGCCGTGCTGTTCCCATTCCGCTTGAGAGCTGGGACAGGGAGGATCTGCACAAACTTATGCAGAGCATTTGGCAAGCGGGAGATCTGGACATACTCTCCTTATTGGATACTGATGGCAGGGTTATCTATCGCGAACACAACCCAGGACAGATGGGGGATGATATTTCGCACAACCCGATAGTCGCCCGGGCTATGAGGGAGAAAAAATGTTTCCGCGGTGTGGCAATTGTGAGTTATGAAGAGCTAAAAAAAGAAAGCTCCGATATATTGCACAGGGCGTCAATCGAGATAAAGTCCGCCAAAGTCGATCAGTCTGGAATGAGAAAGATTCACCGCGATGGAATGGTTATCGGGGCAGCGGTCCCTTTGGTAGACCTGCGAAGAGATAGGGAAATCGTAGGATTTTTGTACGGAGCAAAACTCCTAAACCAGAGTTATGAAATTGTTGATGAGATCAAAGAGGATTTGTATCAGAACGAGAGCTACCAAGGCAGAGATATCGGAGTTACTACTATTTTCCAAGGAGATGTCCGTATTTCCACAAACCTGACGGGGAAAAATGTTTTGCGAGCCGTTGGTACCCGGGTAAGCTCTGTCGTTTATAAACAGGTAGTAGAAATGGAGAAAATATGGACCGAACAAGCCTTTGTGATTGATGATTGGTACATCACTGCCTATAAACCTATATGTAACCCTGAAAGCAAAGTTATTGGAATCTTGGGAGTTGGCGTACTGGAAAAGGCATTCGTCCACGACAGAAAACTCGCAATGTGGCTCTTTCTTGGTGTAGTAATTTTCATAACCGTAATCAGCTTAATACTGCTGACACTTATGACCAGAACTGTCCTACGTCCCATCGGAAGAATCATTAAAATGTCTGACAAAGTTGTAGCAGGCGATCTATCGGCCCGGGTGAACATGCGGCTACCCGGTGAAATGGGAATGCTCTGTCTGGCGATCGATCAGATGGCCGATGCAATTTCACAAAGAGAAGAGGCACTTGCACTGGCAACTCGCCAAAAAATCGATCAGAGCGAAAAGATGGCATCAATAGGTCGAATGTCAGCAGGTATCGCCCACGAGATCAATAATCCGCTGACTGGGCTGCTGACCTTCGAGCATCTGCTCAAGAATGAGGAAGGTCTTAGCGACAAGGGGAAGGAATATCTCGAAATTATGTACAACGAGACTTCCCGGGTGCGCGAGATCGTTATGGGACTGCTGAATTTTTCTCGTGAGTCCTCCTTGGATATGAAACTTCTGGATATCAACGAGGTGATTCGGCAATGGTTAAAGTCTCCGTGCAGTCAGAAAGAGTTCAAGAATATAACCACCGAGAAGAAACTCACCGAGGGTTTGCCCAAGGTAAATGGAGATACCAATCAATTGCAGCAGGTACTCACCAATCTTTGTTTCAACGCTTGCGAATCTATGCCTGAAGGCGGCGTACTTTCAATTTCCACTTCAGAGGAAAACGGAAAGGTACTGATATCAGTTGCAGATACCGGCTGTGGTATCAAAAAAGAGAACCTTGAAATGATATTCGAACCATTTTTTACTACCAAATCGGTTGGAAAGGGAACAGGTCTCGGCCTGAGTGTTAGCTATGGTATCATTCGCAAGCATGATGGAACCATGAAAGTGAAGAGTAAAGAGGGTGAGGGAACCACCTTTACCATTACCCTGCCCGTGGGGGTTTGTTGAAAAAGTATCTCAAAGGTGCTCGCCGCGGCGGGTTAAGAGTAAGGTTTTGATAGCGGAATTACACTCCACAACCGCGTAGGGACGGGGCTTGTCTCCGTCCTCATAGAAACGATGGCCGGGTTTTTCAACAAGCCCGTGGTGTCGGAATGATAGTTTTGTTATCGAATTCCAGATAGCTGATGAAAGGGGTAACGATGCGGAAGAAATTTAGAATACTTGTTGTGGATGATGAGTTTTCAATACGTATATCGCTGGGAGATTTGCTGAGATGCGATGGATACCAGGTGGAGGTGGCCGAGGACGCCGAGTCGGCGCTGGAGATGTTGAAGACGCAGTCGTTCGATTTGCTAATGGTAGATGTCAAGATGCCCGGTATAGACGGTCTGGAAATGCTGAAGAGGGCCAAGGAAGACGACCCCGACATCAATGTAGTCATGATGACTGCCTATGGCTCTATCGATTCTGCTGTTCAGGCGATGAAGCTCGGTGCCATCGACTACGTGATCAAGCCATTTGACCCAATGAAAATTGGAGCACTTGTCAAGCGGATTTTTAAGAACGAGCTAATGCGGCGTGAACACAGGCTGCTCAAACATCAGGTACAAGTATGTTGCGGCTACGGACCGATGATCGGACAGTCGCCAGCAATGTTGAAGTTATTCGAACTCGTCGAGGACGTGTCCTCCACAGACTCGGTGGTATTGATAACAGGAGAGAGTGGAACCGGCAAGGAGGTACTGGCACGTACAATCCATGAAAAGAGTCCTCGGTCAAACGGGCTATTCGTAGGCGTCAATTTTGGTGCTTTCACAGAATCCCTTCTGGAGAGCGAGCTGTTCGGTTATGAAAAGGGAGCTTTCACTGGTGCTACCACATCTAAGAAAGGCCTGTTGGAAATCGCCTCAGGAGGGACATTTTTTTTAGACGAGGTAGGAAACGCAAGCCCAAAAATGCAAATTGACTTACTCAGGGTACTTCAGGAGCGAAAATTTCGAAAAGTCGGTGGGATTAGAGATGAAGAGGTGGATTTCAGAGTACTTGCGGCAACCAACAGCGACCTTGAGAAAGCAGTCGAGGAAGGAAGCTTCCGACAGGATCTCTATTATCGGCTAAACGTTGTGCAAATGTGTATACCACCTTTGCGAGAGCGTAGAGAGGATATCCCGGCTCTTGCTAAGCATTTCTTGGAAGTGCTTCGTGCTCGCTTGAACAAAAAGACCAGTTTGATTTCCCCTGAGGCTATGCAATCTCTTGTTGCTTATGATTGGCCCGGCAATGTACGCGAGTTACAGAACGCCATTGAGCGAGCGCTAGTGGTGGGCAAGCAGAAACGGATTATGCCGGAGGATCTACCCATCGTGCTACACGAACCAAGCGAAGAGCCAATCAATGAGTCTCTCGATTTACGAGAGAAAAACTACATTGCTCAGAAACTTGAGCAGTATGAGTGGAACATAAGCCGGACAGCTCAAGCGTTGAAAATCGACAGGGGGACATTGTACGCCAAAATCAAAAAATACGAGCTGTCTTGAGAGCAGCAAGCAGAGATTAACAGCCATGACTCCCCGGGTGATTGAGATCGTGCCTCTAAACATCTTGGACAAGAATCTCATGTCTGCCATAGCCGCGGAGGTCACGCGGATATTTCCGTTTCAGTGTCGGGTTGGTGCTACTGAGAGACTGCCGGCCGAACTTCTGGACGAAAAGAGGGAGCAATATCACGCTACCCGGATCCTTGAGCATTTGGCTGTCTCCGATCGAACTTCCTTCCGGATTCTGGGAGTAACAACTTTAGACATCTTTACACCAATCTTGCGTTACGTATTTGGTGAGGCGATGCTCGAAGGGCGTGCTGCACTGGTATCGACGTATCGGCTCAGCACAGCACCACCCGGAGACGACTCTCCAAGCAACCGTAGCGTTTTTGTCAACCGTGTCCTCAAGGAATGTATCCATGAGTTAGGCCATACCTTTGGCCTCACTCACTGTGATGATCCCACTTGTGCAATGGCCGCCTCACTCGATATGACACACATCGATGCAAAGTCCACGCAACTGTGTTACTACTGCAGAATCATGCTGAAAGACGAGTTGAATAGAAATTAAGTA
>JAYEIF010000075.1:0-4010 GCA_034659895.1 Candidatus Zixiibacteriota bacterium
AGGTGTGTGTATAGAAACGGGCGACACGCCACGGCGCACTTCCTGTGCGCCGACAGGCACGTCAGCACAAGGCCGCCCGCTACGCGCCCGCCAAAGGCGGGGAGATTGTGGTACATAATAACTAATTATTCAACAAGCCCTAAGTCAAAACCTCAAGGGTCATGACCTACCAGACTATTTTGCATTCCTGACGGCGATATTGGATAAAGTGCGCTGATAAAAGGGTGCAAACTGATTGACAAGTAGCCAGCTGGAAGCTATCATTGCCTACCGAGAATATGAATTAAGGTAAAAGTGAAATGGGAAATCTGGATAGTAAACAGTTGCTTGAATACACAAAGCCAATCCAATCTGATCTTGATGAATTCAATCGAAGGCTTTATGACTATCTTCGTGGTGACTCGCCTTTGATTGCGTCAATTGCCCAACATCTTATTCGTTCAAAAGGGAAACGTATTCGGCCGGTTTTTTTGTTCCTGTCATCACGCGCCGCTGACAACTTCACTATTCATACAGTTGATTCTTCGCTTGCGTTGGAGTTCATCCATACAGCAACGTTGCTTCATGATGATGTTGTTGACGAGTCAAATATACGGCGTGGACAAAAAACGGTCAATTCCCAATGGACAAATTTAATTTCGGTGCTCATGGGCGACTATTTATTTGCTAAAGCGTTTCGGATAATGGTAGATGTGGAATCGAATGATCTAATGAAAGTAATCTCACGAGCTACCGAGCGGGTTTCTATCGGAGAGTTGCGACAGATTGAAGAAACAGGCAATTATGAATTGTCTGAAGAAGAATATATGACAATCATTGCCGACAAAACAGCATCGTTATTCAGTACTTCCTGTGAGATTGGTCCAATTCTTAGCAATCGTGGAAAGAGAGAGCGTCATAGGTTTGCCAAGTTCGGAGAGAAAATTGGTATTGCTTTTCAGATAGTCGATGATTTGCTGGACTTTGTTGGTGACGCCAGTGTTACCGGGAAAGAACCGGGTAACGATGTCCTTACAGGAAAAGTTACACTGCCACTTATTTATTCACTTCGTAAGGTAGGAAAAGCAAGCCGTAAGGAAATCGTTTCATTCATGCATCAGAATGGTTCACCAGAATCAATTGATAAGATATATCATTTCATACAAGAAAATGGTGGAATCGAGTATTCTTACCGCAAGGCAAATCGGATTACCGAAAGTGGTTTGGAAGCTATCTCGAGTATTCCAGATTCCGAATATCTCAAGTGTTTGGTGAATATGGTGCAGTTTACAACTGCGCGAGCTTCGTGAATAGGCTGTCACAAATTGACGTCGTTGAACAATAACCCAACAGGAATGTATAACTGACATTATGTTTGGCATGAAAAATCTCTCTATTGAGATACTCACTGAACATCCGTTTCTAATTGCTCTGGCGGTTGTGGTTCTGGCTGGTTTGACTGTGTTACTTTATAGAAGGACTAACCCGCCTCTTCCACGTTTGATTCGCTTTATCCTCGCTTCTTTGAGAATGATAGCAATTCTGGCGATTGCGCTGGCTCTGTTTCAGCCTATTGTCAGTTTTATTCGCGAGTATAATCACCCACGCCGAATCAGTTTGTTACTTGATCATTCTTTGAGTATGGAAAAAGTTGAGTCGGGAAAGATGCGAAAAGATAGAACGGACTCACTTTTGGCGGGAGATAATTTTCAGCGGTTTTCGGAATCAGTCGATCTATCTACATATTATTTGGGAGGTAATCTCGTTTCTTCGGAAAACGAAGTCGAGACTGACCAAACAGCGCTGGGAGATGTATTACACAAACTCGACAGGTCGCAGATTGGCACTAGGGATGATTACTGGTTTTTGTTTTCCGATGGGAATTCGAACTCCGGCCGCAATCCTGTAGATATAGCCGCTACATTACCAACACCGATAATGTCAATTGATATGTCCTCAGGACAAGGTGGTTTCGATATTGGGATAACCGACATTGAGTTTAATCCGATTGTTTTTGTGGGACGTTCCACGAAAATTAAGGTCAAACTCAAATGGCATGACGGACTCGATCGGAAGGCTCGTGTCGAATTGGTCGAATCCGACCGAGTGTTGGATACAGCCAAATTTGTGATGAGGGAAGATGGCGGTCTTGGGGAAGTAACGTTGAAGTTTATACCTACTGAACCGGGTCAAAAACTTTTGGATGTGCGTATACCTCCGTTATCCGGTGAGGAAACCGACGATAATAATTCCCGATCATTTGCTGTTAAAGTACTCAAAAGTCGCATGCTGGTTCTTCTTGTTAGCGAAAGTCCGGATTATGAAGTTGGCTTTCTTCGCAGATTCTTCGAGCAGTCTGACCGGTTTGACCTCAACTTAGTTGTAACCGGACCAAATGCAGGCAATCTGGCCGGACGGTTTCCCTCGCATCAGACAGAGCTAAACCGATATGACATTGTTATTTTGCACGATCCTAATCCTGACAAACTTAAGAACCGAAGTGATATTATCAAATCCTATCTTGAGGACAGGGGTGGAGCTATTTGGGTGCTGATGGATAAGAGTTTTGCAGAATGTGGTCCACGCAAATGGTTTAATGACTTATTGCCGTTTTACCAATCCTCGCATGAGGGATTGCGCTATATTGACTATCACGGAGAACCACAGGAAAGTCAGCTTTATCATCCTGCTGTTCGATTGGATGAGAAGCCATCATCTATTCGAGAGACTTGGGCATCACTCCCTCCGTTCGAGAAACTGGTTCCGTGTGATAGTAAAGCACCTGATGGTGTTATTCTTGTACGGACATCGTTGCGCACTCGTAATGGAAACCTTCCTGTGATTGGCTACCGACGACACGGTCCGGGAAAGTTGTTGGCTCAAACTGCTTTGCCATTCTGGACATGGGGCTTCGTTACACTTGGACTAGAGCATGATAATGCGGCTTACTATCGATTTGTCGATGGTGTAGCCAGTTGGCTTACTGTTTCCGATGATTTGGAACCGATACGGATAGTGCCAGAAAAAAGAGTTTTTACACGAGGTGAACCAGCGCGCTTTGATGGCTATGCTTTTGACCCCGGCTTTCGTCCAATCGATGGTGTTACCGGTTCAGTAACACTGGAGGGAACAGGACAGACAGAACCGATTGTGCATGACCTAATTAAACGTGGTAAAGGAACCTATCGGGCAGTTTTTGATAATCTTGTGTCGGGCAAGTATTCCTATCGGGCTGTAATTAAACAGAATGGCCGAGTTCTCAAAGCTGATGAGGGTGAGATTAAGGTTGAGTCATTTTCAATCGAGGAGTTTGATAGAAGTGGTAAACCATCGGAATTGGCTGCACTATCGCGGAAGTCAGGCGGAAATTATTTCACTTATGATGCGTTCAATCAGGCGCTCCAGACAATTGATCTTACGCCGGTAAAGAAACGAGAAGATGAAAATGTCACTTTCTTTAACAAGCTGTGGTTACTGCTGATTATTGTTGGAGCACTATCGGCAGAATGGCTGATTAGAAAAACTAATCAATTAGTCTGAGAACTAGCTGCATTCCTGCAGGCTTCGATAATTTCCTTTAGATCTATCTTCTGTTCGAGAGAAATCTTGTTTGCACCCAATGAATTAACCAGTTCCCTGATGTGCTCAGCACAGTCTGCTATCTGGTTGATAGAATTCCGTTGCTCGTCAGTAAAACTCTCAGTTTCTTGAAGGAGAAGCTCAGTGTAGCCAATTATCTTAACCATGGGATTGATGATATCACGATTGAGAGTCAGACATTGGAAGATATAGGGCTTAAGAATTCGATAGTCAGCCAGCTCTTGCTGGTCATCCTTATTCATAGACGAACTGGCTCCGTTACGGTTGTCCATACATCTCCTTTGTTAGAAATATATCATTTTCCTACATATATTGGACATCCAGTAATCTACTTAAATATATGACGAAATACAAACATTTATGGCTTGTTGAAGAAAGATTCTAAGATGCCCCGATACTTCAGGGAAACGGGCGACACGCTACGGCGCACT
>JAYEIF010000076.1:0-3986 GCA_034659895.1 Candidatus Zixiibacteriota bacterium
CTAGATGATGATACAACCACTGATGATTGGGAAATTGATGATACAGGGGCACTAACCTGTACTTCTGATGATGTAACTACTTAGAGATTGATTCAATTCCTTAAGAAGAAGCGCCCCTACCCGGGGCGCTTTTTTTATTGTACAGTGTCAAGAGGGCTTGTTGATAAACCTATACTTTTAGGAATATGCTTCCCGCCACGGCGGGCTCAGCATGACAAATTGTAAGTCATTGTCTTTCAAGTCATCCCGAGCGGAGTCGAGGGACGGTTGTTGTAGTATCATGCTTTCCGTCACTACGGGCTCAGCATGAAGTTGCCTGTTCAAAATGACAATATCTAAGAGATGAAGCATCACCGATCTACTCTTACCAATTCGTCAAATATGGCTTATCAAATTTTTGCTTGACTAATAGCATGAAATAAACGAGAATGACTTCGTTTATGTCAGGTAATATGAGGAAACTACTATGAGTACAGTTCAAGTTAAACCTGCTCCCAGTCAGGCTAAGGTAACATTCATCAGCTCTTCTATTGGAAAGAAGGTTTTTCAAGCCATTACAGGTTCTTTTATGTTCTTTTTTGTGGTAGGGCATATGCTGGGCAATCTTCAGATTTTCATCGGTCAGGATCAATTAAACACCTACGCGCAGGCGCTGAAAGATGTGCCATATCTCACTTGGTCGGTTCGTTTTGTAATGATTGTTTGTTTGGTGATTCATGTCTGGTGGGGTATCCAACTCTACTTTGAGAACTGGTTCTCTAGGCCGATACGATATGTCGTTAGTAAAACCGTTCAAGCATCGCTGTCCTCGCGCACAATGATTTTCACTGGTGGTGGAATATTCCTTTATGTCGTTTATCACCTTCTCCACTACACTTTTATTGTTACAAATCCTCAATATGCGGGCCTTCACGATTCTTTGGGACGGCACGATGTTTATTCGATGGTCATCCTTGGGTTCCAGAATGGATGGATATCAACAGTTTATTTTGTGGCATTGTTCAGTTTGTCTTATCACTTAGTACACGCCATTCCTTCACTTTTTCAAACATTTGGGTTAAACAATGATAAGACCAAATTTAAGTTTGATGTTCTTGGGTGGCTTGTTGCGATTGTGTTATTTGTCGGTTATTCCATTATACCGGCGGCAGTTCTGCTGAATATAATTAAACTACCGGAAGGGGTGCTCTGATATGAAGCTTGAATCGAAGGTTCCATCCGGTCCGCTTGCCGAGAAATGGGACAAACACCGCTTTGAAATGAAGCTGGTCAATCCTGCTAATAAGCGCAAATATTCTGTTATTGTAGTTGGAACTGGCTTAGCAGGTGCATCAGCAGCCGCCACTATGGCTGAACTTGGCTACAATGTTAAGTCTTTTTGCTTTCAGGATAGCCCTCGACGGGCGCACTCTATTGGTGCACAGGGTGGTATTAATGCGGCTAAAAACTACCAGAACGACGGTGATTCTATTTGGCGTCTGTTTTTTGATACAATCAAGGGAGGCGATTTCCGCTCGCGTGAAGCAAACACCTATCGTTTAGCTCAGGTATCAAATAATATCATAGATCAATGTGTAGCTCAGGGCGTGCCATTTGCGCGTGATTATGGTGGTTTATTGGCAAATCGCTCGTTTGGAGGAGCCCAGGTATCCAGAACTTTCTACGCTCGAGGACAAACAGGCCAGCAGTTACTTCTTGGTGCTTACTCAGCCCTTCAAAGGCAGATTGGGCTAGGAAAAGTACAGATGTTTCCTCGTACAGAGATGCTTGACCTTGTGCTTATTGATGGGCACGCTAAGGGGATTGTCATACGTGATTTGGTCACGGGCGAAATTAGTTCCCACGCTGCTGATGCGGTTGTGTTGGGTACTGGCGGATATGGACGTGTGTATAACCTATCCACAATGGGGCTTGGATGTAACGTTACTGCGGCTTACCGTGCGTATAAAAGAGGTGCGCTGTTTGCCAACCCATGTTATCATCAGATTCACCCTACTTGCATTCCTCACACAGGAGAATATCAGTCGAAGCTTACTTTAATGTCCGAATCCTTGCGTAACGACGGTCGAATATGGGTGTCCAAAAACAAGGATGACAATCGTCCACCCGGAGAAATTCCCGAAGATGAACGCGATTACTATCTGGAAAGAAAATATCCCAGTTTTGGTAATCTTGCCCCCCGCGATATTTCCTCGCGTTCCGCAAAAGAAGTATGCGATGACGGCCGAGGAGTTGGACCTACCAAATATGGTGTATACTTGGACTTCTCAGAAGCTATTGAACGTTTGGGTAAAAAGGCGATTAGCGACAAATATGGGAACCTCTTTGATATGTATAATCTTATCACTGCTGAAGACCCATATCAAGTACCAATGCGCATATATCCAGCCTCTCATTACTCTATGGGCGGTTTGTGGGTTGATTACAACCTGATGAGTAATATTCCTGGTCTTCATGTTATTGGCGAAGCCAATTTCTCTGACCACGGAGCCAATCGACTTGGAGCATCAGCTTTGATGCAGGGGTTGGCTGATGGCTATTTCGTCCTGCCATATACTATTGGAGATTACTTTGCGCGAGAAGGAGCACAGAACATTACAACAGACCGACCTGAATTTCGTGAAGCGGAAGAAGCTGTCTCAGCGCGAATGAAGAAACTACTGTCGATTAATGGCGAACGCTCTGCTGATTCTTTCCATAAAGCCCTCGGTGAAATTATGTGGGAGAAAGCCGGATTAGCTCGCAACGAAACCGATTTGAAAAAAGCGATTGAAGAAATTGTGGCTTTGAGGAAAGAGTTTTGGCAGAATGTTAAAGTTCTGGGAAGTAACGAATCATTAAATCAGACATTGGAGAAAGCAGGTCGTGTGGCTGATTTTCTCGAATTTGCTGAAATTTTCTGCTATGATGCTCTCAATCGCGAAGAATCCTGCGGAGCTCACTTCCGAGAGGAATATCAAACTAAAGAAGGGGAAGCCCTGCGTAATGATAAGAAGTTTGCATACGTCTCTGCCTGGGAATATAAAGGCGATGGTGTAAAACCAGAGCTGCATAAGGAGGAGCTTGAGTTTGAAAACGTTGAATTAGCGACAAGGAGCTACAAATAATGAATCTAACATTACGTGTTTGGCGTCAGAAAAACTCTCAGGAAAAAGGTCATTTAGAAACCTACCAAGCAAAAGATATCAACGAAGACATGTCATTTTTGGAAATGCTCGATGTGGTGAATGAAGACTTGATTAAGGAAGGTGTCGAGCCGATTCATTTCGACCATGATTGCCGCGAAGGAATTTGTGGTGCTTGTTCGCTTGTGATAGGCGGGATCGCTCATGGGGGGAAAAAGGGATGCACAACCTGCGAGCTTCGTATGCGCAATTTCAAAGATGGTGATACCATCACAGTTGAACCTTTCCGCGCCAAGGCATTTCCGGTCATCAGGGATCTGGTGGTTGACCGCTCTTCTATGGACCGCGTTATACAAGCGGGTGGATTTGTTTCAGCTAATACTGGAGGCGCACCTGATGCCAATGCTATTCCTGTCCATAAGGATGTCTCAGATACATCTATGGATGCTGCGGCATGTATTGGCTGTGGAGCTTGTGTGGCGGCTTGTAAGAATGCCTCGGCTATGCTTTTTGTCTCAGCTAAAGTGAGTCATCTTGCTACTCTCCCACAGGGACAAGTGGAACGAGAGAATCGTGTCCGTAAGATGGTAGCTCAGATGGGTGCTGAGGGATTTGGTAACTGTTCGAATTATTACGAATGTGAAGCTGTCTGCCCAAAAGAGATTAGTGTTAAGAACATTGCTAAGATGAATCGTGAATTCTTCAAAGCTAATGTTAGCAAGAAATAGTGTGGATTTTAAATAGGGCTTGCTGAATAAAGTACCTGTCCGCTCGACAGGCGGGTAAGTTCTTTGTTCATAAATAGATAAGCATGTTTTGTATTGTTTCAAGTGAAAGGGTTTTGTTATAAATAGCTTAAAA
>JAYEIF010000077.1:0-19903 GCA_034659895.1 Candidatus Zixiibacteriota bacterium
GTACCTGTCCGCTCGACAGGCGGGTAAGTTCTTTGTTCATAAATAGATAAACATGTTTTGTATTGTTTCAAGTGAAAGGGTTTTGTTATGAATAGCTTAAAAGGCTTGCACTTGATAAACATTCTACTCGCGTAGCAGCGGGGCTTGTCTCCGCCCTGCCTGTCGCAGACAGGTGTGTGTATAGAAACGGGCGACACAAGGCCGCCCGCTACGCGCCCGCCAAAGGCGGGGAGATTATGGTACATAATAACTAATTATTCAACAAGCCCTAATTGGAGAATAACTTGCACTGTTTTAACATCAAACTTCCGTTTTTTATAGTCTTTCTGGTTTTACTCCAGTGTTTGTGGTGCTTAGCATCACCTTCAAAGACATCGGATAATCCCACGCTTGAGATTCCCTCGTATGTCGCTGGAAGAACAGTCGATAGTATCGTGGTTGACAATCGGAACATATTTGATCCCGACGATCCGAAGTTTCAGCACTTTATCTTCCGACTGGCCAATAAGTTACACTACAAGACACGCAAAGAGACAATTAGACAAGAAATGCTGTTTAATGTGGAGAAACCATTTTCTATCGAGCTTGCTGAAGAAACAGAAAGAAATCTCAGAAATAATCTTCAGCTATACGATGCCTGGATAAAAACAGATACATTAAGCAATGGTCACTTGCTTGTCAGGGTGGTAACAATCGATGAATGGTCACTTGCGATGGAACCAAACTACTCTTTCGAAGATAATGAGAACCGCTTCGAATTGACTGTTTCAGATAGAAACCTGTTTGGACGAAATAAATTCCTCTCATTGGGATATACCTTTCAAAATTATGATGGTGATTTTTTCAGAAGTCAGTACACAGATCCACGTTTATTCGGCCGCTCAATAGGTTTTGAAACCAAATATTCAGATAACCCGGCTGGAAGATTGAAAATGCTGACTGTCTATCGACCATTTTACAATCTTAAACAGAAAACAACATGGAATATAAGCTGGCTGTCTAACAAGAACAGACAGGATATTTACAATAATTCCACTTTGATCGGCAGATCCGAAAGCAAAATAGAAAATATCGCCCTTGAGTTTGGCTCGCGGTTTGGCTCATACCGTCACAAGTTTATGTTTGATGGGGAATATACCTACAAGGATAAGGGTGCGCTTGACACTGTGATGTTTAACGATAACCAATCTGACTGCAAATGGGTAGCGGTGGAAATGCCACATGATTCCATTTTTCATACTATCGGCGTCGGAGCGACAATGGCACATCTTGATTTTGCGAAGTTGAGACAAATCGACGGTATCAGATACACGGAGGATTTTACACTTGGTCAGAAAGTAGCTCTGTCAATTAGTAGAGCATTCCAGCCGGGATTCCACGACTATGTGTGGGATAAGATGGAGATGCAAATAGCACAGGGCTATCAATTTGGACACAATCTAGCCTATATTTCCTTGTCCCGTAATATGTGGATTCAAAGCGGTGGCGACCTACGGCGGCTTACAAATCTCACATTGTACTACTACAGCTTTCCGCTGGATTTTGTGACTTTCGCCTGTCATGGCAACTACCTATCAGACTGGAGAAGTAACAGCGCTGATGGGGTATCTTTAGGTGGAATAAATGGTATCAGAGGTTATGATAAACATTTCAAAACCGGCGACCGCAAAGCTGTCTTTAATGCTGAGTTTCGTTTTTTCCCGAAGATTGATATCTTATCGGCAATGTTCTCACCAACAGTTTTCGTTGACGGCGGTCGAACATGGAAATCGGATAGTAAACTAAACTGGAAAGATTTCTACTTCAGTGGAGGGATTGGACTGAGAGCAGGAATAGGCCATTCCAGCCGTAACCGCATAGCTCGCATAGACATAGCTTACTCAGAATACAATGGTTGGCAATTTTCTGTCGGTATCAAACAGTATTTTGAAGTACGAGAAACTAGTTTGCTATTGACAACTCATTGAAATGCAGTAAATTATATGAGAGGCAATGTTACTTGCTGTCAGCTATATGATTATTGCCACACTTAGTAATGATGTACAAACTTTCTACCTGCTGACAAACTGATTGTATAAACTGTTTACAAAATGTTAAAGTCTCTGAGGTTGCGTTTAGTTTTCGAGTATGGAACTCATAGAGTGCTATGCCATAACAATGATATATTATGATGATACAGATTGGTTAATATAAGCCGATATTAATATAACTAAGGCACTTGTTCTAAAGAGGAAAAGTTATGATTCGCATTTTGGTTGTTACTGTCCTGCTTGTTGGTTTTCTAACAGTTGCAGTAACAGCCGATGAAAGTACTGCCACTCTCGATGCGGGTGTGGAACCGGTTGCTTTGCAATTGATTGAGCAGGAGTATGAATCTGGCAGTCTTACACTTGATGAGAAAGTCAGACTTCAAATTACAGCCATCAAGTACCCCGAGAAACTTCCAGACAGGTTTCATGCACCTTCACTTTCAAGTGCCATCACCACGATAGGACTGTGTGGTACTCCTGTAATTGATGATATCCGCAGTCAGTGGGATGCTCTCTCAACTGAAACTAAAGGATATTTTCTTGCTGCATTTGCCCGAATAGAAACAGAGTTTACTTACCTTTCCCCAAGCGGTTTCTTCTGGTTTCACTATGACACATCAGGTGTTGACTCTATTCCCTCAGCCGATGATGATTCCAGTGGAGTTCCGGATTTCATAGAGAAATGTGCCGCTTACTGTGATTCCGCCCTTGCACGTCACATTGACCTTGGTTATCTGCTTCCTCCAAGTGATGGTGAACTCGGCGGAGATTCTCTGTATGATATGTATTTTGAGGAGACAGGTCTCTATGGCTATACAATGCCTGAGGGTCCAGGTTCTGAGCCATGGAATGACTATTATAGCTACATTATGCTCAACAACGATTTCCTCGGATTTTCACCTAATAATGATCCTGAAGGAGATCAAGCCGGAGCTGCAAAAGCCACATGTGCCCATGAATTTCACCATAGTTGTCAGTTTGCCTATGATGTCTCAGAACCAACATGGATTAAGGAACATGATGCTGTTTACTTTGAAGACATTGTATTTGATGCCACAGACGACAATTACCAATATCTTGAAGCCTTTATGCAGGAACCAGAAAAATCTCTAATGGACAATGGGAGTCATGCCTATGGTAGTTTTATCTGGGCAATGTATCTTGCTGAAAAATTCGACACTTCCCTTATGGTTGCTATGTGGGAAGGGGCTATCTGGGACAATGCCTTCGATGCTCTGGCTGACACTATTGAGACACGCTATGGCTGGACGATTGACTCAGCTTTTGCTGAATTTACAGTCTGGAACTCCTGCACAGATATTAGAGACGATGGCTTGCACTATGAGGAAAGCTCACAATATCATGCAGTTGATATAGCGCGTAGTCATACCTTCTATCCTGTTACGCTTCAGACATCACCAAAAAACCCTGCCGGTTATGGTTCCTGCTATATTGACTTTTTTCCCGGAACTGAGACAGGCATCCTTAAACTCGCATTTAACGGTAACGACAATAGAGAGTGGTCGGCTTATGTAGTTAAATCGTTGACTGAAAATACCCATGAATTTGAAAAGATTGAACTGGATGCGATATCCAAATATGGAACTATTGATATTCCGTTGTTTGAAACATACTACCGTGTAACTCTGGTGGGAGCCAATCTTTCGGAATATTCTGAAGGTGCTTTTTTCAGTTACTCAGCCGATGTTCGTCCGCCATATTCAGTTGAATCTGAAATTTTAACCACCGATTCCGCAGTATACTCCGGTGATACTCGAGATTTTGAATATATGATTAGCAATACTTCTGTTTTGAATGATATCTATCGTATAACGAGTTGGGATACATGTGAATGGATTACGCCAGACTCATTTGATGTCCCCATTCTGGCTGGAGATGATTCAGTTGTGACTATTCCAGTTCATCCTGTGCAGGGTACTCCGTTGGACAATATTTCTTCTCTTACATTCAAGGTGTGGTCACGTAACGACACAACTGTGGTTGATTCTCAGTTTATAGGCGCTAAAATTGTTCTTCAGCATGGCGACGTCAATTTTAATGGCTCAATCAATGTTTCGGATATAACTTACCTTGTAACATACCTTTTTGATGGTGGACCTGAGCCTGCTCCAGTAATTCTTTCCGGTGATTCCTCGTGTAATGGAGAAGTAAACATTAGTGATGTAACTGTTTTAGTAAATTATCTTTTTCAAGAGGCTCCCCCTCCCTCGTGTAATCCGTATTAACGATCTGGCAATGCTTTCACTATTGCGCTTCACCGATCTTTTGAGAAAAGTAACGGAGTTACGTCAGGAAGCATGCTCGTCAAACTTGGCCCAGTATGTCTTCGACAACTTGTAGGCAGTGAAATCCCCAGCAGTATCTCCGGGCTCGATGATTCCCATCTCTTCGGCGAAGTCGAAAATCTGCGTGATGTCAGAGCGAGAGCTTAGCTTAAGATTCTGGTATTCCTCGTCACCGGCAACCCACTGACTATCTTTCTTACCCAGAGCGCCGATGTGTTCCTTACATAAAGTATAAAGAAACTGTTGTATAGAATGCTGGTTGTGCGGATACCAATCAATCTTCGGCTGAGGCATTGGCATAGGTGCACCAAGAGTGATTTCATACTTGAAATATTTATAGCTCGCTGTATCCATATTCTATTTGTCGGAAAAATTGAACATTTCCGCAACATAAATTTACAAAGAAAGAC
Source organism: Candidatus Zixiibacteriota bacterium (assembly GCA_034659895.1). Taxonomy (GTDB): domain Bacteria; phylum Zixibacteria; class MSB-5A5; order GN15; family FEB-12; genus B120-G9. The sequence goes on from JAYEIF010000077.1 coordinate 4,747, forward strand.
GGCTCTCTAAATATCGATCTCAGAAGCAATCTATATATGTTAGTCTGATTTCTCGAGTTATAGATTGTGATTCACGGCGATTTTGCAGGAGATCCTTCAGAAGGACTTCCAGCTCAAGATTCTCCTCAAATAACCACTTTACCGACATGTTAAGATATCCGCGTCCTCTACCGCCAAAATTTGTGCCGTCAGATAATATAAAATCCTTGTTGTCATCGAGAGCCGCGTCCCACTCAAGCAGAATCGCAAGATTGTATTTGAAAGTAGCGTCAAGACCACCGAAAAAATTGACGCCTTTGTCTCCGCCGTGCTTGTATTCCCTTGAATAGTTGATTCCGGCATGCCAACCGGCTATCCATTGATAGAAATAGACACTGCGGCTTGCTACTGCATAGAATCCACGTGATTTAAATGTATACCTCTCCTTTTCTTTTTCGTAGGCACCGCTTCCCTGCGATGAGAAACCAATCGAGATAGCCGGGAAAAACTCCAGTTCATCAATTACACGAAACTTAACACCGAATTCAATTGATGGATTCCAATTGGGAGCACTGTTGGAGATGACGTTTTCCCCACCAAAAGAAATCCCCATCATAAATCGGTTCGACAGTCCAATGTCGGTATATCCAAGGGTTCCACCATCTGGATAAAGACGAGCACATAGACTAAAAGAACCACGAGGTAAAGTGCCGGCTGTTGGCATATCAACCAACCAACGTGGTGGGATATTATAGAGACTAGTTTGCCCTGCTCCGGTATCATCGTCCCGCACTGCAGCCAACGATGTCGAACATAGTATCGCAACGAGAACAATTAACAATTGAGATATAAATTTCTTCATTTGTGTGCTACCTGTAAGCCAATGTCAATAGTTTCAACTTCCAAATCAGAATAATCGCAAACCCCAAAGCGAGTCAACTAAAAGTGATACCGTATTGGGAACATAATGAAGTTAGTGTGAATCAAAGAAAACGTTCGAGGGATAGTTCCAAGATTTCTATTGTCAAGTCAATGGGTTGATTGTGTCAATGGATTGATTGACAACGAGACATCCTGACTATTTCTTCTTCTTATGGATACGGTTAAATTACTTATTGTTCTTGCTCTGATTATCCTGGCTCTGCGAAAGAAGGTTTCTGTCGGTATAACACTTTTTGGCGCGGGTTTGATTACAGCTTTATTATATCAGTTGGAGCCTGTGGCTCTATTGCAAGGGTACTGGGATCTGGCGAAATCGCACAGGTTCCTATCCCTGACGGCTGTAATTGTCCTTATCACATCTCTGGGGGAACTGCTAAAAGAACTCAAGTCTCTTGAAAATCTTACTGATGCCGCTAAGGGACTTCCGGGCGGCAACAAGACCGCGGTAGGGATGTTGCCAATGCTTGTAGGTTTGATGCCGATGCCGGGGGGGTCGCTGTTGTCGGCTCCACTTGTAGGCAATGTTTTGTCAGATTCCCGCTACCGACGAGAATTCAGAACTGCCGCTAATTACTGGTTCCGCCATATTGTGGAGTTTTCATGGCCAATTTACCCGGGCATTATTCTAACTGAAGCCCTTACGGGACTGCCTATTGGCAGCGTTTCGCTAATGCAATTGCCTTTGGCTTTGCTGATGGCGTTATTCGGGTTAATCTTTTTCACACCAAAAATTGTAAATGATAATAACCATCAAACTCATCTGTGGCTATCTTTGTATGGTATCCTTAAATCTATCTGGCCTATCCCTCTCGCTATTATTATTTATGGCACTTTCAAGCTCGATCTGGCTCTCTCGATTCTACTGGGGATACTGGCACTGATTCTGGTGGTTCGGCCAAAGCGCAAACCGCTGGTGTTGGCTTTTAAGAAGGGGTTTTCATTAAAATTGATTTTTCTGGTTTTTGGAACTCTTTCTTTCCAAACAGCCCTGGAGTTGTCGGGAGCAATTGCGGCTATACCAAATCTCACTATGCAATACAATCTTCCGATCGAACTTGTTATTTTTCTAGTATGTTTCGCATCTGGATTGCTGACCGGTATGGTAGCGGCGTTCGTAGCAATGGGGTACACAATCCTGGCTGGTTTTTTATACTCAAGCGGAATCGAACCAACATACATATTCCTTGCCTATCTTTCCGGTTATCTGGGTGTAATTCTCTCGCCTACCCACTTATGTTTGATTTTGACTAATGACTACTTCAAGAGCGACTTGTTGAAGGTATATCGGGAAATTGCAATCCCAGTTACCCTGATGGCTGTGTTTGGTTTTCTAATTTATCTGACCCCATGGGCTGAATTGTTTCGGTAGAGGACAACGTTTTCTAACAGTTCTGTAAATGTATCGCAATTCCTATAGGATCCCGCTAATATCATACTTGAAAAACATTTGTAAAGACAGATCATTGCTGTTGGGGTCATGAGTGAGATCGGGAAATCAGACAAATTTTGGGAACTGCCTGAAACAAATATAGATATGTGATGTTATAATAGACGGAGAGTATTACGAAGAATACACACAAAGTCCTTGACAAAAGGCTAATTATACCGATACTAATACTTATAGGTAGTACTGATGACAAATTATTGGGTTAAAACATGGTAGATCTTGATAGAAGTTCGACGTCTCGACTTTTTGCACGGCCTTCTTTTTTTGAGGGAATAGCACGCCTATTGGATTTCACCAATAGCTTGCAAGTCTATAACTATAGCAAGACTGAAGCAGAGGCAGATGCCAAGGCGTTGGCTGGCGATTGGCGCATGGTCGGTCGGGATATAAAGGCCGCAGTGGATGAATATGACCAAGAAGAAGCGCCCAAAGAATAAACAAATTCAGGCGCAATCCCAAGACGAATCCCAAAAAGCTCAGATCATTAGAGCTGAACATAATGAGAGTTTCTCTGGTCCCATCCCACCACCCAATATTCTCCAGAAGTATGACGAAATACTCCCCCGGTGCTGCCGATCGTATTCTAATAATGGCTGAGAATCAAGCTAGCCATCGCCAAAAGCTCGAAGCCAAGGTGATAAGTTCAGATGTAAAGAACTCGAAGATAGGACTTTTTCTTGGATTCGTCATTGCATTGGTAGCCTTGGCTGTAGGTTTTTACCTCGCCATCAATGGTATGCCTTGGCCTGGCAGCCTATTGAGCTTTGGATCAATCGGATCTCTTGTCGGAATTTTCGTGTACGGGTCACGTCAACGGCGACAAGAGCGTGCCGAAAAACGGTCAAAATAATTTTTATTCACAGTCGTTCCAATTACCAACACCTCAATTTTCTTGCTAACTTCTTACATTGTAATATATTGTATTTATAAGGTCGAAAAGATAAGTGGGAACTTTTTTCCTGTCTGTGGGTATTACTATTTGAAAGCTCCTGAGAATAGGAACAAATATGGCAAAAGTCAAAGAGACCGAAAAAGAGATTGATTACCAGCTGATGCACGCCATTCAGAACGGGGATATGGTGTCGTTTAACAAGATGGTCGATCGCTACAAAAATCGTCTGATGAGTGTAATTGGCCGTATGTTATCCTCTCCTGATGAAGCCGAGGATATTGTTCAAGAGACATTTGTGCGAGTTTACCAGCATCGGCAATCTTTTAATTTCCAGCATTGTTTTTCTACATGGATTTACACTATTGGGCTGAACCTGGCTCGTAATGAGTTGCGTAAGAGAAAGAGATTCAAACATTACGATATTGATGACATGGAAGGGCATGAGACTGAATTTGCTGTTGATGCCAAGGTTCCCAATCATATTCCACAGATGCTTGATGCTGTCATCAAGACTTTGCCCAATAAATATCGGATAGCATTTATGCTGCGTGATATTCAGGAGTTACCGTATGATGAAGTTGCCAAAATGTTGGATATACCTCTTGGAACCGTCAAATCCCGCGTCAACCGTGCTCGGATGATGCTCAGGGACAAATTAAAACCTAGATTGGAGAGTCGTAATGCGCTGTCGAAAAGTACGCTCTTACCTGTCAGCCTATTGTGGTGACGAGCTTAGCGGCCGTCGCAAGCTGGCCGTCAGTGAGCACCTTGCGGCTTGTGCTGAATGTCGTCGTGCAGAGGCTGACTATCGTTCACTCATCGAGGCAGGTAGCCAGTTATCAACTGTCGATGTATCAGAAAACTTTAATGCAAAACTGCTCAATCGCGTGGCTCGTGAACGTTTTGCCGAAACAAGAACCAAAGCCTACCTACCAAGGAAGGCACCAGTGGTTCGCTGGACAACAGTTGTAGCGCCAATAGCCGTTACTGCCAGTCTGATTTTTGCTTTTCTCATGGTTGGTTTTCAACCCGGAACAGACAACTTTGATCCCGGAACTGCCAGGAATACTGACAATTCGTATCTCACAGCTCAACCTGTTAAAAATCCGAACATGACTAATTCTTCTATGCAAAAAGACTGGTCACTCACTTCTCAGATGGCTCGAGCAGATCGTCTTGATCGTATGTCGCAACGTATCGTTGAACGCATTAGAGCCAACAGCATTCCTTCGACTACTGGTCTAACCAATGTATCAGCGACAGCGAATCAGCCTGCACCATGGAATCAGACATTCTATCGCATAAGACCTGTTGTGCGAATATATCAGACACCTGATGTACAGAAAGGGGGGAATACAGCGTATTAAAAAATGCTAAAAACCTTTCGAACTACTGCGGTAATTTCTATAATTGCCGCAGTTTTCTTTATCATATTAAATGCGGAAAATATCGGGGCAGCTGACAGTTCACTGACTATTCTGGGAAAACGGCTTAACAATCTCATATTTCAGACTTCTCGGTCTATTGTTACTCTGGAGTCAATTCGCACACCACAAACACCCGCCTCTGTCGGAGAGAAAGAAACTCTCCAGAGCTTGGTATCATCAGGAGTTGTCTTTGATAACAACGGTGGAATTCTTGTAGCTGCATCATCAGTTTTGAGATATGACAAGCTTTTGGTGCATTTCAATAATCTGGTGATTCCAGCTCGGCTGGTCGGAATTGATTATCTAACCGGATTGGCGCTGATCAATGTCGGCAGGCCTCTTGGAAATCCAGTGCAAGTGTCCCGTCAGCATGGCTGCGCAGGACAGATGGTCTTGGCGCTGGGTAATGCCTATGGGGTTCGGGCATCACCAACTTTGGGTTTTTGTGCGGGAATGAGGCCTGATGGCTCAATTCAGTTTTCTGGTCCAATATCGTCTGGTACAGTTGGCGGTGGTCTTTTTAATCTCTCGGGAAAACTTGTCGGCTTGATTACAAGCGAGATTGGACATGGCCGTTGGGCAGAAGTTGGAATTGCTGTGCCATCGCTTGAACTTGCCAAAACATTTCGATATTTAAGTGAACACGGTGACCGTCAAGCTGGCTATATCGGGATTACCAGCACAGATATCGATATTTCACCAAATATTGAAGTTGCTTTGTCTGCTCAGTTTGCTGAGTCCAAATCGCAAAGATCATTCATTGTTAGCAAAGCTGTTATGGTTACCGGTGTTGTTCCACTTTCACCTGCAGCCAATGCCGGGTTCGCCAAAGGTGATCTGCTGATAAGCCTTAATGGAGAATCAATCACATCAGCGGAAGCATTGCAAACCTCTGTGCGGCAATATCGCCCCGGAACTGTAATAAACATAGGTTTCATCCGTAATAACACGCCCTATGTATCACCTCTGCAAATTGGCAGACTCAGACAGGCAACATTTGACACTTTTCAGGGAATGGATAAATCGCAATCTTTTCAACATAAATCCACAAATTCACTTCAGAAAGAGATTGATAAGCTTAAAAAGTCACTTCGTGCTCTGGAAAAACGACTGCACAACCTTCACTGATAAATTATTGTTTGCCATCTGCCTTATTTCTCTATTTCTTTGTATTATATGATTTCACAGATTGATATTGATGCATTCTGCAACATGTTGAGAACATATAACCCGCAACCTCATTCTCGTTCGCGGGTTCTGGCTCTCTATTCGGCGGCTATCGCTGTTGCTGATGATGCCCTTCTGGATTCCGTCGTAAGTTTGGGTAATAGAGTCAACATCAAGCGTGGCAGCTTTTACGAAATAGTTCTGCAATCATATCTCTTTCTTGGTTTTCCAAGAATGCTCAATGCGGCTGAACATCTTGATAGAAAGATTCCGAATAATAATTCGAAATCGATGCTGGAACCAATCAGTGCTGACGAATCACAGTCATTGTTTAACCGTGGTGTTGATCTTTGCCATCGGGTATACAGTGATAAATACGAGCTTTTGAAGGATAGGGTAGAATCATTTGCGCCCGATATTTTCCGATGGATGGTCTTAGAGGGTTATGGCAAAGTGCTTTCACGTCCGGGAGTGAATTCCATTGACCGCGAACTGGCTGTTATAGCCTGCTTGATGGTCGAGAATCGCAAAAAACAGTTGGCTTCACACATACGCGGCGCTTTCAATGTTGGCAGCAACAGAGAGCTAATAGAACAGGTAATTGAAGATATAGCTCCGCTGGCTCCTCAAGGTTATCAATCTTCCAATGAAATATTCGAACAAATGGATAATCGATAATGCGGCTTTTTGGAAAGATTATATTCTACCTGTTTTGTTTCTTCCTTCTGAGCATAATTGGCTTATGGGTTTATTTCATTTATCTGGGTGGTATGGAACGTATGGCGAATTCCAAACTGGAAGCAATGCTTGCAGGTCAGCCTGATATCAAGGCGTCTATAGGTAAGGTGAATGGCAATCTCATTTCAGGATTAAATATCGAAGATGTTGAAGTCTATTACGACGATGGCACTATACGTTATCTCATGCTGGAAATACCGCACCTTGAGATTGTATATTCACTATCGAATCTATTATATCAACAGTACAGTTTTGATTATCTGAGTATTGATTCTGCGGCTGTTACAATTGTCCGTGACAGCACCGAACGATGGCTTATTCCTCCTTTCAATGAAGATACTGTCGGAAGTGCTTCAGGAGAACAGAGCCTGAAATTTCAAATTGATAACTTTGCTCTCAATCAAGCTCGGCTGCGTATAGTTGACAGCGCCGATACAATTCTTGTCGATGATATTCTGCTGTGGTCGGCAATTGAAGTTAATGAAGACACCTATGCTGTTGAGATGGAGCGTTTGGAGTTTACATCAAATCAGGAACGTATCTCTCTTGACGCCGCCGATGGAAAACTCACTTATGCAAATGGAAACGCTCTGTTTCATGACATCAATCTAATCTCCGGCGAGACAATGATTCAATTAAGCGGACGTGTTACTACAAAAGACAGTCTGGCCGGAAAAGTCAATGTGGTTGCCGACAATGTCGATCTTGAGACTATTGCCATGTATATTGGCCCACATTTGCGTGGAGTGCTTGATGTCAACGCCGAAGTGTCATTTATCGGTGCGCGCATGCAGGGGACAGCCAATATCGCAGGTGATTTCATGATGGCAAGTTTCGACAATCTTCATCTCGGTTTCCGATATGCAGATAAACAACTGAACTTAGACACATTGTATGGGTCTATTCTTGGTGGTTGTTCAATCGATGGTTGTGGTAATGTCGATTTTTCCAAATCCACTAAGGAATACCACCTTTCGACAGACATCAGAGGATTTAATCTTAAAAAGCTTGTGTCGCACGGGTTTGAGTCAAATCTGAATGGTCGGATAAGTCTGGACGGCAACTCATTTCGAAAAGAGGATATGGAGCTTGCTATCCATACTGAGTTGTACGAATCATCATTTGACCAATACCCTATTCAAAAAGCATCTGGAGATATAATAGTAACCATCGATTCCATTGCTTTTGTCGATTCCTTTAGTGTAAATTATTTCGAAAACGAATTATATGCTTCAGGTAAAGTATCTTACCACGATGGTATGTCCCTAAAAATATTTGCCAATCTTAATAATCTTGATCGTTACCAAGGTAAGTTCTTTATCGATAAACTTGGTGGGCGCGGCTATGCAGAAGTTGCTATAACAGGCAAAACCTCCGATCCGAACCTTCGCGGTTTCTTCGTTTCCGACTCAGTCTGGATATATGATATTTTCTCGGACAGCATGTTTACACAAGTTGATGTTGCACGCTTTCTCACAGGGAAAAAGGGCGAAGTAACCGCTCAATTTTATGACGGACAGGCTTGGAATATCCCATTTGATACAGGGTATGCCCAACTTAAGATAGACTCCAACCTCGTTTCCATCGATTCCCTTTTCTTTACAAATCCATCGGTGCAACTTGAAGGCAAGGGAATATATGATTACGGTTCATATCCACAGCAGTTGCAGATTGATACTCTGAACTTGAATCTGTGGGATAGACAGTTTTACAACTCCTGCCTTCTTGATATAGAGATTGATTCTGGCGGTTTCATATTCAATCGGATGGAAATCGAAAATACAGAAGCTCAATTATCAGTTCAAGGAAAAGCTAACTATGATGAGACTCTCGATCTGCGTCTATCCTTAGAAAAAGTTCCTCTGCCACCATGGGTAAATCTGTTTGACACTACTTATAAAATCGATGGTTTTCTTTCATGCGATGTTACCATGAACGGCAGTATTGACGAGCCCATATTTAACCTTTCTGGACGTATCGATTCGCTGACTTACAAAGACCTTGAACTGGGTGATCTGGCAGTAACAGCAGCTTATAGCGATAACCTCTTGACTCTCAACAGTGGCCGTCTGGTCTCGGATCGAGGAGAATATCTGGCCAGCGGTTACATACATTCAAATTTGGCATTGACGAGCAATCATGTTGAGCGATTTCCTGATCTCCCAATGGATATAAACATTACAGCGAGTGATAAGCATTTTGATCTTGTAAGTTTTTTAATGCCGTCAGTGGAATACATGACAGGAGATTTTAGCGCAGATTTTCGTTTATCAGGGACACCTAACAATCCGCACATTGATGGAGAAGCTTATCTTAAAAACGGTAGCCTTAAGTATTTTGGACTTGAGCATCCCATCTTCACAGATTCAGCTGGTGCGACTATGCATGATAACAGAATTATCATCGACGACATTGAATTATATACTACTGAGAATAAAAAACCGAGCGGACAGCATCGTTATGCACTTGTTGAAGGAGAGATCGAAGTACAAGCGCTGGACACTTTCTACTATGACCTCAATGTAACACTGCCTGAGGAGTTTCCATTTACCTATGAGCTTGATGATATCAGCGGGAAAATTGAAGGTGAATTTAATGTTAAGGGAAGTAGCCCACCGCTCGTGACAGGTTCGCTCACTTTGATTTCAATACTTTATCAATCTGAGTTTGCGCAACAGGATGAAGGCTCTCCTTTTATGTTGGCTCTCTCTGGCGATAACGAATGGGATCTCAACATCAATGTCGATATCCTGTCAAATTACTGGATAAAAAATGAGGATATTGATGCTGAATTTGCCGGTAAGCTGAACATGATAAGGGAAAATGGAGTCTACCGCTTTATTGGCGAGATGGAAATTCTGCGCGGGCGTGGTTTTCTATTTGACAAAACTTTTAGCCTTGAGCCGGGAAGCAGGATTATTTTTGAAGGCAATGATACCCTAAACCCTCGTCTTGACATAACCGGTTATACACATATCGCAGGAGTAGTTGAAGATGCATTTGAGGAAAATACTACCCGCGAAACTATCGAGCTTTGCATAGATATCGGAGGTACACTGGAATTGCCGGAGATAAATCCATGTGAGGGATCAGATTTCTCGCGTGAAGATATTCTTCCTCTCATTGTAGCCAACTATTATGCTCGAGACGGCTTCTCATCTTCAAGCCAGATTGAACAACGGCTGTTCGATATGGGATATACGCAGGTTTCTCAGATAGGCGCTCGACAGTTAAGCCAGATCGGTGTAGAGACATTTGAAATTAACCCTGTGTATGGTGAAGAACTGGACTCGTGGAATGCACGCGTAACAGTCGGCTTTTACACCAATTCAGGGATTTACCTCTATGGCAAATCCACACTTGCCGGTCAGACCCGTCAGGAAATAGGCTTCGACTACCGCTTAAATAAAGCCTTTCAAATTGAAGGGCGCCGAGACGAAGAAGAGCTGTATCACCTTAATTTGAAATTTCACTGGGAGTTCTAATTATGTTGATACGGGCAATACTGTCAATGTGTATAATCATCACCGCAGTGGGACAGGCTGTAGGTATGGATCGCAACACACTACGCTGGATTCGTAATAAGCCGGCTATTAGACGTATCAGTATTGAGGGAAATGATTACTTTTCCAAAGATGATATTAGAAAGCGCATGTACTCCCGCGTTCAAACTTTCTGGAGCATCATCAAAGGAGATCGTCAAACAAAAATACAACGTGAGACGTATGGGCGCGACACACTGGAAGTTAAGTATTTTTATCTCACTAATGGCTTTCTTGATATTCAAATAGATGAAAGTTTCCACGTAATTCTGCCTGATTCCTCAGCGCGAGTAGTTGTAAAAATTGACGAAGGGCGGCAATTTATATATGGGAATAAGTCCATTGATGGACACTATGACAGTTATTTTCAAGAGCAATTTGAACAGATTATTTCAAGATTGAAACCTCAAAAACCAATCAATCTATTTGATGTGCAACAAATTTCTTTCGACATTAAAACTGTTCTTGCTAATAAAGGCTACCCGTATGCAAAAGTGGACTATACAATCGATACTACTCAAATGAATGAGATTACACCGATTCACTTCGTTGTGGAGTCAGATTCTCTGGTTCATTACGGCGATGTTACTGTTGAAGGTATTGACAGTTATCCAATTTATACAGCGTTAAGAGAACTCAAGATTAAGCGTGGTAATGTGTACCGACGTCACGAAATTGTTGAATCAAAACGCAGGGTATTTGAATCAGGCTATTTTTCTACAATGCAACTGAATCGGGCGAAACACTTGTCGGACAGACTCAATCCTGACTTTGTGCTTCATGTGCGTGAACGAAAACCAAACTACGTTACTGTAACAACTGGCGCAGGACAGTCTGAGTATGCCGACCTTAGCTGGAGCTTCTCAGCAGGTGTTGGCAAACGCAATTTGTTCGGTTCCAGAAAAATTGACCTGTTATCTAATCTTATCTACGGACTGGGACAGAAAAACCGCATCATCGAGAATAATTATCGTTTACGTTACACCGAACCGTGGTTTCTCGGTTTTCGAATGCCTTTATCACTTACATTCAATTACGAACCTGAAGTGAAACATCCTGTGCAGGATTTCCGTGTCAGGCAATGGTCGGTTGCTTTCTCTACTCTCAAGAGGTTCAGTCAGCGTACCCGGGCTTCATTGGGGCTGGAATATCAATCAGTCGATATCTCCGGCGTTTCAGGTGAGTTAGAAGAAAAGGTGCGGCGTCAAACAGAAGGTTTGTCCGTTCGTCGGCGAGTGTACCTGAATATGATCCGCGACAGCCGAGATAACATCTTTGTGCCGCGTCATGGTTCAAAGCGCGAGATAAAAATTAACTACTATGGCGGCTTTCTTGGCGGCGATGATAACTTTTTCAATATCGAAACTTCCTGGTCATGGTACTATCCAGTATGGCCAGGGTGGATATCAGCTTCCCGTATTAAGAGTGGGCTGGTTAAATCTTTCGGCGAAACGGAATTGGTACCATCCAGTGACAGGCTGTTCCTTGGCGGCGCCAATACTGTCCGCGGATATTCAGAAAATACACTGGTTCCAATGCAGGAAGATAATATGCCAGGGGCTGGATTTATAGTAGTCGTAAATCAGGAGTTTCGCTGGAAAACAATTCAAATTTTTAAGCCAATACCTGTTCTTGGTAACCTGTTCAGTAATCTACCGCTGTGGCAGTCTGTTTTTGTCGATGTTGGCAACGGCTTCCGAAATCTTGATATGTTCAGATTTTCTGACTTGGCTGTAGCCTATGGAACAGGCGTGCAACTCCAGTCACCGGCAGGACCAATTCGCCTGGATTATGCTCGCCGCATCAAAAATAATACTTTCGAAGCTGGATATCACTGGCATTTTACTATATTATATGCATTCTAACAGCCCTGTGGGATTGTAATGCTTTCTTGATTTTGTAAACTAATATGGGTATCAATCCACTTAAGGTGATGTTTTGAAATAAAGAAAGGAAAAGTAATGAAACCGATTTATCTTGATTATAATGCTACTACACCGGTTGATTCTGAAGTATTAGATGCGATGTTACCTTATTTTAATGACAGTTATGGCAACGCCAGTAGCTTTCATTATTTTGGACGCGATGCCAAAATTGCGCTCGATAATTCAAGAGAACAGATAGCCGCATTCATCAACTGCCAACCGTCAGAGTTATACTTTACCTCAGGAGGAACCGAATCGGACAATCTCTCTGTACTGGGAACTGCCTATCAACTGAAAGGGAAAAAGGACCATATTATTATTGGAGCCGCTGAACATCATGCAGTTCTCGAACCTGCTCAGCACCTTCATAGCAAGGAAGGATTTGCACTTGATGTTTTACCTGTCGATAATGACGGTATTTCAAAGCCTGACGATTTGACAAACCTCGTAACAGAAAAGACTGCGCTTGTATCTGTAATGCATGCCAATAACGAAACAGGAGCCATTCAGGACATTAAAGCTCTCGCTGCTGTTGCCAGGGAAAAAGGTGTTCTGTTTCATACTGATGCGGTTCAGTCTACCGGTAAAATACCTGTTGATGTTCAAGACATGGGCGTTGATATGTTATCATTGACCGCTCACAAAATATACGGTCCCAAAGGTACTGGAGCGCTGTTTATTCGGAATAATACCAAGCTGGCTCCTTTGTTTTTCGGCGGTTTGCATGAGAAGAGACATCGCCCGGGGACGGAAAATATCGCTGGCATTGTCGGGTTTGCAAAGGCACTGGAAGTTGCGGAGAAGAAGATGGAAGAGGATGCCGCTCGCCATAAGGAAATGACAGACTACTTCATTGACAAAATTATGCTGGCTATCCCTGATGTTTCCCTCAACGGTTCACGGAACAATCGCATCTGGCCAACAGTTAATCTTTTATTCAGCGGAGTTGAGAGCGAGTCTATTTTGTTATCTCTTGACATAGAAGGGATTGCCTGTTCATCAGGTTCTGCCTGCACTTCAAAAGAGATAGAGCCTTCACATGTGTTAGTTGCAATGGGTAAAGACAAAGTCGACGCTCTTGGCTCTATCCGATTCTCACTTGGACGTGGAACTACTTATGAACAGCTTGACTATGTGCTGGAGAAACTGCCGCCTATTATTAACCGTCTTCGAGAAATATCGCCACTATATGACAGCAAGCAGTAGGACGCTATACTGAATGCTCAATACTATATTTATGTAAACAGGCTTTTTGAGATGCTGTAATGTCGGCAAAGAAAGTTCTGGTAGCAATGTCGGGGGGGATTGATTCATCTGTAACAGCTCTCTTGTTGCAGAAGCAGGGATATGATGTCATTGGGGTACACTTAAAATTATGGGATTTCGCAGGTAAAGACAGCGACCTCTGCAACGATGGTCTATGTTGCTCGCTGGATTCAATAATTGACTGTCGAATAATTTGTGACAAAATCGATGTGCCGTTTTATGTGCTTAATATGACCGAGCAATTCCGCGAAAGTATTATTGAATACTTTGTATCTGAATACAAAAGTGGTCGCACTCCCAACCCGTGTATAAAATGTAACAGAGATATCAAGTGGGCAGCCATCTTGAATAAAGCCCGTGAACTTGAGTGTGATTTCATCGCAACCGGTCACTATGCTTTCAATGAGAAAAACGAAGATGGCCGCTGCCAAATACGCAGGGGAATTGATAAAACTCGTGACCAATCCTATGTCCTCTGGGATATTTCTCAGCAAGCGCTAGCGAAAACTCTGATGCCACTGGGAGGACTAACAAAAACAGATGTGCGACGGATTGCGGCTGAAAACGAACTTAAAAACGCCAACAGCAGTGAATCGCGTGATATTTGTTTTATTCCCGATAATAATTACCATCGTTTTCTTAAAGAATGGTGTGAGAAGAAAAACGAATCTTTTACAACCGGCGACATTGTTCACGAAAATGGAACTGTCCTCGGACAACATGAGGGAACAGCGTTTTATACAATCGGCCAGCGACGAGGTCTTGGAATTGCTCACCCTACGCCTTTGTATGTCCTTCGCATAGAGCCAGACACCAACCGAGTGATTGTTGGTGATGATGATATGCTCTATCGAGATGAGCTGGAAGCTGAAAATGTAAACTGGGTTGCAATTGATGGAAGCGAATTACCTCTCAAAGCACAGGTAAAAATCAGATATCGGCACAGCCCGGCTGATGCCGAGATTGTTGGTTTAACCAACAATCGAATACGTATCCTCTTCGATGAAAAACAACGTGCCATTACTCCCGGTCAGTCGGTTGTGTTTTATGACAACGATGTTCTTCTTGGAGGAGGAATCATTGTATAGGACAAGGCAAGCATCATAAATCGTTCTGCGTGTCCAATTTTTATTAACAACTTCAGATTTTATATCGATTGGTCGATATAATACAAAAAGATATTATCTTTCAATAAAGGAATAACCAGTGTACAACATCGAAAAGAAAGATTACGGCTATAAGATGACATTTTCAGGCAGTCTTACGAAGGAGGAAATGGCCGAGTGGCTGGAAAAGATTGAAAAAATCCTGCCCGGGGAACAAGAATCTTTTGCAATTCTCATGGACATACGTAAGCTGCAGCCTGTATCGCAGGTTGTTCAGAAATTTTTCAGACGAGGACAAATGTTACTTGAAAAACAAGGGATGGTGCGATCGGCAATAGTCTTTGATAGTCCTGCCATAGTGATGCAGTTTAAACGTCTTGCCATACAATCAGAGATTTTTGATAAAGAACGTTATATTGATACATCCAGCACTCTTCAGTGGGAAGATGCAAGCAATGGGTGGGTTACCGAAAGTATCGAACCAACCATATATACCGGACAAATTGCAAAGAAGTTCTGATAACTTCTGTTGAACATAGAAATCTGGTGTCAGAGAATACGTTATTTTTTACAATTGAAAAAATGTTCTTCATTGAAGGATAGATTTCGACCGCAATACGCCTTGGTACAGAGTTCAATATCTGCCAACCATATAAACACAACATCCACATAACGTGAATGTAGGTGGGGCTTGTTGAATAATTAGTTATTATGTACCACAATCTC
>JAYEIF010000078.1:0-3875 GCA_034659895.1 Candidatus Zixiibacteriota bacterium
TATTCCATAATACCTCTCTGGTTGGGTTCGGCTTATTTGTGTAATGAAGACCAGACATTGCCCTTAGCCGAACCCGACCGGATAAATTTGGGAAGGAGGTGATTCAAGGCAGGTATGTTTCAGTTGTTTAAAAAATGCAAAACCCATAAACATAAAAAAGTTGCTAAATATCTATAAAGGAAATTAGAATACATTTGATGTTTATCAGCCAAAAGTGTCTAATAAAGCATGAAGGAAATCTCAATAAAATGTGGAAGGAGTAAAATAATGCGTGTACTTATTACAACATTCTTGTTGCTGGCCGGTCTTTTTTATGGTGTGAGCTCGGCCGAAGAATATGAGATTATCCAATTGGGGAAGGGGGCAAACTGCAAATGGTCCCCTGATGGGCAATATCTGTCCTTTACCAGCAGTGGGGGGTTGTATGTGTATGTGGTTGATTCGGGAACCGTTCGGCAGGTGACTCCGGCGGAGAATGTCTATTACATGAACAAGCACAACTATTACTGGGATAGCCAGAACACGATCTTATTCGTGCAGAAAGTGGTTCACCGTGACAGTACCGGGGTCTGGCAGACTGTGGTGATCAAACGGATTACCATTGATGGCGGTCTGGAGGAGCTTCATTCCGAAGTCAGTGCCAAACGAACATCAAGGGCCGATGTGGGCACCAAACGCACGTCACTATTCAACAAACTGGTGCAACTGAGCAACGGCAAGGTGGGAATATGCAGGCAAGAAGTAATCGACATCGCCAGTCTGAGGCAGATGCTCGGCAGGTCAGAAATTGACACCACTGCATATTATGCTACCAACTATAGTTACTGGATAACGCGTTACTTGGGGATAGAAAAGGATACGGATGTCTGGCTGGTCTACTCCGATGGACGGCCATATAAGAGAGTAACGACGAACAAAACTTATCGCCTGACACAGTTATCTCCGGACGGGGCCTATATTGCATGTTGGATAGGTGATACAATACTTGACCTGGACGGCAATATTATCGGTAAGATCGAGTCGGCATCTATGGGGTCATGGTTTCCTGACAGCAGGAAATTAGTTTTCAATAAGATAGTGGAGGCGCACGACGACATTGTAGCGAGCGATCTCTATATCGTTGACATGACCGGTGAGCATGAAGTCCAGATTACGGACACGCCCGACAAGATCGAACTTTTCCCGGTGGTTTCCCCTGATATGACAATGATTGCCTATGAGAATTATGCCTCCGATGCGAACTACATAGAGATCGTTGACATGAAGGAGGCACTGAAATGAAGACCATAATCTGTTTCATGATCATGATGTGCTGCTCGAGCGGTTACGCTCAACTCTACATAGACCCAGGGCACGGCGGTCCCGGTGCCGACCAGTATCATAACGGCGGCGACGGCAGTGGCGCGGTAGGTCAAAATGGCACGGCTGAGCAATGGGTCAATCTGAATGTGGCGATGGCTATCCGGGACACATTGCTGGAAAGAGGCTGTGTAGAAAACGTAGATTTCATGCTTTCACGTCTTTGGGACACAACCGACATTAACTTACAAGAACGTATATTTCAAGCCAATAATTGGGGAGGTTGGGGTGCAAGTGAGTTCATCAGTGTTCATCACAACGGACTCACACCCAGTTCGACACAGGGTACGGAGGTTGTGTGGTGCGACCGACCAACCTTTGATAATGGAGACCCCCGTCCTACTGGGGCATACCAGGATACGCTGGCAAGGAAGGTAAGGTACAAACTGCTTGATAAGTTCGGGTATCAGGACAGATGTTTCGTACAGTCTCCGTCTAACCCGATGTATGCGCCCTCGTGTATGAATTGCAGTAAGTATATCGCTAGACAAGCTGCCATGGCCAATGTGATTTCAGAAGCCTCGGATATTTCATACCATGCGGACGAGGAAGAACTGTTTACCAACCCCCTGTCCGGTCATACGGAGGCTGAAGCAAGCGCTATTCTTCAAGGGTGGGATAGTTTTTACTGGGGTCAAGGATTCGGACGTCTGGAATATACCTATCTGGATCCTCGTGAGCTCACCTTTGACCCTTGTACAGTTTATGTGGATTACCAACCATTTGAAGTGCCATATGAGAGATGTTGGAATCTCGGTGAGGAACACACAATAGAAGCTACGAACATGTTTGAAGCTGACGGCTATTGGTTTACGTTTCACCACTGGGCAGAGGTCTGGTATACCACAGGCCAGGTACTTGAAGAATTTTTCAGTAACCCCTTGTATCTTTTTACTCCGGGATCGATGGATGGCTACCACTACTATGTTGCTTACTTTTCCGGTGGGCCGTTCAGCTCGAGGTTTGTTAGTCCCGATTCCAGCGAAACTGAAATTCAGAATAATCAGGTTTATGAAATTAGCTGGAACGCATCAGAGGGAGCTGGTAATACTTGTTCACTTTATGTAGACTACTCCACTAATGGCGGGGGCAGTTGGACGCCAATAGCAGGACCTATCCCTTACAATAATGGAGATAATAAGGATCGTTATGGCTCTTTGGACTGGAATGTCCCGGATATTTCTTCCAGCAATTGCTACCTTCGTATCATTGCCAGTGATGTAGTAGACCACATTGATACTCTCATATCACACCAGTTCGGGATAGATTGCTACACTCCTCAAGCTGAGTTCGAAGCAAGCATTTTATCCGGTGAAATCCCGCTGACTGTCAATTTCACTGACTATTCGAACCACGACCCAACAAGCTGGCAATGGGATTTCGGTGATGGCGGCACATCGAATCAGCAAGATCCAACTCATGTCTATGGTACTTCCGGTGTTTATACTGTAACGCTGACAGCCGGTAACAATTGTGGTACCGATGATACAGTTATGACGGATTTAATTAACGCATCTTGTGAAATTGTTGCAGGATTTACAGCTAACGTAACCACTGGTCAGCCACCTTTGCAGGTGATTTTCTATGACAGATCCGATCCCAATTACTGTGGAAACTATTACCTGTGGGATTTCGGCGACGGTACGACATCAAACGATCTTCAAATCACCAGTCACTGGTATGAAGATTACGGAACATATTCAGTATCGTTGACAGTTGGGTTACCTTGTGGAGCGTTCGATGATACTGTAATGGTGGACTATATCAATATCCCCTGCTGCGATCTGCGCGGCGACGCCGATAATGATGGAGCTGTTGATGTCTCTGACGTTATCTACACCATATCTTATTTGTATGGTTCTCCTCAGGGACCTGAACCTCCATGTCAAGAAGAAGGTGATGCAAATGCCGATGGAAGTGTTAATGTTTCTGACGTTATCTACACCATATCTTATTTGTATGGTTCTCCTCAGGGACCAGCACCTCCACCATGTTAAACTGATTACACCTTTAAGGGATGAAAGTGATTTGTTCTAAGAGGCGGT
The DNA here is from genome assembly GCA_034659895.1 of Candidatus Zixiibacteriota bacterium. GTDB lineage: Bacteria > Zixibacteria > MSB-5A5 > GN15 > FEB-12 > B120-G9. Next base: position 3,405 of record JAYEIF010000078.1, read on the forward strand.
CCAGGTTTGTTGAACAGTTTGGCTGCACGGGATCAGCTGTGGGGTGTGCTCTTTTTGCTACTGCATGGGGAGCATGTACAGCTACGGGTTGTGCGGGGTCAGCTGCTGGTTCAGCTGTGGGGTGTGCAATTGATCAAATATGGTAAGAGAAGTGAGGAATAATAAATGAAGTCAGTTTATAAACAAGCATCTATCAGAGGATTAATAATTGGAGTGTTATTATCAGTTATTTTTCAATTTATTGACTTACAAGAATATTCTTTGTTAAAGATAGTTCTTATTGGAATTGTAACGGGACTGGTTTTGGGTTTACTACTGGAACCGATTTTTAGAAAGATATTTCCATCTCAATCTCGTTCTTCTCACAATAATATAGATGAAAACTGACCCAACACAGCTTGTAAGCAACAGACATACTGAGAATGCCAAGAAGATATTTATCCGGCAATGAGGCTCCCCCGCCGCGGCGGG
>JAYEIF010000079.1:0-3812 GCA_034659895.1 Candidatus Zixiibacteriota bacterium
CTGCCTGTCGCAGACAGGTGTGTGTATAGAAACGGGCGACACGCCACGGCGCACTTTCAGCACAAGGCCGCCCGCTACGCGCCCGCCAAAGGCGGGGAGATTGTGGTACATAATAACTAATTATTCAACAAATCCTAAATAATAATATAAAAATACGCCCAGGAGGAGTCGAACCCCCAACCTTCTGATCCGTAGTCAGACGCTCTATCCAATTGAGCTATGGGCGCATCACGTAGCACAACAATTAATCGCTACCCTTATCAAAGTCAAGTTATTTTTGCCCGTGTGGAGACATGGTCTCCTGTATAGTCCAATTCTTTTTGAAAAATAAATCAATTTATTTTGAAAGAAAACTTATTGTGTCCTCCGCTAACTCAAAATATCCCTTTTCGAGATTGTCGTTTTTCGACGAAATAATTACTGACAACTTTTACTTTCTAATCAGACTACGCAATACTTTTAGATTTTCAATATCTTCAGCAAGATCTTTATCTTTGGGAGTTTCAAGAATCATTGGGATTTTTTTTAACCGACTATCATTGACGATATTGCTAAAACCTTCCAGTCCAATATAACCTTGCCCAATATGTTCATGGCGGTCTTTCTTTTCACCAAATGGTTTCTTGCTGTCATTCATGTGGATGATGCGCAACTTCTCCAGCCCGATAATGTCATCAAAGTCCTTAATTGTTTTACTGTATCCTTTTGAATTGCGCAACTCGTATCCGGCTGAGAAGATATGGCAGGTGTCCAGACAAACCCCTATGTGATTTTTGTCTTCAACAAGATGGATAATTTGTGCTAACTGCTCAAATAAGTAACCAATGTTAGTCCCTTGACCGGCGGTGCTTTCCAGTAATAGCGTTACACTATTGTCATTGAGCGCATCAAATAACTTATTGATATTTCGACTGATTCGTATCATTCCCTCTTCTTCACCCGAACCTACATGAGACCCGGGATGCATTACCAGATTGGGAATATTCAACAACTTGCAACGCTCCATTTCCTCCTTAAGCGATAGAATAGATTTCTCCTCAAGCGCTTCATTTGGGGATGCGATGTTAATCAGGTAAGAGGTGTGCGAGGTAGCTACCGTTACACCAAGTTTTTCCTGTAATCGAAAATACTCATCGATATCCTCCGATTTGAGTTTTGCCGCTCGCCATTGACTGTTGGATTTGTTGAAAATCTGGATAGTATCACAGGTAGCTTGTTTCCCTCGCTCAATGGACTTGTGCACCCCGCCTGCAATCGATTCATGAGCTCCAAATAGCATACAACCTCATTGTTCTATACTTCACTTCTGACTCAAAATATGTCACTTAGTGATTAAACACAACAAAACTGGAAACTGTTCAATTTCGGTGAAGGCATTATCAAATATCATTATGTCTCTACTTTCTTGAAAATCTCAAGAGCGTTTTTTGAAATAAATGCATAGCCGTTAGAGTTCGGTTTGATATTATTAGCTCTAACAAGTGTTGCAATAGCAGTAATGTTTTCCTGCAACTCTTCAAGAGTGTTTTTATGGACAATAATTGTTAGAGGAAAGCTCTATTTCTCAATAAAAAAAGCAGATTGCCTGACAGCAATCTGCAAATCTTTCTATATAACCTGGTTATCTCGCAGTTTGGTGAAAAGCTTGTCCGCTATTTCTTCAGGGGTTTCCCCTTCGATAAACTCCCCTTTAGGGCGTGGCGGTGGCGGTGCTACTTTTGTCGTCTTTGTATCGGAATTGGCGCCAATTCCACTGTCATCAAGACCCAAATCAGAAGCAGACCATTTCGTGATAGTTTTTTTCTTTGCCTTCATCTTACCTTTAAGCGATGGTAACCTTGGCTCATTAATTTCCTTAACAACTGATATCATAGCAGGTGTGTTCAGCTCCACAATGTCGTAACCATCCTCGGTTGTTCGATAAACCACAGCTTTACCATCACCCACTGACTCAACCTTTTTGACAAACATTGCTTGTGGAATATCAAGACCGGCGGCAACAGCACCCGGAACTTGAGCAGAGTCGGAATCGATAGCTTGTTTACCAGCAAGAACTAGATCATAGGTCCCAAGTTTTTTTATTCCGGCAGACAGAATTTTCCCGATTGCTTGAGGGTCTGAGTTGTTAAAAGCATCATCAGAAAGCAGATAGGCTTCATCAATACCAAGCGCCATACAATTGCGCAGAGCATATTCGGTTCTGTCGGTTCCGACTGACATAACTACACATTTACCACCATGCTGTTCCTTCAGGCGCAATCCTTCTTCAACAGCATATTCATCAAGCGGATTGACAGTCCCGGGTCCCTGCGGCAGAACTACCTCGTTAGCTGTTTCATCTACCTTTATCAGGGCAATTTCAGGCACTTGTTTAATCAAAATTACAATATCCATAATAACTCCAAAAGAACTTTTTTGTATTCGTTTTATTGGGAAGGAATATCAACAATTTCAGATAGATTGTCAAGAGTACCATAATGGATAATGATAATAAGTTATTGCGCAGGCTCACTTATTTCTTGTTAGTAACATTTATCAGAGCTAATTTATTTATATGATGATGAAATCGGAGAAAGGCGTAGTCGTAGCCACGAGCGGAAGGCTGTTTGAAGTTCGCGCTGAAGATGGCTCTCACTTCAAGTGTGAGGTACGACAGAAAGTGAAACACATTGCTGTTGACACTACCCCCGTAGCTGTCGGTGATGATGTGCTGTTCACTCGCACTGATGATGCGCATGGGGCTATCGATCAGGTTATGGAACGTCGCACGGCTTTTCTTCGCCCTTCGGTTGGCAGGGAAACTATAATGCAGATTCTGGCGTCTAACCTTGACCGTCTTGCGGCAGTAGTTTCTATCAAGTCTCCGCCACTGAAAACCAGTCTGATTGACCGTTTTCTGATTGCTGCGGATATGGGTAGTTTGGAACCGCTGATTGTAATCAACAAGATGGATATGAAACATCCGTCCGATATAGAGCAGATTATCTCGGCCTATCGAGCTTTGGGATACGATGTAATACCGGTGTCGGCCCTGACCGGTGATGGGCTGGATATTCTTCGAGAGCATCTTGCTAATCACCGCACATTGTTTGCAGGTCATTCTGGCGTTGGAAAATCAACCATTCTCAACAGCTTGATTCCGGGTTTGAATTTAAAGACACGCAGTGTTTCATCACATACAAATAAGGGAAAACATACCACTACTAATATCAAGATGTTTGAACTTCCGGATGGTGGGTTCGTAGTTGACTCGCCGGGTCTCAAAGTTATGGGACTCTGGGAAATTGACAGGGAAAACCTGCCGTATTATTATCGGGATTTTGAGCCGTACTATGCGAAATGTCGTTTCCATCCATGCAGTCACATCCATGAACCTGGTTGTGCAGTCAAAGCCGCGGTTGAGAATGGGGAGATAGCGTCTTTTCGTTACGATAATTATGTAGCCATAGCGGATACACTTTAGCCCTACAAAACTATTTCGGGACTTTGTTCGGGTCAAAATCAGCTACGTTCTGGGCAAACGTCCAGCGGTGACCCTCAGGACATTCAAAACTGCACATTTTGTCACCCCAGAACATTGTCTCCAGCTCAGTTATCATCTTGGCACCAGCATCCCTTGCCTTTGTATAGAAACTGTCGATATCATCCACATAAATGTACAATCCAACCGGACTTCCCGAGAGCGTAATCGGAGATTTGCTGTCATCCTCCGGACATTCAGCGCCTATCATAATGACACAATCGTTGTAATCTAGGGCTTGTTGAAAAATTAGTTATTATGTACCACAATCTCCCCGCCTTTGGCGGGCGCG
>JAYEIF010000080.1:0-3791 GCA_034659895.1 Candidatus Zixiibacteriota bacterium
TAACCTCAGGACTCATTCATTTGTCCTATCTATACACCGTAATGTTGTTCCAAGAAACTTTTTTTGTAATGTGAATAGTTTTACTCTCACAAAATTGTGCGATACAAGAACACAGTTTATACATTAAATCTGAAAAGGATGACATCACCATCCTGAACAATATATTCTTTACCCTCAAGTCTGGTCTTCCCTGCAGCTTTCAAAGCCGCATGAGTTTTGTAATTAATGTAGTCATCAAACGAAGTAACCTCGGCACGGATAAACCCCTTCTCAATATCGGAATGTATTGTTCCTGCTGCTTTCTTGGCAATAGTGCCAGCTTTTATTGTCCATGCTCTGGTTTCAGGTTTACCAGTTGTCAAAAACGATATCAATCCCATCAGTGAATATGATTTCTGGATAACCTGATCAACGGCTGAAATAGAGATACCAAGATCTGTCATAAACTCGGTACGTTCGTCCGGATCGAGAGTCGCCAGCTCCGCCTCGATTTTACCACATACCACTGCAAGTTCCTGCTTCCCCTTCGATACTAATGACGAGTATTTTTGATAGATCTCGTCAGCTTGGGGAATGTCATCCTCGGCTATATTAAGCACTACCAATAGTGGTTTCTGTGAAAGAAAAGTATACCCTCGCAGTAATTTTTCATCATCAGCCGACATATCAAGATGTATCAAAGACTTTTCGTCTTCCAACCAATCACGACAAGTCTTAAGCAATTCAACTTCATACTGTCCGGATTTATCACCTGTTAGATTCGTATGCCGTGATTTCTTCTCCAAGTTATTTTCAATCACAGACAGATCAGCCAGAATCATTTCATCTATTATATTCGTAATATACTGTTTCGGATTGGATTGAGAAGAGAATGCATCAATCACGATGATAAGAGCATCCATCATCCGTAAATCATGACTTATCTCCACCGCTCCTGATTCTCTGCCTTTGCCAGTGAAACCGGGAGCATCGAGAAATTCAATCTCAGCATAAGTTATTTTCTTAGGCTGATCCAGCTCGGCAAGTCTATCAACACGTTCATCGGAGACTTTGATAATTGCCCGGTGGGACGCTTTTGAATAATCGCCGACAGCCGCCTGCTGTTCAGAGGCAGCGTTAAATATAGTTGTTTTACCACATTGAGGTTTTCCGATAATACCAAGTTTCATAGAACCAATAGTAGCAAAATGAAAATTATTGTGCAAGTGAGAAGTTGATTTTGTATTCTATGTTGGAGCAAATTGTTTTCACTATTGGTTGTTATTGTCCACAATATCCAGTATTTCAACTGAGATTTCCTCGATAGCACGGCGGGTAACATCAATAACATGCCAATCGCCCATGGTAAACAAATGGCGACAAAAGCGCAGCTCTTCGCGGATTTTCTGGACATCGCTATATTCTTGCAATTCGGCGTGGTCATCAATCGAGTGAGTCAATTGATATGACCGTTCCTGACGCACCTGTGCCAAAACGTCTGGATGCATAGTCAGGCAGAATATATTTTTCTTATCAATAGGCTTCAGTCTTGATAATATATATTCCTCAATGGAGGCGGTAGGGAAAACTGGTATATTGGCTGCTCTGATCCCATGGTTGCAGGCAAGGTACATACAGATTGGTGTCTTACAGGTACGCGATGGACCCAAAATAACAATATCAGCTTCCTCGATCAGCATTCCACGACCGTCATCATGCTCTACGGTATAGCCAATAGCGTCTATCTTTTTATAGTAACGATCGTCAATTTTCTGAAGAATCCCAGGCTCAAAATCTGGGTGCATTCCAAGAAACTTCGTCATCGTTTCAACCACTGGCCTAAGGACATTCAAATGCAGGATATTTCTCTCGCTTAGGCGTTCATGAAGGTATTGAGCTAAATCTTTTGATATAATAGAGAATACAATCAAAAATTTATCATCGATTTGTTTGAGTATCTCATCACATTGTTCAGTCCGACGCACCTCCTGATAGGTATTTACCAAGGTGTATTCTATATTCTTTCGAGCGTATTGGGAAAGGACAGCATCCATAAGTCGTTTTGCAGTCCTTCCCGTACCATCTGAAATAATTACAATTTTTTTGATATCATTCATATTTTTATTCCTCTCTTTGAAATAAATAACAAACAAATGAAATTGTCAACATTGTGATATGCCTGTGGCATGATATATCTGTGGTATGATATATCTTCGGCATGATATATCTTCGGCATAATATGTCTTCGGCATAATATGTCTTCGGCATGATATATCTTCGGCATAATATGTCTTCGGCATGATATGCCTACGGCATGATATATCTTCGGTATGATATGCTTACGGCATGATATGCCTACGGCATAATATGCCTGTGGCAGTTGACATTTACAATAATTGACTTATTTTATTAAAGAAAACTCTGACGGTATCAGTAGATGAACCGCCGTTTCGACGAAAGAATTGAAATGGTACAATTGGACAGAAAACATCGGTTTATACGCTCTGAAGATTTGGTCTGTCTGACAAGACACATCAGATTCACTGTGAACTAACCAGTGCTTTGGTCCCAATAAGCAACATTATGGAGTGATTTGTGAAAGAACAGATATACATTGACAATGCAAGTACCTCCTGGCCAAAGCCGGAGAAGGTCTATGATTTTATGGTGGAATTCTATCGCAGTTGTGGTATTAACCCGGGGCGTAGCGGTTCCAACAAAGCTGTTGAAGCTGAGGACACAATCGAAGATCTACGCAAAAGACTGACAAGTTTTTTTGGCGGCGATGAAGATACCCCTGAACGTCTATGCTTTGGGTACAATGCAACCGATTCTCTTAACCTTATTATACAAGGATTACTATCATCAGGGGATCATGTTGTAACCACCAACCTCGAACACAATTCAGTTATCAGACCGATAAACCATCTCGTGCAAGACATTGGAGTTCAAGCTACATTTGTTCCATTCAATGAACAGGGTTTTGTAGAGCCGGATAATATCAAAAAATCAATCAAATCAAACACAAAGTTAGTTATTGTAAATCATGGCTCAAACGTTCTCGGGACTATTCAACCAATAGCAGAAATTGGCGCTATTTGCCGCGAAGCTGGTGTTGCATTTGCCATTGATGTTTCCCAAACAGCTGGTGTAGTTCCAATCAATATGAAGGAAATGAACATCGATGTGCTTGCTTTTACAGGCCATAAGTCGCTCATGGGAGCTACTGGCATCGGGGGGATGTGTGTAAGGAAACATCTTGATATTCGTCATACAAGAAGTGGCGGTTCCGGTATTCTGTCAGCCTCACCATTCCATCTCGATGAGTATCCATATCGTATGGAGTACGGCACGCCCAATATTGTCGGAATTGCCTCACTTTGGGCCGGACTGGATTGGATTGATGAGAAAGGCGGAATAGATACAATCTACACACATGAAATGAAGCTGGCGCATAAACTGGTTGACGCATTTCATCAAACCGATGGAGTTACCACATACTGTTGCGACAACTTAGATAACCACCTTCCTACTATTACCATGAACATAGATAAACTTGAGGCCGATGATGTTGGCAATATGCTTGATACTGATTACAATATCGCTACTCGTACCGGTTTGCATTGTGCTCCTCTAGTTCACAAACAGCTTGGCACTATGGATATTCATGGCGCTGTCCGTTTCTCAATTGGACCGTTTAACACTGAGGAGCATATAAATACTGCGATTGAAGCTATCAAAGAAATATCCAAACGTGCCAAAGCAACAAAGCAATCAGCTATACAGTAGCCTGAGCTATACAATAGCTTGAG
>JAYEIF010000081.1:0-19020 GCA_034659895.1 Candidatus Zixiibacteriota bacterium
CTTGTCTATCATTTTACGAGCGAGTTCCAACAAGTTGAATGTTCCTATGATGTTAGTTTCGACAAACGCAGCCGGTCCAACTATTGATCTATCAACGTGAGTCTCAGCAGCGAGATGAATTAGACCAGTAGGTTGATAGCGATGGAAACAATCCTCAAGAGCAGTAAAATCACAAATGTTTATTTGTTCGAAAGTATAGTTGTCATCCTTTTCGATTGCTTTCAAATTCGAAAGATTACCTGCATAGGTAAGAGAATCCACATTGACAAACAGCGTGTCTCGATATTTTGGCACCAAATACAGCAGGAAATTTGACCCGATGAATCCAGCTCCACCGGTAATGATAACTCTCTGCTTATATTTCACTCTTTTACGAACTCTTTCCACTCGTTTCGCTCCGGAATATCCACCGTATGCTCCTGTGGAAATCCTAATGGTGTAACTGTAACCAAATAATGATTCTGAGGAATGCTTAGCTTATTTTTCACCTCATCTTTGTCCATATCAGCAATCCAGCATGTACCCAACCCATGAAACCACGCCGCCAGCATAAAATGATAGGCGGCTATGCATCCATCCTGAATATATCTTTCTGAAATTTCTGGATCGGCGCAGATTGCTACCGCCATCCGAGCTCTGCCAATAGGCCTTGCGTTGCGACCCTTGAAATCTACAAGCCAATCAAGTGTATCTCTGTCATAAATGTACTTAAAATAATACGGTTGAGAATTATGTGCAGTAGGAGCGTAACGGGATAATTCAACGATAGTCTGAAGTGTTTTGTCAGGAATATTCTCATTGGTAAATTGTCGGATGCTCCGTCTTGACATAAGCAACTGATCACCGTGTAGATAATTTATGACTGGTTTGTTGAAATACTGGAACTCGATGGTTCTGCCTTCGGGATCGTTAGCAAAAAACTGATAGATGTTGTATTTGTCATTTTCTACTGGAGAGGAAATTGCAATCGGTTTCAGAGCGTTATACATTTTGTCAACATTTTCTCGAGTATCATAGAAAAAAGTGAGCATTGCCTCAATCTCAGCAACGTCACGCTCACAAAATCCAAAAATAAAATTTCCATGTCGAAAAATAATACAATCCACCTGCTCCAACCAGATGTCGCAGGACAGTTTATTGACATAGAACTCTTTGAGTTCCTGTAGTTTCCTGGTTTTGAGAAAGAGAATTCCGCTCATGATTTCCTCCATAATTAAATAAATGCGGATACAGCGCTATCGAAACATGCGCTCATAGTTCTTCATCCGAAACTTTGCCTTTACTCAAATAATATATTTTCTAACATAAAGGCCATAAGCAGAGATATTGTCAAGTTCTATGAAGCAGATGCAAAAGCAGTCACGGGCAGTTTGGCGGAGGGGGTCCACCAACAAACAGATAAGCAACAAGAGCAGTTACATCGGAAACGTTAATCTCTTCAGTGGTATCACCGTTGATATTGGCTTCAGCAGGACAAGACGGGACATCCCCACCGTTAAAGAGATATACAACTAAACAAGTTACATCGCTGACGTTGACATTGTCATCAGTATCACCATTAACATTTCCACGCATCCCAATACAGCAACAGGCATCACCTACACCGTCGCCGTCAGTGTCGATTTGCTCGGAGTTGGCGGTATCGGGGCAGTTATCAACCGGGCATGTGTTTATAGTGTAACCCGGGTTACCATAGTTGTCACCATCAGTATCTGTGCATTCATCACAGGCGTCTCCGACTCCGTCGGTATCGGCATCAGTCTGAAATGAATTAGCGATGGTTGGGCAATTATCTTCTGGACATGTATTGACAGGAAAACCTGGATTACCAGCACCATCACTATCAGTGTCAGTACACAAGTCGCACTCATCGCCAATCCCATCATCATCAAAATCTGCCTGACCGGGATTATAGTTGTTCGGACAGTTGTCATCCCAATTTGGCAAATTATCCATATCAGGGTCATTAAGAAGCACCGTTATTTCGAAGTTACAGGTGTCTGCATTGTCAGACAGATCAACAGCAATTAGTTCAACCGGAGTTGTTCCCAAATCAAATAGAGTCCCCGGTAACGGAGTGGAAGTAATTTGGACTATAGGACAGTTTTCATCAGCAAAACGAGGAAAATCAACAAAGGCGCCATAGTAACCGGAATCATTGAACACTTCAATGTTATCAGGGCACTGCAAAACGGGACATTCCATATCATTAACGACGATATCAAAACATCCTGTATCTGCATTGCCGAAACCATCTTCTGCAATAACTTCAACTGACGTTGCACCCACCTGAAAAGTATTGCCAGATGGCGGTGTGGATATAACTGTAATATCAGAACAATTATCAGTCGCTTCTGGCTCGAATTGAACAATGGCATAGCAAAATCCAGTATCATTGCTTGTAACGATGCTGTCTGGCAGATTAAGAAATGGCGCTTCAGTGTCGTTGACAGTGACATCAAAGAAACATGTATCAGCATTTCCGGCAATGTCCTCTGCTACACATATTACCTCAGTAGAACCAACAGCAAAAAAACTACCCGAAGGTGGATTAACTGTTGTCGCAACATTGGAACAGTTATCATCAGCTTCAATCAAAAAGGATACATAAGCACCACACTGCCCCGGTTCTGCATCAAGCACAGTATCAGTTGGACACAATACTATAACTGGAGCTGTTGTATCGGATATAGTTACATTAAAACCACAAGTATCTGTATGCCCTGCTCCATCAACAGCGACACACATCACCTGTGTAGCGCCAACATCAAATATAGATCCTGAAGGCGGATCACATGAAATCGTTGCTCCCGGGGAATCATCTTCAACAGAAGCTACAAATTCCACAATAGCATCGCACTGACCGGGGCTATTGGCAGTAATAGTATCGCTCGGACAAATTGCTACCGGAGGAAGAGTATCAAGCTCTACCAACAGGATTCCACCATTGTAATAGTCCGTGGCACGAACCGCTCCACTCCCGCTACCACAAGAATTCGGAGCGCCACAGCCTGTAGGAAAGGAAGAATCAGCCGTAATAACTGTCTCCACTCCACCATTCCAGTCATAGACATCGGAAGAAATATACAATATATATCCATCTCGCGATGACAAAGTGTTATCACCACAATCATACCACATAAACTGTACTGGCAGAAACTGGTCTGATAAAGTAGGGTCATTCGCAACAAGAACATCCAATTCAGCCAATACTCCGGAACTATCAGCCCAGCAGTCGGGATGATATGGACCGTTATTCATATCGGCAATTGACACCAAGCGAATGCAATCACCACTGAATGACTGCCAAGTGAAATATTCCCAACCACAGTCGTTAAGAAGCTGACCTGCCTCAGCAGATTGAAAATAGAGAGATGAATCCAAACATAAAAGGATATCAAAACCGCCCAGCTCTACTGAAGATGGGTTTTCAAGGGCTACTTGAAAAGATGCTGTTTGACCGGGTTCTCCACAGGGAATCCGCTCAACTTTGACAGCAGTATTCGCAAAGATGCTATTTACCCAAAAAAGGGAAAAAACAACGATAAGGCAAAGTAATAGTTTCTTCATATTGGACATCCACAGTGGTTTTTACAACAGTATCGGAAGTAACGAGAAAAACTAAAATATGAACGCTAACAAACAGATTAGTATCTCCACTTTTTTAATATAGCAAAAACCGAAGCAAATTTCAAAGGGTTTCTGAAATTTGGAACTAGCGCTCAGAAGCTAACTGCCCAATATCACATTACCCATTCGCAAAGTTGCGCTGCAAGGATTGCCGCCGGATTGCCAACGGCATAGCCCAATAGAGCCATCAAAATTGACACTGGCACTAATATCGGATTGTGGTAAGCTGCCACTATCGGAGCTGATGCCGCTCCGCCAATGTTGGCTGCTGAGGCAATTGCGGCTGTGTGGACATCCACATGAAACAACCGAGCCGCCGTGACAAGAAACCCACCATGGATAAAAATCCAGACGTAAGCTCCCAGCAAAAACCAGAATACAGATGAATCAAGATTGGATAAGTCCGCCTTGGCACCCATACGAGCCACAAACAAATATACAAGAGCCATCGCCAACGCATGTGAACTGGGAATCTTGCTTGCCTTTGTAAATGATAACACTATACCAAATAATGTCACCAATAAAATTTTGTAAGTGTTAGCTGAGAAAACAGGTGGAATCGGTTTGATATAACCTGCAATCCAAGTTGACAAAGCCGTGACTGCAAAACCTAAAAATATCAAGTATAGAAAGTGGCGCATAGCCACCATACCTTTATCAGTCGTCAATTCAGAGGCAGCCTTTTTGAGTGTTTCCACACGCTCCTTGGGCATTTTCGTAAATTTGTTGAACCATCCTGCCAGGTTTTTTGAACCTAACATTATTGGAAGCCAAATCAGATAAACGGCGTTGTCAGCAATGACGGCATAGCCAAACTCCAGCGAGCTTTCATCGAGCTTAATAGCATTGCTTACAGCCAGCATATTGCCTGTCCCGCCAATCCAGCTTCCGGCTAATGTCCCGAATCCTTTCCATGCCTCAGGACCCAATCCGTGTTTCACCAGCATCAAACCCAATGGAGCTCCGACAACAACCCCCAATGTACCAAGGAGCATCACAAAGATTCCTTTCCCCATCACGCGGATAGTAGCCATGATGTCCACCTCCAACAGCATGATAGTCAGGAACATCGGCAGCACATTGGCACCCATAAAATCATATACTGGTGATTTGTTTGGAATCACACCACTGTTTGATAACAGGACCGGTACCAGATAGATAAAAATCAATGGTGGAAAGTAGTTGAAGAATTTCCACTCAGTCTTTTTCTCTAAAAAAAAGAAAAATGATGTAACAGCCGCTAATGCGGCAAGAATACCTGCGGGAGATGAAATCAATGTATCGGGCATAAAGTTACTATCTTTTAATATCTAAATTTGAATATAAAGAGAGACAATAATCGACACAAGAGATATTGCAACTTGGTATTACAATTACTTATATTGTCGTATGGCTGATCCAATTCGTCTGAAGGAAGATTATACACTGGCAAAATGCTGTGCACCGACTGTGGGAGATGATATTGTAGGTTATTATAGCCATGACAACATTCTGAAAGTCCATCGACGTGACTGTAACAATTTAGCTAATGTTGAACAGGAACGTCTGGTAAATCTTAAATGGGATGACATTCTTCAGAAGAAAGCTCATTCCTCACCGGGACAGGATTACTATAAATTAAGTAACGCTGATTGGGCAGTGTTAGAACATCACCGACAGTACGGAGTTGATTACTCTCTGATAGTGGCTAAAAAAGCAAAGATATCCAAACAGGAAGCCTTTGACAGCCATAAAAAACTCCGCGAGATGGGATTACTGGATCGGGTAGAACCTCGGATCATCCAATATCGAAAGGGAATTGTTGATAACAAGTGGATTAAACATCGCAACCATACCTACTACGATCTAACCGACAAAGGAAATTCCTATCTTGATTTTCAAGCGAATGACAATAATAGCACGTCTGATTCAGAGTGAGATTACATTTGGCTGGTAATGAGAAGTCTAATTTCAAGACTTCAATGCCCTGAGTTTGCCCCCTTATTATAGAAGTTCTTTATATAATTCCAGGCATCCTCTGCTCGATCTGTATATACAAAAAGCTTGATATCGTCTGGATCAATCATACCCTGCTTGACGAGATAATCAAAATCAATCAATCTTTTCCAGTATTCCTCACCAAAAAGAATAATCGGAAGCGGTTTGAGTTTTCCGGTTTGGACAAGAGTAAGCCCCTCGAACAGTTCATCCATAGTGCCATAACCACCGGGAAAAGTAACCAGTGCCTTAGCTCGCAGCATAAAATGCATTTTTCGAATCGCAAAATAGTGAAACTGCATACAGAGTTCAGGATTAATATATGCATTAGGCTCCTGTTCCATTGGCATAGTGATATTAAGACCCACCGATTTAGCCCCAATATCATAAGCACCCCTGTTTGCTGCTTCCATTATACCAGGTCCACCGCCGGTAACTATAACAAATTCGTGATTTCCATTATTCTGATTCTCCATGGACACCAATCTTGCAAACTCCCGAGCTTCATCGTAGAAACGAGACTTGTCTAAAACCGATTTGGCCACCTGTAATTGCTTGCGCAACTGTTTATCCCCAGGACGTCGCTTGAGCTTAGTTTCGATTCTTCGCACTTTCGCTTTGGACTTTTTGGGTTCCATAATGCGTGTTCCACCAAAACAGACAATGGTCGAAACAATGTCCTCACGTCGAAAAATCGTCTCTGATTTGAGTAGCTCTAATTGCAATCTTGTTGGACGAGTATGTCCAGAATCAAGAAAATCATAATCTTTGTAGGCTATTCTATAGGCGGGTGAACGTTTCAAGCGTTCAGTCATTTGTGAAGGTGTAAGTTTCTTTTTGCCCATCAATTAAATCCTATTTCAATTCACAATTCTCGCTACTTTGAGACAATCCACCATTCGTGACAAAATCTTTCTGGATATGCCTACTATCAATTCCAGTAGCTCTGTGAAGGGATAATGTAATCAATTACAGATAACCTCTCAATATCCAATCTGCCTGTGCGGGCCCGCACGCAGACAGGTATGAGGAAATCTCTATCAATTCTGCCTGTGCGTGTCTGCACGCAAACAGGCACGCAGACAGGGGATTGGTATTTTATCAAGCTTCAGCGCAATTTCTATGTTGTTGTTGTGGCTCCTTCTGCCAGAGATTCTTCGACAGGTACTCCCATAGGCAAGCCAACACATATCCCCAACGATAAAGCTGCTCTTACCAACGGATGGTTAGGCGTGACAGTACGAAGCTTACCAGCCACTTCGGACATAGGTACCGAGCCAATATCGCTGCCTTTCATAGCCACCATTTGCCCTATTTCACCACGCATTACCATATGAACAACCTCAGTACCATATCGTGTAGCGAGAATACGGTCGAAAGCACTTGGTGAACCACCCCTGAGAAGATGTCCCAAAATAGTAACACGGCATTCTATATTAGTCAATTCTTCAATTTGGGCTGCCACTTTTCTTGAAATACCACCAAGTCGAATAGCGTCAGGTGAAGTATCAATTTTCCTATCTACAACCATCTCTCCACCTGCTTGGTGTGCACCCTCGCCTACTACAACAATCGAAAACCGCTTGCCTGCAGCATTACGTTCTTTAACTGCATTGCAGACAGCATTGATATCATAAGGAAATTCCGGAATCAGGATAATATCGCCACCACCAGCAAGGCCAGAGCTAATAGCCAACCATCCAGCATAGCGTCCCATTACTTCGACAATCATTACCCGATGATGTGACTGGGCTGTTGTATGAATCTTGTCAATTGCATCTGTGGCTGTAACTAAGGCTGAGTCAAATCCAAAAGTTACATCGGTACCGACCAGATCATTGTCGATTGTCTTTGGCACTCCTACAATCGGAAGTCCCAACTCCATCATCCTGGCAGAGGCAGCCATCGTACCATCACCACCAATGGCTACAAGAGCATCCAAACCAAGAGCCTCAAAGTTTCTAACCGCCTGAGTTGAACGATCCAGATAGACATACTCCTCACCTTGCAGCACCGGATAGTGGAAAGGATCAGCTTGATTAGATGTCCCAAGGATGGTTCCTCCGAGAGTCAGAATACCAGAAACATCCTTGGAACTAAGTTCCCGATAACGATTCTCGATAAGTCCTTCGTAACCATCAGTAAAACCTATGACCTTAATATCATAGTCATTGTCTGCAGTTTTGACAACGGCTCGCAGGACAGCGTTCAAACCCGGACAATCACCACCGCCTGTCAATACTCCAATTCTTTTCATTTTTTTTCTCATATTCCACCCATATTATTCTAAATATTTAACAAAACTCTGCTTATGCCAACCGATTTTTTTACTTTTTCCAATTTATATTTACTTATTCGACATTTCCTGTAAATACATTTACGTATAAAATAACTTAACGTACTTTAGAATATCTGTTTTTTTGTTGCATTCAACAGATGAATCTAAGTAACATAAAGTTTATGTAAGATAATACTGTATTGATAGTACACAAATGATAAACTTTGTGTTTTTGGAAAGATTATGCGACTTAAACAATTTCTTGTTCTTCCTAAATTACCTGAGCGAATTATAGCTCTTCAGGAACTTTCCCAGAATCTCTGGTATTCCTGGAATTGGGATATGCTGAAGCTTTTCATAAGGCTTGATCCTGAGATGTGGGAACAATGCTATCAGAATCCCGTCGAAATGCTCGCTAAACTTCCTCAGGAAACCCTCCAACAGGCAGCTTCTGATGACGGATTCGTAGCCAGCCTGAATCGAGTTTATCAGAAATACCATGATTATCTTGACCTCAGACGCTGGTGGCAACATGAACACAGCGATTTGAACGGAAGCGCTATTGGATATTTCTCCCTCGAGTTCGGTCTCGACACTGGACTGCCAGTTTACTCAGGTGGGCTGGGTATTCTTTCCGGTGACACTCTCAAAGCTGCCTCTGATCTTGGTTTACCCACTGTGGCTATAGGATTGCTGTACCGCTACGGTTATTTCCGTCAGTTTTTGTCATCAGATGGATGGCAACAGGAACGTTACGAAGAAAATGACTGGTACCACATGCCAGTGCAACTTGTCAGGGATAAAAATGACAAGCCATTGCGAGTGACCGTAATGTTAGGGGACACTCCAGTGCAACTACAAATATGGAAAGTTAGTGTTGGTATTGTTCCTCTTTACCTTCTTGATTCCAATATCCCTGAGAATTCTACAAAATGCCGTGAAGTTACCTCGGTTTTATACGGTGGCGACAAGGAAATGCGTATTCAGCAAGAAATCATTTTAGGTATCGGTGGTGTTAGAGCCTTAAAAGCGCTTGGTGTCGAACCGACCATTTTCCACCTTAATGAAGGCCATTCATGGTTTCTAACCCTCGAACGGATTCGTAATCTAATGCAAGAGCATGGACTGAGTTACCAAGAAGCAAGGCAATATGTGTGGAGCACAACAATCTTTACGACTCATACACCAGTTCCGGCTGGAAACGAAAAATTCGATACTGTTCTTATACATAGGTATCTGTCTGGTATGATTTCCGAACTGGAAATCCCATGGAAGGAATTCATTGCTATAGGTCGTATGATGCCTAAAGATGATTCAGAATCATTTGGAATGACAGTAGCAGCTCTGAAAACAGCTGCATTCGCTAACGGAGTCTCAAAGCTCCACGGCCAGGTATCGCGCAATATGTGGCATAATATCTGGCCAGAACTTCCCATAGAGGAAGTCCCAATCCGTTCAATTACCAACGGCGTCCATTTAGGCTCATGGATATCACATAATATGCAAGAGCTATATGAGTCATACTTTGGATCCGCCTACACTGAACATCCAGGTTCACCAAAACACTGGAAACGAGTAAATAAAATTCCGGATACTGAATTGTGGCGGACACATAACCGACGGCGCGAGCGACTTATTTTCTTTTCCCGTAAGCGTCTCAAACAGCAGTTGATACGGCGCGGGACATCACATCCTATAATCCGCCAAGCAGAGCAATTACTCGACCCTCGCATTATGACAATCGGATTTGCTCGACGATTTTCTACCTACAAACGAGGTGCCTTGATTTTCTCCGACCCTGATAGACTCGAACGGATAGTCAATAACGAAGATTTCCCCGTTCAAATCATTCTGGCTGGAAAAGCACATCCGCTTGACAGTCCAGGCAAGGAAATTATCAAAAAGATTATCAGCTATATCTCTCAGGATCGTTTTCGCAATCGCATTGTCTTCTTAGAAGATTACGATATCAATGTTGCCAGATACATGGTCCAAGGAGTCGATGTTTGGTTGAACACTCCCCGCCGACCGCAAGAAGCCTCAGGCACTTCCGGTATGAAAGCTGCCTTAAATGGCGCACTGCATCTATCCATCCTGGATGGCTGGTGGGACGAGGGTTACTCTGATGACAACGGATTCAAAATCGGCAATGGAGAAGAATACGAGAATGTCGAAGTCCAGGATCGTATGGAATCAGAAATGTTATTCAACATCCTTGAAAAGGAAGTTATACCACTTTTCTATGATACGAATGACCGCGGAATACCATCGCACTGGATCGCCAAAATGAAAGCTTCAATAGAAATGGCTGGGGAGAAATTCTCGGCTCATCACATGCTGGTCAATTATGTCAATGATTTCTATGTGCCAGCTATCAAGCATAGTAAGGAACTATCTGCAAGTGATTATGCCGTTACTCGCTCAGTGACAGCATGGCTTGAGCACATAACAAGCCACTGGGATAACATCTCTATTGAGAACATAGACATCCCCGAACTCGAGTCAACTCTCTATGTTGGACAGAAATTCCCGGTTACCATGAAAATTCACCTCGGCGATATCTCACCTGATGATGTCCGAGTTGAGATAATCTCAGGCCATTTGAATTCACAGGAAAATATCCTTAACCACACGCCATCAATTGCAACTCTTGTCAGCAATAATGGCAAAGATAAACCGGAAGCAAAAGGTATTTATACCTTTGCCGGAGAAGTTACATGTACTGAATCTGGCCGTTTTGGTATTAGAGCTCGTGTAATCCCAGAGAATAAACATTTCCCCCATACGCTCAAACCAAAGCTGATTTCCTGGTGGTAAGTATTTTCTTATATGATTGCATCGCAAATCAACCTAACTGTTCCTTATTATCCGAGGTAACTCAGCGTATTTTCCGCCAGTAAGAACTTGACACTCTCTCTTGGTAGTTATTTATTTATAAAGATATGTTTTAATATAATTCATTTCATGGAGGATAACATGAAGAATAGTAAAATCGGGCAGACAATAGTATTAATCTGCCTGATGTTGTTAACAACAGCCGCAGTATCAGCCTTTGACTTTTCGGAGCTTGAAAATTCCGTGAGTGAGTTCACACTGGAGAACGGGCTGACGGTGCTTATTATGGAGCGTCACGACGCCCCCGTAGTTTCCTGCTTAACCTATGCCAATGTAGGGGCATCGGACGACCCTAAAGAATATACCGGACTCGCCCACATGCTCGAGCATATGGCTTTCAAAGGCACTACAACACTTGGCACTAAAGATCTTGACAAAGAGCTTGAGTTGATTGCAGTTGAGGATTCAGTATTCTTAGAATTGCGTTCCGAGCGCAAGAAGGGTCGATTCGCTGATTCGGCTCGGATAGCTGCCCTTGAAGCCGCCTACGATTCTGCGCGTGATGCTTCATACGAGTATGTAATACCAAACGAGTTCGGCAATGTCGTTGAACGTGAAGGCGGAGTAGGGTTGAATGCCTTTACTGCCAGTGACCAAACTGTTTATTTCTTCAGTCTTCCATCAAACAAGATAGAGCTATGGATGGCTATGGAATCGGAACGTTTCCTCAATCCTGTATTACGGGAAATGTACAAGGAACGCGATGTTGTAGCCGAAGAGCGTCGTATGCGTTCTGAATCTAGTCCCGTTGGACGACTAATTGAAGAATTCAGTTCAATAGCATTCAAAGCTCATCCTTATGGCATTCCAGTAATTGGACATATGTCTGACATCCAGAATTATTCTCGCCAAGCTGCAAAAGAACAATATCAGAAATACTATATCCCCTCCAATCTGACAATTGCAATAGTCGGGGACGTGAAAAGCAAAAATGTTATAAAACTGGCAAAAGAGTACTGGGGACGTATGAAATATCGTCCACAACCTGAGCGTCTTGGTACAATAGAACCTGAACAAACCGGCGAACGACGAGTTGTAATTGAAGACCCATCACAGCCGTTCTACATTGTCGGTTGGCATGTTCCTAATGGAACACACCCTGATCGTCCTGCTATTGATGCACTCGCGGATTATTTAGGTCAGGGGCGAACTTCTTTACTGTATAAAAATCTTGTAAAGGAAAAGAAAGCTGCCTTAAATGTTGGTGCTTTTCCTGGTTTCCCGGGAAATAAATACCCCGGCCTTGTGGCAGTGTATGCTATGGCCGCTGCTAAACACAATAACGATGAGCTTGAAACTGAGATATTCAACGAAATCGAAAGACTAAAAACAGAATTAATCCCTGCTGAAGAAGTGGAAAAAATCAAGGCACGCGCCAAAGCGCAGTTCATCAATTCTATGGATGACAATCAAGGTGTTGCCATGCAGTTAGCAGGCTATCAAACACTGTGGGGCAACTGGCATGAATTGTTCAACGAACTTGACCGTATAAATGCTGTTACAGCAAAAGATATCCAGCGTGTGGCAAAGAAATATCTAACCAAAAAGAACCGCACAGTGGGCATGATAAACACTGAAGAAAGCTAATAGGGAGAGAGTCTTATCATGATACGTAAACAAATATTATCATTTGTCGCGCTGGCCTTCCTGCTAACTCTGGCTGCTGGTCCCGGCGTGGCACAGGATGTTGACAAACTAAACTTCCCCAAACTGAACAAGTTGGAAGTACCTGAAGTTGAAAAGGTAACGTTAGAAAATGGACTACGCCTTTACCTGTTACCCGATTCCAGTTTACCTATTTTCAAAGGTTCAGCCCGTATAAACTGCGGTGGATATCTTAACACACCTGACAAAGTTGGACTGGCTTCGATATGTGGAACAGTTCTGCGTACTGGCGGGACAGCAAAATGGACTGGCGATGAAATTGACGAAAAGCTCGAGGGTATCGGCGGTCATGTTGAAACATACATTGGCAACACCTCAGGTGGCGCTAGTATAAATGTTCTCAGTGAATACACTGACTTAGGTCTTGAAGTTCTCGCTGAAATCTTCCGTCGTCCAGTTTTCGAACAGGATAAAGTGGATTTGGCCAAAGTAAAGCAGCGTTCGATTATTTCTCGTAGAAATGATGAACCGATGCAAATCGCCATCCGTGAATTCAAGAAAGTTATCTATGGTCCAAAATCCCCATTTGCTCGACACACTGAGCATGCTACTATCAATGCAATTGAACGTCAGGACTTGGTCGATTTCCATAACAAATACTTCAAGCCACAGAATGTACAATTAGCTTTTTGGGGCAACTTCGACTCAAAAACTCTGGTAAATAAGATTAAAGCTTACTTTGGTGACTGGGTTCGCGAAGGTGACCCAATTCCTGCTCTTCCTGAAATTGACTATAAGTTTGACAATGAAGTGTACTACGTTCACAAAGCGGATGTAAACCAAACCAATATCATCATGGGACATATCGGCGGCCTTACTACCGATGAGGATTACCCTGACCGCATTGTTATGAATAACATTTTTGGTGGGGGCTTTGGCTCACGGATGTTCAACGCAGTGCGCTCCCGTGAGGGATTGGCTTATTCTGCCTTTGGAGTATATACAGCCAATATCTCTTACCCTGGTATGTTTTATGCCTTTGCATCGACTAAATCGGAGACAACATCAAAATGTGTCCGCGAGATGATTAAGGAAATTAAGCGTATGCAGAAGGACCCACCAACAAAGGATGAAATGCGATCCGGCAAGGACGGATATCTCAATTCATTTGTTTTCAACTTCGATTCTAAAGGTGAGGTTGTTCGACGTCTTATGAAATATGATTTCTACAATATCCCCGATGACTTCCTCGCTCAGGAAAAGGAAAAGGTCGAAAAGGTCTCCTCTGATGATGTTATCAAAGCAGCCAAAGCCAATCTACGCCCAGACGCTATGCGTATTGTGGTAGTAGGTAAAGGTGAAGATTTTGACATGCCATTGGAAAAACTAGGTCTTGGAGATGTTACTGAAATCGATATTACTATCCCGACTGGAGAGGAAAAGAAAGAACTGGTCATCAATGATGAAACCCTTTCAAAAGGCAAGAAACTCCTCGATAAAGCTATCAAAGCTCATGGTGGTCTTAAAGCATATAAAAATATCAAATCTGTATGGCGAAAAGCAACTGCCTCACTGGTAACACCCAATGGTGAAATCCCAATGCCGTCAGAGGGTATCGACGTCTTTCCAGATAAGAGTATGGGGTTTTATTCAGTTATGGGACGGAAAATATATTCCTCCATCAGAAACGGCAATATTGGATGGAAGACTGATCCAAAAACAATGAAGCTTATACCGATGACCGAAGAGGATCTTCTCAAAAATAACAAGCAACGTGCTCGTAACACTCTTCGCATTTTTATGAACTCCGATGATCCAAACTACCAAGCTGTTTACAATGGTTCTGGAACAGTTGAAGGCACAGAAGTGAACTGGGTTGCTATTGTAGATAAGAATGGTGATGTTATATGTCGCTTTGGCTTTTCTACTGTAAACAACGAACTTGTATGTAAAACGTACTTTTCTGAAGATGGATCAGTAGAAAATGTCTACTCAAATCTTACCGTGGTAAATGGCGTTAAAGTTCCGATGAAATCTGTTCGTAATGTCAATGGTCAAAAAGTAATGACGTATGATTTATCAGAGTATATCATCAACGGAGAAATCCCTGACGGTACATTCTCAAAACCAGAAGAATAAGTGATATTGATGCTTGGTTGAGTTATTTGAAGCCGATCTATCAAGGTCGGCTTCCTTATATCGGATTATTTACTTCTAATATCAATATGATTGCTACTTAAGCAAAAAACAGCTTGAAATAAATAGAAAAAGTTATTATTTATACTTCTTATTGAAGTGCCGTAAAACTCATAGGGAGACTATGAAACTGTTGGTAATCGGCTCTGGCGGCCGCGAACATGCTCTCGTCTGGAGACTAAAAAAGTCAAAAAAAGTAGATAAGATATTCTGCGCTCCCGGCAACGCTGGTATTGGACAGATTGCCAAATGCGTCAATATCAAGCCTGATGATTTTAAGGCATTAGGAAATTTTGCGCATAAAAACAAGATTGGGCTTACGGTAGTTGGTCCTGAAGGGCCACTGACAAAGGGTATTGTCGATGAATTTCAACAACGCCGATTAAAAATCTTTGGCCCAAGTCGCAAAGCTGCTCAGATTGAAGGAAGCAAAGCGCTTGCTAAGAATTTCATGCGCAAGTACCACATTCCTACTGCAGCTTTCAAGGTGTTTGACACTGCGGCTGAAGCAATTGGTTTCTGTAGATCAGTAGAATTTCCAGTAGTCATCAAAACAGATGGATTAGCTGCGGGCAAAGGCGCTATAATCGTACGAAATTTTAAACAAGCTGAGTCAACTATTGAAGACATCATGATAAAACACAGCTTTGGCCACGCTGGCGATAAAATAGTAATTGAATCATTCCTGAAAGGGCAGGAAGTTTCGATCATGGCTATTACCGACGGCAAATCGATTATTCCTTTTCTTTCCAGTCAGGATCACAAACAGGCATACGATGGCGATCGAGGACCAAACACGGGCGGCATGGGAGCATATTGCCCTACAACATTACTTGATGATTATACTACCGAACAAATTCGCGATTATATACTACTTCCA
This sequence comes from Candidatus Zixiibacteriota bacterium, assembly GCA_034659895.1. Lineage (GTDB taxonomy): Bacteria > Zixibacteria > MSB-5A5 > GN15 > FEB-12 > B120-G9. The sequence goes on from JAYEIF010000081.1 coordinate 15,462, forward strand.
ACTATAGCGGGACTTCACAAGGAAGGAATGACATACAAAGGAATCCTGTACGCCGGATTGATGATAACTGAAACCGGCCCGAAAGTATTAGAATTCAACTGCCGCTTTGGAGATCCAGAAACTCAAGCGGTGTTACCGCTTTTGAAAACTGATTTGTTGGACCTGATGATGGCTGTCGTCAACCAGAAGCTCGGTTCCGGTCGCAAGCTTGACTGGCGACAGGGATCGTCAGCCTGTGTCGTTATTGCTTCAAAGGGCTATCCTATCAAATACCGTACTGGAATAAAAATCAACAGTTTGCCAAATATAGATAAAGAAAATTGCCACATTTTTCATGCTGGAACCGTCCTTAAAGGAAACCAGTGGTTGACCAGCGGTGGTCGGGTTTTAGGTGTGGTTGGAATCGACAAGGATTTGAGGCTGGCTCTCAATCATGCCTATCGAACAGTGAATAAGATTCGTTTTGAGGGAGCAATGTATCGTCGTGACATTGGAGCCAAAGCTCTCAAGAACACACATAAGAATTAATAATTATGCCAAAAGTACTTATTATTATTGGTTCGAAATCGGATAACAAATATGCGGAGAACTGCCAAAAACAACTTGAAAATCTTGGTATTGACACGGAGACCACAATTTCTTCCGCCCACAGACATCCAGAAAAAACTGCCAAACTGGCTGCTGAAGCGGAATCAAACGGTTATGAAGTAATAATAGCGATGGCAGGCCTGGCTGCTGCTTTACCCGGAGTAGTTGCTGCACACTCTACATTGCCGGTAATTGGTGTACCACTTCCAGCCGCACTGGGTGGAATGGATTCTCTACTGGCTACTGTTCAGATGCCGCCTGGAATCCCTGTAGCAACTATGGCTATTGGAAGCCCCGGCGCAAAAAATGCCGCTATTCTGGCGGCTCGTATTTTTGCGTTAAAGTATCCGGAAATCAAAACTGCCGTGGAAAATCATCGACAATCCCTGTAATCACTATGAACCGATAAGCAAACAATTTTGTAAAACATTCAGAGTATTGAAAGGAGATTACATGAACAAAATGAACCAATTGCAAAGAAATGCTATTCCGACTCTGGCTATTGCTCTTGTCTTGATTGCCTTACTGGTTTCTTTGGCCGGTGCTGTTTCAGACGAAGCCAAAAAAATGTACAACGACGGTATAAAGGCTAAACAAGCCGGCAATCTTGAAGAAGCGATTCTTTCATACATAGGAGCTATGGAAAAAGATGAGACTTATGCCGATCCTTGCTTCAGCCTGGGCGCTATCTACTTTGAACAAAAAAAATATGACAAGGCTCTGGAGATGTTCAAAGAAGCAACTAAACGCGATGAGACTAATGCCGAAGCGTTTGCAAACCTTGGACGCGTTCAATACAAATTACGGCAGTATATTGAAGCTGAGGGGGCATTTTCCACCGCACTTGATCTCGACTCATCTGCATCTGAGTACTACAACGATCTTGGTAAAACGTACAATAAGGAGAGAAAATATACTAAGGCAATTTCCGCATTTGAAAAGTTTCACGAACTGTCTGGCGGAAATTATGCATCATGGTATCTTTTAGGCAAAAGCTACAAAAAGACAGATAAGATTTCAAAAGCTATTGCTGCCTACAAGAAATCTGTCGAGTTTAAAAGCAGCTATTCCTACCCTCACTCCGCCCTTGGAAGTGTCTATTTGAGCCAAGAAAAGTTCCTCAGCGCTGCGGGCGAATTTCAAAATGTACTTAAAATTAATCCCAAAAATTATCGAGCTGCCTACAACTACGCCATTGCTATTCAATCGAAAGACCCAGAAGATTATAATACTAATATCAAAAACTGGGAAAGCTTCGTAAAAATTGCAAAGAAGAATCCTCGAGTAAGGAAACAGATGATATCAACGGCAAAAGAGACAATTAAGAATCTCAAAAAGGCACAAGAACAGGCTGATCTACAATAGATTGATGTATTATTATCTTGATAATATAAAAACCCCGACTGCCATAATCAACAGTTGGGGTTTTTATCAATGCAAAACCGCAAATGTTTTTTCAAATATAAGAACCGAATGATAACCGTGATTGATTAATTTGCAAATTCAACACGGGAGAAATCCTCCCAGTCTATTTCGACTTCGTCACCATCACCAGTATCCACAAAAATACCACGGTTATCACTATCTACATCGTTTGACCCACGAAGCCGAAATGTTCTTCCATCCTTGACTGTAATAATAGAGGAACGGCTCGATCGATTCTCAATTTTCGCAATCAGACCAAATTCGACATCAAATTTAATGTCATGGTATTCTCCATCAAGGATTTCCCAAGTATATTCCTCGTCATTATCCCAACGTATATTCCCCGAGAAGCTATCCCCCATTTCGGTGTAAACTGTCCCGTGTATCTTTTGTCCGCCGTCAAATTCATCATAGCCTATCTGGTGTGACGATTTCTTAAAGTCAATCCGGTCAAATTCATCCCAATCAACTATGACTTGTCCAAAACCAGGGTCAGATATAATTATCCCGCGGTTATCGTCATCCACATCGTTTGATTCTTTCAAAATCATCTCATCACCATTAGTGAGAGTAATTGTCGCCCCACTGGAAGAATAACGCTCTATAGAGGAAATCTTGCCAAATTTTATTTTTCTGTCCCTGTTATGCTCCTCACCATCAAGAATATCGGTGGTAAATAGTTCATCCATATCCCAGCAAACATAACCAGTGTATTCCTCCCCCCGACGAGTTGTAAGAGTACCATAAAGACGCTTACCTAAATTGGATTCTACCCCCGATTCAGCCGACATAAAATCAATTGATTCCAGATCATCCCAATCAAGTTCAATCTCCCCTTCGCTTTTGTCTTCAATAAGTATTCCACGAATACCTGAACCGATATCCGTTGACCCGTTTTCAAGCTCGACTTCTTTACCAGATTTTAGAATCAGCAACACTCGGTCGTCATCAATTACTTCAAGCACCTTGATATGTCCAAACCTTATACCTGACTGAGCGCTCGATGACCAATTCCAAGAAATATTGGATCCTTCTCCGATTTTGATGCCAAAAATCTCAATGGACACCTCTCCGTCATGGTGCCGACTGCGCTCAGATTCCCTCTGCTCAGATTCAGGGATATCTTTGCTACCATCAAGGATATCTACCCAGTTAGCCTCATTTTTATCCCAGCGAATCAAGCCCTCATAGACGTCCCCATCAGTGGTAGTGATTTTCCCGTATATGCGACCATCTTCTTCTCCTGCCAGTACGCTTCCTCCCAAAACTAATACTAACGCCATCAGAAAAGCAGTCATCCTGAACATAACCATATCCCTCCATAAGTTTTTATGTTCTCTCTCTGTTAGAATATACGAGAACTAACTGATAATGGTTCATAAATTGAAAATTATTTTAAGCCGAGTCCTAAGACTAAGCAGGGTCTGCTGAATAAAGTATAAGTTCTTTGTTCATAAATAGATAAGCATGTTTTGTATTGTTTCAAGTGAAAGGGTTTTGTTATAAATAGCTTAAAAGGCTTGCACTTGATAAACATTCTACACGC
>JAYEIF010000082.1:0-3773 GCA_034659895.1 Candidatus Zixiibacteriota bacterium
GTGATTGACACCATAGTTTTGGTTGGTTACGTTACTACAAATAATTGTTTTGTAAGGTGGAATCAATTACCAAACACGCCTTCTGACAAAAAAGTATGTTTGAAAATAAATCTGTAAGATTATCCAAAAAAAATGATATACCCATTTGAAAATTCAAGCATAACCTTGACCTTGAGTATTATTTTTAATAATATAACAAGAAAAGGAACTCAGTAATAAAATTTTGCAGGAATTTTTATGAAGAACAAACTGAAAGAAATCATCGCATTGTTGCGAAAAAATGGTGTGGACTATGCCGACTGCCGCTTCGTGCGATCTGAGAAAGAATCACTGCGCGCATCGGATGGAAATTTTGATTCGATGTCCCGCAACCTGAATGTCGGAATCGGTTTCCGTGTTCTCGACAAAGGATCATGGGGCTTTGCGGCTACTTCATCTCTGACTTCGGCCGACCTTAAAAAGACAGCCAACAAGGCTCTTCAGATTGCACATGCCTCAGCCATAACAGCGCACGAAGTGGCCCCGTTTGCCGAGCAGGAACCATTTATCGATTATTACCGCACACCGTTCAAGAAGGACCCTTTCGAAGTGTCGACCGATGACAAAGCTAATCTGTTGGTAAAAACATGCGATATGCTCAGGAAATCGAAGAAGATTAAAACCGCTGAAGCCTCGATGGATTTTTATAAAACATCGAAGCTGTTTTTATCCACTGAGGGTGCTGAGATTGAACAGGATCTGCTCGAATCGGGTGGTGGGTTCAGTGCTGTGGCTTTTGACGGTAAAGAAGCTCAAAAACGCTCATACCCGAACTCATTTGGCGGAGATTTTGGAACTGGAGGGTATGAATTAATCCAAAATATGAACTTCCTCGATCATACCGACCGTGTCCGAGAAGAGGCAATTGCATTACTCAAGGCTGATCCCTGTCCGGATACCGAAACAACAATCATCATCGGTGGTTCGCAGATGGCTTTGCAGGTCCATGAATCATGCGGCCACCCTATTGAACTTGATCGGGTTCTTGGCACTGAGATTTCACTTGCTGGCGGGTCGTTCATGACTGTTGATAAGCTCAATAAGCTTCAATATGGCTCTGAGTTTGTCAACATTACAGCCGATGCTACCACTAAGGGAGGACTCGGAACGTTTGGCTACGATGACGAGGGCGTCAAGGCACATCGCACACCGATTATCAAAAAGGGGAAGTTTGTCGGATACCTTACCAGCCGAGAAACAGCGCCGATTATAGATCAACGTTCCAACGGAACAATGCGAGCTGATGGCTGGAATCGGATTCCAATTATCCGAATGACAAATATCAACCTTGAGCCGGGGAAGTGGGAGCTTGATGATCTTATCGCCGATACCAAAAATGGTATTTTCTTTGATCTTAACAAGGGCGTGTCGATTGACGACCAACGACTCAATTTCCAGTTTGGCGTTGAAGCCGCATGGGAAATCAAAAACGGTAAATTGGGACGTATGCTCAAGAACGCCACTTACACCGGTATCACGCCAGAGTTCTGGAATTCCTGTGACGCTGTTTGCAACAGAAAACACTGGCACGTTTGGGGTGTTCCCAACTGCGGCAAGGGTGAGCCAATGCAAGCTGCGCATGTTGCTCATGGGACAGCGCCAGCCAGATTCCGAAATGTGAAAGTAGGGGTGACAAAATGATTGGGAAAGAAAAGCTATTCAAGAAATTGGAAAGTGTAATGAGACACTCGGATGCGGATCAAACCGAGATTGTCTATATTGGTGTCGAAACCGGACTTACTCGCTATGCCAACTCCTACATCCACCAGAATGTATTTGAGAGCAACTCCTATATTTTCTTCCGCACCGTGTTTGGTAAGCGTGTAGGTGTTGCCTCTACAAATTCACTGGTGGCGTCGGATTTAAAAAAGACACTGACTGACTCTATGGAGATTGCAAAACAGCAACCCGAAAACCCAAATTTCCCCGGTTTACCCGGCTCTGCAAAATATAAAGATATTGATACATTTGATTCTACGACCGCACAAATTACGCCAAGAAACCGAGCAAGTGCGGTCAAAAAAATTATTTCTCAGGGGAAACGAAAACATTTCACGATGGCTGGTTCTTATTCCAGCGAAAGTTCAGAGATAGCCATTCTCAATTCTCTTGGTGTGCGGGCTTACCAGCCTCTGACCTCGGCATCGGTCAACACAATTGCTATGTCTGATACATCATCTGGGTATGCTTCATCTACTTCGCGCCATGTATCCGATCTTGACTTTGTAAAACTGGCTGAGAGAGCAGTCGAAAAGTGCGACTTGTCACAGAATCCTATTTCAGTTGAGCCGGGAGATTATGAGGTCATACTCGAACCAGCGGCTGTAGCGGAGATGCTTGAGTGGCTGAATATGGTCAGTTTCGGCTCCAAGCCATTTCAACAGGATATGTCGTTTCTGTCGGGTAAAATAGGTCGGAAGCTTACTTCGGAGATGATTACTATTTATGACAATGGTCTCGATACAAAATCTGTTGCTTTTCCGTTTGATTTTGAGGGAGTGCCGAAAAAGAAAGTTATGTTCCTCGATAAGGGTGTGGCAAAAGGCGTTGTTCATGATAGAGCTTCGGCTGTGAAAAGTAAGACCAAATCCACCGGTCACGCAATCACACCTGATCAAAACGGCGAAGGTGCATTTGGGTTCAACATCTTCATGGCACCCGGAAAAGCTTCCCGTGATAAAATGATCTCAAAGGTCAAAAAAGGAATCCTTGTAACGCGGTTCCACTATCTTAATGGTATGATAGACCCTCGTAATTCAGTGCTTACAGGGATGACGCGCGATGGTACTTTTCTTATTGAAAATGGCGAAATTACGAGTGGTATCAAAAACCTGCGTTTTACTGATTCATTTCTGCGAGCGTTCAAATCGGTCAAGGCAATTTCGCGGGAACGAGAACATATTGCTTCCTGGTGGAGTGCTGTTGGATGTATGACAGTACCGACTGTGCATCTGGGCTCGTTCCGTTTCAGCGGCAAGACGGAGCATTGAGAATGGCAATGCCTCCCCCCGAGTGCTTTGCACTCTGCCCCCCTCACTGAGGGTGGCAAAGGAGGAGCGGAGAATAACCCCCCTCACTGAGGGGGGCAAGGGGGGAGTGGAAAAATCCCCTAATTGCGCCGATAGCACGCTGTTTTACCATAAAAACACAAAAAATGCCATAAATAAAACCAGGGAATGACAATAATCTATTTGTCACCCCAGCCCTTTATTTGTCACCCCAGCGAAGGCTGGGGTCCAGTTTTTATGTTAAACTGTCGTATAAATCGAGCCATTCAGGATTTTCTTGTTCAATCAAATCAAGCTTCCATTTTCTTTTCCAAGACTTCAATCTCTTCTCTCGCATAATAGCTTCACGAGCATCCTGATATATTTCATAATAAATTAATCGCTTGATATTATATTTTTTAGTGAATCCTTTAACTGTTTCATTTTTATGTTCATATACACGCCGTACGAGATTAGAGGTAACACCAATATACAATGTGCCATTGCGCTTACTGGTCATGATATAAGTATAGTACTGTTTCATAATGTTAAATTGATTCTTTATTATCCCTTTTTCAACCAAATATTTTGTCACCCCAGCCCTTTATTTGTCACCCCAGCGAACGCTGGTATCCAGTGTAAAGGCAAATATACAGGCCTGCCTGTGCAGACAGGTGAATGACTGCTGGTTTCCTGCTTTCGCAGGAATGACAATAAAAAAAGGGAATGACAATAAAAAAAGGGAAT
>JAYEIF010000083.1:0-3747 GCA_034659895.1 Candidatus Zixiibacteriota bacterium
CCTGATGGAGACACACCGATTTTATCGGTTTCCACTCTTCCGGGTACAGCCTCGTTTGTAGATAACGGTGATGGCACAGGCACTTTTGACTGGACTCCAAGCTTTGCCGATTCAGGGGTTTACAATATCACTTTTTATGCTGCTGACAGTGCTTATCCAACAGCAATAGATTCAGAGGAAGTGGCCATAACCGTAACAAATGTAAACCAGCTTCCTCTTTTGACCGCTATCGGCAGTCAGTCGGTAATTGAAGGCGGGACTCTCTCATTTGACGTCTCAGCCGCCGATCCAGATGGTAATACTCCGGTTCTTACAACATCAACCCTACCGGGTAGCGCTACGTTTGTTGACAATGCCGATGGAACAGGCAACTTTGACTGGACTACAAGTTTTCTCGATGCAGGAACACACTTTGTTACTTTTTATGCCGCAGACAGTGTCTATCCAAGTGATGTCGATTCCGAAATCGTCGCGATTGTTGTGGGAGAGTCGGGCAATCAGCCACCTGTTTGGGATACAACCCTTACAGATACAATGATTCAAGAAAATGATATACTGACATTCAATGTTTCTGCGGTCGATCCGGATAGTAATAATATCATTCTGTCAGTGAACACACTACTGAATAACTACTCCTTTGTAGATAATGGAAATGGTTCCGGCGTGCTTACCTATTCTCCATCGTATGAAGATGCCGGTATTGATACAGTTCGATTTATTGCTATAGACGATGGTTCTCCATCGCTTTCGTCGATACTGCCGATTCAGATCACAACAATAGAAGTTAATCAACCGCCAGTGTTCGATTCAACTGGACCGTTTTCGGTTGATATCGAAGACACACTGGAATTCACAGTAACTGCTTCCGATCCTACAGACACCACCGGTGCCAATTTGTTCCTGTCTGTTTTGGATCTGCCAACTAATGCAACCTTTGTCGATAATACTGATAACACCGGAACTTTCACTTTCGCACCGGTACTTGGACAGGAAGGTATAGATACTGTTACATTTTTGGCAACAGATCAAGGTTCTCCTTCACAGACAGGGTCGATGCCAATTGAAATTACGGTGCTTACAATCAATTATCCACCGGAGTTGAGTGAAATTGGCCCACAGACTGTGCTTGAGGGAGACACATTAACTATTGATATGTCAGCAACGGATCCAGATAGTGTAGTTCCTACTTTGGAGGCAATCAATGCTCCTGAAAATTCGACCTTTATTGACAATGGTGATGGAACTGCCCAGTTTGTGTTTATCCCCTCATATTTGCAAGCCGGATTGTTCTATGTTACTTTCCAAGCAAGCGACAGTATTGATGTTGACAAGGAGGTTGTTCTGATTCAAGTCTTTGAGGCTGGCGATCAGGCTCCGTCGTTTGTGTATGTTCCTACAATAACCGGAATTGAGGGTGACACCCTGAGTGACAGTGTTACAGCTGTGGATCCAGACCTTGATCCTGTTGTTTTAACGGTTGACGAATCTGCTACTCCTGATAATTTTACGTTTACCGATCAGGGTGACGGAAAAGGGCTGATAGTTTTCCTCCCTGATTTCTCTCAAGCAGGGACATACGATATTGATGTTATTGCTACAACCGACACTTTGGCAGATACAGTTACGGTTACTATTGATGCTCAGGAATTTGGGAACCATACGCCAGTTCTTGATTCTATTTTAAATCAGGAAATTATGGAGCTACATAATCTTCAATTTACAGTTACAGCCAGCGACACTGACGGCGTTGATCCAGTATTGTCAGCCTCTGCATTGCCGGGGGCATCGACATTCAATCCGACAACGGGGATATTCGGTTGGATACCAACCGACACCGATTCCGGCTCCTATGATGTTTGGTTCTATGCCGTCGATGGCGATCCTGCTTTCCCGAATGCGATTGACTCTCAAATAGTCAACATTCACGTTCTGGACACTAACAGAGCGCCTATGTTTTTGGTGTACCCAAATCAGCAGGATACTGTAATGGAAGGAGATACTCTTAATAGGGTCATTACCGTTTGGGATGATGATGGCCCAATACCCAGTATCGAAGCCTACATAGATGGAACTGTCGATTCTCTGGCTCCAAATATGTCTTGCATTGACTCAGGAAATGGAACAGGTGTGTTTACTTTCGTACCGGATTTCAGCCAAGGTGATGATGATCCAACCTTCTATTATATCCGTTTCAGAGTTACAGACTCGGTAGATGAGAGCCTGAGCGTTGTTACTTCACCTCAAACCATTCGTGCGTATGATACTCATAGGCCGCCATATATGGTCTTTTCTGACGGGACTGGACCGTTCGATTTGAGTGAAAATGATACTCTCTCGTTTGATGTTATGGCTGTTGACCTTGATGGTTCTGGATTTCCGCAGATATGGGTCGAGGGAATGCCGGCAAACTGTGACACGAGCACCTCAATAAATACTCTCAGTTTTGAGTTTAGACCGGATTTCCAACAAGCTGGCAGCTATTCGGTTAGTTTTATTACTCAAAGTATTGACCCATCGGCTCTTGCCGACACGCAAGTCGTTGATATTAACGTACTTGATGCTGGAAACCAGTCGCCCTATTTCACTACTGTATTACCGGACACAATTCTGACTTTTGCAGGGACTCAAATCACCACTGACCTTGAAGCTGTTGACCCCGATGGTGATTCTCTCACCTTTGATGCTTCAGATACCTTAACAGGTGCATCTATGATAAACGATGGTGGTGGAAGCGCAAGGTATGTCTATGATCCCGATATAGGCGATGTTGGTACAGTTACGCAGGTAATGTTTTTCACCAGTGACTCGATCGGACTTGCCGATACTGTTATGACGTATTATTCCGTAGAAACTTCCAAACGCGGTGATGCGGATGCTAACAGTACATATAATATCAATGATATAGTCTATTTGATTAACTATCTTTTCCGCGGTGGGGATGAGCCATATCCTATTGAATCCGGCGATGCCGATATGGATGGTGGTATCAATGTCTCCGATGTCGTATATTTGGTTAACTTCTTGTATAATGCCGGACCACGTCCGCCGCAATAATTGCGTTTTCTTATAGTATGATAATAGCATAGATAAGGCCGCTTTTTAGCGGTCTTTTCTTTTTTTTTTGAGTATGAAACGCAGTGTGATATTTTTGCTTTTAAAATGCGAAAAAAGCTTGACATTATTGAAACATATTGTTATTATGTTACTGTAATCGTGGAAGTGATGTGACCGTTTTTTTGGTCTTACGATTTTCTCGCAAAGGATTCAAGCCTTTTAGTGAAGCTTGAAATGCTTAATTTTAAGTTGTTTTGATTTCTATATTGAAAGAAAAACAAAGAATCTTGGCGAAAGAGTGTTTTTATAGATACTCGTTTTAACAGATGGTTTTAAACAAACAGCTTTAAGAGGATGAAGAACCCTTAAGCAATTAAACAGACTGCCTGTTGCGTGGCTCGTATATGGGTGTCAGAAAGGAAGGTGAATCGCAGAAGAGTTTTTTTGATTGACTGATTGTGCTGTTTGCTCTTTTAGCAATAGCCAGTCAGATTGATGAACATTTTCCACAATTAATTAATTAGCTAATGACTTATTTTCACTTGGGAATAAGTTGGGAACACTCAAATTTTATGAAAGGAGTAGCAAAATGACAAGGAAATTATCCTCGTTGTTAATTCTCTCCTTACTTATGGTCGCATGTTTTGCGATGGTAGCATCAGCTTCAAAGTATCCGGTTCAGCAGAAACGGGT
>JAYEIF010000084.1:0-3741 GCA_034659895.1 Candidatus Zixiibacteriota bacterium
TATTTAGCATCTTTAATGCTTTCAGATTTCAATCCGCCTATGCGGACTGACCTACCTTGCTTCGGTACCCCACCAAAAGTCCGCTCTTACGGATGGGCTGGCGGGTTGGTAAAATTGAGACATTCCACCCGACGCCTTCAGCTCTGGGTGGATTACCGGTTGTCAATCCCAACTCCGAAAACAAGAGCGGTCATATATTTTCTTGTATATTTGAAGAGTATCGTTATATTTGTCGATTATTGGATAGTGGGTTAAGTATTCTTATTATTTGCCCAATAAGCCACCGTAGCTCAGTTGGAAGAGCAACTGATTCGTAATCAGTAGGTCAGCAGTTCGAATCTGCTCGGTGGCTGATTTATTATTTTATATTGAGACCCTACCCTTTTCCTTTCCCTGCTCAAGCAAACAGCCTCATTGGAATAAAGCTATAGATAAGTGGTGGGGGGAGGATTCGAACCTCCGAAGGCTTCGCCGACAGATTTACAGTCTGTTCCCTTTGGCCACTCGGGAACCCCACCAAATATACATAATGTATCGGCTTATTAGTCAATACTTAAAACACAATAAACAAACCTACGCCGAAAAATCAACCCAAATATTTCAAAATATTCCCAATTATGAGACATACTAATGAGATTGCATATAAACTTATGTCAATTTCTCATCTAATCTTCAATTATAAATGGTGAATCGGGATTATCTTCGTGGCGAATTTCATCCACTGGTTCACTATGCCCTTTCCCAGCATACAGATGGTCTGCAGCATTATAAACTAAGCCATCGCACAAACCGATATTCTTGTAACCATGAACCACACCAGGAGGTACCAGAACAGAAGCCCAGTGACTCTCACCAAAATTGAGCTTAATACTTTTACCAAATGTCGATGATGCTTTTCTATTATCCCACAAATACAAACGGAATGTTGATGGTCCAATAAAACAAAACAAATCCGTCTGCTCCTTGTGCTCGTGTGGACCACGTGTGATACCAGGTTGGGTAAGAGATACATAGCTCATTACCGGATGGACCGCATTATCCATTTCATCCTGACGGAACAATTCAACCAACCAGCCGCGGTTATCATTGTGCCGCTTCAAATCACGGATTATCACACCTTCTATTTCGCACTTCACGGTAATAACCTTTCCTTGTTTTCCCTAAGGAACGCTTCAAGCGACTCACGCCAATTACGCATTCGATTTAGATCTGCTTGCTCCAAACGACTATTTATCAACGATGACATTCTCGGCCTATGAGCAAACTGAGGAAATTCATTGGACGTACAGGAACGAATTTGCACTGACATTTCCAAATATTCGAATACTGCTTTTGCAAAACCATACCACGAGGTCTCCCCTTCGGAGGAACAGTGTAAGATTCCGCTAATATCGCTTTCCATCACAGCCAGAACCTGTTGCACAATTTCAACCGTCCAAGTTGGATTCCCAATCTGATCATCTACCACTTTCAAAGGTGTGATATTTTCCCCTCGCTGTACTGCTTGCTGTTGCTCATATCCAAGTTTAACCATTGTGCGCACGAAATTAGTGCCATGTTCACCATATAACCAAGCCAAACGGCAAATAACATAATTATCCAACGTAACAGCTAACACTTTTTCCCCATTGAATTTACTTCGACCATATACTGTTTGTGGATTTGGAATATCTGATTCCACATAAGCCGAACCTTTCTCCCCATCGAAAACATAGTCTGTGGAGAAATAAATCATCCGCGCTCCGACTTCCCGACAGGCTCTGGCAACATTTTCAGTACCATCGACATTGACAGCCATTGCTAACTCACTGTTCGACTCACAACTTTCAACATCAGTATAAGCTGCCGTATGGAGAACTATTTGTGGATTTTGATGTATGATAATATCTCGTATGGAATCAAAATCCGTTATATCAGCATCATCGATATCAATACCGCTCACATCATAATGAGTGCTGAGCTCACGCGCAAAATCAGATCCAAGCTGCCCCTTGCAACCGGTAACTAACACCTTAGGACCTGTCACTATTTACCTCGGCGACAACTTCCTGTAGGTATTGTTTATAGGCATTTTCTCCCATCGTTTCTAATAATGTTTCCATTTGTTCACGATTGATAAAACGCATTCTATAAGCAATTTCTTCTATACAGGCAATTTTTTGACCCTGCCTTTTCTCTATAGTAGCAATAAAGTTACTTGCATCCAGCAAGCTCTCATGGGTTCCTGTATCAAGCCAGGCAATTCCTCGCCCCAAACGAACAACTTTCAGCTTGCCACGTTCGAGATAAGTTTTATTGATATCGGTTATTTCAAGTTCTCCTCGAGCGGATGGTTTAAGAGATTTGGCAATCGACACAACATCCGAATCATACATATACAAACCCGTAACAGCATAGTTCGAACTTGGCTGGAATGGTTTTTCCTCAATTGATAAAACCATGCCATCTTTATCAAACTCCACTACTCCATACCGCTCAGGGTCTTTAACATAATAGCCAAATACCAAAGCGCCACCATTGAACGATCTTGCTTCTCGCAAAAAGTCATAATCACCATAGAAAACATTATCCCCAAGAATAAGGATAACACTATCATTGCCAATGAAATCTTCTCCAATCAAAAATGCCTGCGCTATCCCTTCCGGTCTTTCCTGCACCTCATATGAAATATCAAGTCCGATGGAGTGACCATTACCGAGAAGCTCTTGGAATTTTGGCGTATCTTCCTGTGTTGATATAATTAAAATTTCCGTGATTCCAAACAGCATCAATGTGGACAGAGGATAGTAAATCATAGGTTTGTCGTATACTGGGATGAGTTGTTTACATGCTACCTGAGTTACTGGAAAAAGACGGCTACCGCTACCACCAGCAAGGATTATCCCTTTTTTGATACTGCTACTCATACTTCTCGTCTCTTGTTATTTTGAGTACATATTATCATAGTAATTCAGATACTGACCGTTGATACAGTTTTCCATCCATTCATTGTTAGCCAGATACCATTTGATTGTATTACTAATCCCCTCCTCGAATGTCACATTTGGTGACCAACCAAGTTCACGCTCAATTTTTGAGGAATCAATAGCATATCGGCGATCATGCCCGACACGATCTTTTACAAATGTGATAAGATTTAAACGGGATTTACCACCAAGCTGGTCGTCCATTATTTTACATATTATTCGCACCAGCTCGATGTTCTCGACTTCATTATGTCCCCCTATATTGTACATTTCACCAGCTTTCCCCTTATGAAACACCAAATCAATAGCTCGACAATGATCTTCAACAAAGAGCCAGTCTCTCACGTTGTGACCATCACCATAGACCGGCAATTCAATTCCATTGCGAGCGTTGCGAATCATCAATGGAATAAGCTTTTCGGGAAATTGGTATGGACCATAATTGTTTGAACAATTCGTTGTTACGACATTGAGACCGTAGGTCTTGTGATATGATCGCACCAGATAATCACTTGACGCCTTTGATGCAGAGTATGGAGAATTAGGCTTGTATGGTGTTTCTTCTGTAAAATATCCTGTTTTCCCCAACGATCCGAACACTTCATCTGTTGATACATGATGGAATCGGAAACTATTATCACCATCTTTCTTGTCTATCATTTTACGAGCGAGTTCCAACAAGTTGAATGTTCCTATGATGTTAGTTTCGACAAACGCAGCCGGTCCAACTATTGATCTATCAACGTGAGTCTCAGCAGCGAGATGAATTAGACCA
>JAYEIF010000085.1:0-3673 GCA_034659895.1 Candidatus Zixiibacteriota bacterium
CTGAGTCGTTTACTGTCAAGGGCATGTGCGTAATTGTCAAAACTTCCACAGACTCGCCACATATTTTCTGCGTCATCCCATTACCTATTATCCATTACCAAACTACTTACCAAATACAATACTTATTTATATGGCGCAATTGCAGGTCTGTTCCAAAATTAATAGATTTTCAGGGATAGTCATTTAGTTTCTCTGTTTGACGGAATCCTTTTATTTGTGCGATATCAATTTTCTTGTATAGAGCATAAAGTAGCTTTACAATAGTAATAAATTGATCTGCGGTTGGTATTGTGATAAGCAACTTGTGCATGTAGTTCGTTACTGACTGTAGTGTCAAGTGTCATTGATACTGATGTCATTGACACTTGTGTCGCTGACACTTGTGTCGCTGACACTTGTGTTACTGACACTGGAGCAGATGTTAAAAATATGTGGAGATACATAATGAATCTAAAGCGGTTGGTTTTCTTTATCTGTGTGACAATAATGATTGCGGCAGTAACTGCATGGTCGGGGCAACTCTCGCCGAAACTCAAGCAACAAATAGCAACAAAAGGAAATGCGGAATTAGTACCGGTGTGGATAGTTCTGCCGCAGGTAGAGAAAATCGTTAGAATGAAAAAGGATATGCTGAGTCTTGCAAGCACTCACAAAGGACGCTATCAAATAGCTGTGAATCGACTGAAGCAGGAGCACGAAACAAGACAGAGCAATCTATTGTCCAAACTTCAGCAACTTGAATCAGAGGGACAAGCGGCCGATGTCAAACCGCATTGGATTACCAATATCGTTGAGGTAAAAGTGTTTGTGGATGATTTAGCGTTACTGGCGGCTCTAGATGATGTTGAGATAATCCGCGCGGTCCCCAAGATTAGTCTCATCAAGCCCGAGAAAGCTGGCTCGGCGCCACCGATGGCGGCGGGTATTGAGACTAACCTCAGCTTTATTAATTCCGATGCGGCTTGGGCTGCGGGCTATACTGGCGCTGGTCGCGTGATTTGTTCCTTTGATACCGGTATTGACGGTGATCATCCGGCTCTTTTCAACAATTGGAAGGGGCACGATGGCGATTCGGCGGCGGCATGGTTTGACCCGCATGATAGGGAATCATTCCCTCACATACTTACAGGACAATCTACCAGCCACGGAACTCATGTAATGGGTATCCTTGTCGGGCACGACGATGTTACCGGAGACACAATTGGTGTGGCTCCCGATGCTAAGTGGATTTCAGCCGCAGTTATTGATATCAACGGGGCTTCAATTATTGATGCCTTCGAGTGGGCAGCTGATCCTGATGGTGACCCGAACTCAATCGATGATCTGCCGGATGTCATCAATCATAGCTGGGGTGTCAAGGATATCGGCTGTCAGAGTGTGTTCTTCGATATGATAGACAACCTTGAAGCGCTCGGTATTGTAAATATCTTTGCGGCAGGCAACGAAGGAGCAGAGTCTTCTATACGTAATCCGGCGAACCGCGCTCTTGATTCAATTGATTGTTTTGCTGTTGGGAATGTTAAGCCAAGCCTTCCACTGACTTTATGGTCAAATTCCTCGCGTGGACCGTCCGATTGCAACGGCGAAATCAAACCAAACGTCGTTGCTCCGGGGTATGCAATTCGCTCATCGGTTCCGAATGATAACTATAGCTACTTGACAGGAACATCGATGTCTGCTCCCCATGTGTCGGGATTGGTGGCATTGTTGCGTCAGAAAAACCCAAACGCTACAGTTGATGAAATAAAGAATGCTATTCTGACTACTGCCGCCGATCATGGACACAGCCTACCGGACAATAATTACGGATGGGGTTTGATTGATTGCATTGCGGCATTGAATGCTCTCTCAGATACCAATGACAACCCGAATGTGCGTGTCTATGCTTTTGACCACGATCCTATTTCATCCGGTGATACAGTGAAAGGCACAGTGACACTTCAGAATATAGGTGCGAATGTGTCCGATATATCAGCGGCTATTTCGAGCTATCATCCAGCACTAACTGAAATCAACGGCAGTGCTTATTTTGGTGACATAAATGAGGGGAACGCTGTCCGTTCCACCGATACAATTTGCGTAGTGGTTTCCGACACCGTTACTCCCGGAAGTGTCCTGTCATTGGATTTTACTATCAGCGGTACGGGATTCTCACGGACGGCAAAACTGTATTTCCTGGTTGAGCCAAAACTGGAACGGATGATTGCCACGCACGATATCAATCGAATCTCGTTTAGTGTTACAAATTTTGGGACTTACGGACTTGGTGAAGAATCGTTCTTCCCTGCAGGCGGTGAAGGATTTAAATTTGACGAGGGGATAAATGATTTGTGGGAAAGTGGTTTAATCATAGGAAACAACCCAGTCAGTATATCAGATGGTGTTCGTAATCCCGCAGGCGAACCGGATGGTGATTTTCAGGTAACTCCGGGTGGTAATATCCAGTTGCTGGAACCGGGCGGATATGCGCCAGAGGAAACGTATTCAATTTTTGATGACTCCCGTGCAGAAACGCCGCTTGGACTGAAGGTAGTCCAACAGTCCTATACATTCGCAGAACCCCCATATAACGATTTCATTATCATGCGGTATATCATCAGCAATGAAAACACCTACCCGCTTAATAGTATCAGAGTCGGAATGTATTTCGATTGGGATATTTTTTCATACTCACAGAATGCCGGCGGATGGGATAGTTCTGACAGCCTTCTGTGGACGGCATACAATAACGGATATACATTATCTCGCTACCGCGGTGTCAAGGTTATCGACGGCCAGGCAAGTTCTGGTTTCACTGCCACCGGAGATCTGGTGACCTACACACCCTTAGATGGTTTTACCGAACAGGAAAAATATGATGCTTTGTCGGACGGATTTTCTACGGCTGCTTTGTATACTACTTCATCCACTGATTTACTTCAGTTAATTGCCGTAGGCCCTATATTTTTGGCAAATGGAGAGGCGGATACGGTGGCGTTCGCCATTGTGGCAGGGTCCAATCTGGACTCTCTTGCTATGGCGGCGGCTGATGCATCGTGGTGTTACGATTCAATTTTCTGTTGCACCGGGCAACGCGGGGACATTGATGGTGATGACGAGATAACAGTAACCGACCTGACATTTTTAGTCGCCGCATTGTGGCAGGGGGGACCGTCACCAGCATGCTGGGAAAAAGCCAATGTTGATGGCAGTACTACTGCTGACAAGCGTGTAAATATAGCAGATGTAACTTATCTTGTTAGTTTTCTATGGCAGGGTGGTGCGGAACCGATCGGGTGTGGTGAATTTACACCATAAGAATATAACAATTATCTATTAAATGCAATATACAAGGGCGGTCCGCCGAGGCGGATAGAGGTTCCGCTTTTTGTATCAAACTGATAAGCAACCCAACCTATAACTCTTAGTCGACACAAAGTCATCTTGAGAATGTCTGGCGCCCATAAAATAACAAAAAACGACATTGGAACAATAGTAATAGCAGGTTTGGAGACAAACCTGCCCCATGGAACTATATAGAGTTTCAATCCACGCCCCCGCATGTAAAATGTTTATCAAGTGTCCCGATGAAATTAGGAACCCTTTTATCCTTAACCTATTACAGACAACTGAGCATACTTAACCATGATTTTCTTTCTTCCTATACCGGTAAACATTATGGTCAAAGTAAGCG
>JAYEIF010000086.1:0-3655 GCA_034659895.1 Candidatus Zixiibacteriota bacterium
CCGCTCGACAGGCGGGCGCGCCCGCCAAAGGCGGGGAGATTATGGTACATAATAACTAATTTTTCAACAAGCCCTATGATAAGACAAATTTCCGTTCGGGATGATACAAACTTCCGCTCGGTATGAAATTATGATATTGTCATTCCTTTTTTATTGTCATTCCTGCGGACGCAGGAATCCAGCAGGCATTGCCTTTCCAGTCCGCCTAGGCGGATTGTCTGGTTCAGACATTTTTCTGTAAGGAAGTCTTTCCTTTTAATGACATATTACCTATTTTTGAAATTCGATAATGAAGCTAAATGGTATTGCTGATATGCATTAAGACAGCAACTCAAATAGGCGATAAGAATAAGAAAGCCCTTACTCGGGATAATATGAAGGAATCAGGCCAAATCTATGTCTCGTGAGCCAGACCCAATGGAACGCATACCAATTTATGATGCCGAGTCACAAAGCGTTACAGCCAAGGAGAGATTCAGGGCAAAATCTGGAAATATTTCTTTCCGTAGATCGAAGATGACCTGGCTTTCCCTATTCTTTCTGCTCATTGTCTATCCCGGATTATCGCTGGCATTTGTTGAAGATCCTTCTACTATGTTGGAGAATCTCAACGACAGCATAAGAATGGTATTGTTGATTTCAACCATTGTTATGCAATGGGGCGTTTTTCTGTTGCTGTATCTGAGTCTATACTTCGAGAAAACCAGCTTGGCAGGACTCGGTTTTAAGAAAATCCGAGGGCTTGATTTCGCCTGGGCTGTCTCTTTTTTGATTGTTTCTAACCTGATTCTGTCAGGATTGGCTTGGGCTCTTGCGCAGATTGGCCTTCCAATGCAGGGTGAGATAGCTATGTTGATTCCAACTGACACAGCAGGCAGGTTTGTTTGGGTAGCAGTTTCCTTTACGGCTGGTTTCTGCGAGGAGTCTGCGTTTCGGGGATATCTCATGACCCGCCTTCGACTGGTTGGAGGACTGAAAAGCTGGGTGATACCGACTATTTTATCAGCCCTTGCGTTTGGAATTTGTCATGCTTATCAGGGGATTCCCGGACTGATAGTCATTACTATTTATGGTCTCCTTTTTTCTTTTTTGTATATCCGCACCGGAAGCATCTGGCCGGGAATAATAGCACACTTTTTCCAGGACTTTAGTGCCCTCTTTATTCCACAGTAACGCAAATATTTCCTGAAAATAGCAAGAAACTATCAACCCACTTAAACGTATTTGAAGTAGAGATTAAAATAATAAATTGATGGATGGTTAAGGAAGGAGCTTACTTTCAAAAGGTGACTTGTTTCTTTTTGGTCATCAAAGTACTTTGGATGAGAATCACTGAGCGAGAAGGGAGACTGAATTATGACGGTCGAAAGCCCATGGGATATAGATTAGAAAAATAATGTCAGGTTAAGTAATTATGATTCACTCAGCATTTATAATACGGCTGGTTCTATTTGCAGTTTTTATTACTTATGAGCTAGCTGCGATGGCAATTGCCCAGACCCCTCTTCCTCCGCCGGAAGATATCGAGGATCAAAAAAAAGTGCATGTGACAGTGAGTGCTGAGGCTCAAGAGTTGGCGGAGGAGTATGCTGAAATTCTTAGGGAATTTGAGGACATTACAATTGATTACAACAAGGCACTCATGGAGCTTCATTCCAAATCTGTTGCGCCACAGAGAAAACAACTGACCGAGTTGGCAGCGAAACTGGCTGAGGGAGCTTATGTTGACAATGTCGATTTGCTGATATCTGATCTAAAAAAAACCATCCGCGAATTGAAGGAACGTGAAAGGGAACTGAAAACAAAAGAACGCAAAGCTTATCGGGTGACGAAATCTCTTCGCCGTGATATGGAGGCTATAGATATCGTCCTGCAATATGAGGTAAGTGAACACCTTGAGCAGGAGGAGTTACTCAGCCATGAGGTTGCAATCTTTCTTAAAGGGATGAACCATGAACTATCAGGGCAGATGTTGAAACTTATGGTCTCTGGCGATAGCGTGGCGAAGATTGAGTTTGATTCCAAAGATACAGAAATCACAAAAATAGTTCTTTATACGGATGAAACCGATAGCATGGAAAGGAAACTGTCGGAATCTCTCATCATTCACCATCCTCATTCTCCCGTAACACAAACAGGTAATCAGAGACTTTATACCAATGGTTCTGGAGGTATTGGCGCAATAAAAGAGCTTATCGATAGTATCAAGGTTACTTCTTCAAACACTCCAATTTTTATTAACAGTCCAACAGGACAAGTTAAAGTTACAGGTTGGGACAAGGGAATAGTGCTGGTGCAGTCAAAGGTAGAAATGTTATCGAACTCCAGACAACAGATGAAGAACCTGGTCGAGGATATTATATTGAATGTAAGCTCAGGTGATAGTGGGATCCTTGTTGAAGTCAAAGTACCTAACATTACAGACCCGGGCACAACTATTGACAAGAGCATTCTGGAAATTATGATCCCCATGGATAACCGGCTGACGTGCAACAGCGCCTTCGGAGAAATATCTGTATCCGACGTTCAAGCCAGTGTGAATATCAACGCTAATAACTCATCAATAGATGTGAATAATGTATTGGGTGCTGTTAATGCTGTAAACAGCAATGGGGATATTACCCTGTCCGATATTGCGGGCGACATTGTTATACAGTCCTCATTCGCGCCAGTGACAGTTTCCGACTGCAACGGTTCCATACGAATAAAGAATGCTTATGCTGCTGTTGCTGTTTCCCAGTGCGAGGGTGATGTAGGAATTCACAATAGCGGCGAGACCCGACTGATTGATCATAAAGGTTCCGTATCAATTGCTAACTCCGATGGGCTAATAGAAATTCGCAACCTTGTGGGCGATGTTACTGCTCACAACTCATATAACCCGATTCTTTTTGATGGTGTAGAAGGAGCTGTCAAGGCTGAGAACCGACACAGCGATATTACAGCCCTGAATATCGATGGTTCTCTGAATATAGACAATAGCTATGCTCCCATTACTGCTCGCTTTCTAAGCGGAAAGCTTGATATCAAAAACCACAACGGTCCAATAAAAGTTTTAGTAACTAAAGATATCGACGGACCATCATTGATTCACTCCAGTAACGATATTATCGTGTTGACAATAGAGGACGATGTTGGTCTTGATCTCAAAGCAAGCACTATCAACGGTGAAATCAAAAGTGCATGGCCTGCCAGTATCACTACAACCGAAAATACAAGGGAATTGGAACTGTCTTTGGGCGACGGAGGACCTTTACTGACACTAACCGGTTATAGTGCCAACATCATTCTTAACCGTGAACATTAACGTTATGGCTTGATTGTTATCATTGTTCGAATTTGCTTTGTATGACTTCTTTTGACCTATACAGTTGTGCCATACCTATCGCATTTAAAAAAAGCTCGACTGCCTAAGAGCAGTCGAGCCAATCGCATTACGGACATTAACTTTTACTTTGAAATACCATTAGCTTCTGTCCTGCCTAACCAACAGTGAGAATCCATTTGTGGCAAGCGAGCGTATGCCAGATCCTTACTTTCATAATGAGTACAAGAAAGTGCCATTCCATGACCACGACTGGCATTAACAGGAAAGTTGCTTTTGGTATCTCAAATTTCGTGAGAATGTGATGTATTCTCCCTTAAAATCTGTTTG
>JAYEIF010000087.1:0-3599 GCA_034659895.1 Candidatus Zixiibacteriota bacterium
TATAGTAGCTGCTTGACTTTGGTTGTGATTTCTATAACTTATTTGAAAAGAAAATAATAATCTGATGGTTGTTTATAGAAAAAGTTAGGTAAAAGGGTAACAGATAGTTATAGTGATGCGAGAGTGGCGGAATTGGTAGACGCGCTGGATTTAGGATCCAGTTCCAAAAGGAGTGGGGGTTCGAATCCCCCCTTTCGCACCAGTAAAGATAAGGTTTTTTAAAGTGCTATATGTTAATGAATATAAATTAAAGGCTTATATAGCAGTATAATATCAGAATAATAATTTGAGCCCTGAGAGGTAGAGTGTGAAAGTAGAGACCAAAAAGGTTGAAGAGCTTGTTCATGAGATATCAATTGAAGTTGATGCTGATTTTGTAAACGAAAAACTCAATAACCGTTTTGCAGAAGTGCGTAAAGATGTAAAGATTGATGGGTTTCGTAAGGGTAAAACACCTATGAACCGAATTAAGGTTCTATTTGGTGGAGATGTTAAAGCTGAGACTATTGACAAGGTTATTAAAGCTACATTTCACAAGGTTATAGAAGACAGTGGACTGAAAGTTGCGACTACTCCAATTGTATCTGATGTTGACTATACTGATGAAGGAAGCATTAAATACAAGATCAGGGTTGAAGTCTATCCGGAGATAGAAGATGTAGATACTGATGACTTAAAATTAACGACGGTTGAATATGAAGTTACAGATGAAGAAGTAGATTATGGAGTTTACGAATTAAGGCAACCCCGCGCCGAACTCCGTAAAGTTGACCGACCAGTAAGGGAAGGAGATCTTGTAACAGTTGACATTAAGAAGGTCTACGATCCTAAGATGGCTATTGATGGCGACAATTTTCCTAACTCTCTTGTTGATCTTTCCAATCCTTTAACCATGAAGGAGTTTAAGGCGCAGATCCCTGGTATGAAGTCCGGCGATGAGAAAGAAATTGAAGTTAATTATAAAGAGAATTATCCGGACAAAAAATTAGCTGGTGAGCATGTAAGGTTTCAGGTTACAGTATCAAATACACAAGAGCAAACTCTTCCGGAGTTTGACGATGCTTTTGCAAAGTCAACTGGTATAGCTGAGACATCGCTTGATCTGCGTATGAAAATAATGGAAAATATTACGCAGAAAAAGGTGCAGGATATAAAGTCTCACCAAAAGAATGAGATAATTAGTCAAATATGCAGGAAAAACCAGATTCCAATTCCAAAAGGATTAATTAACAAGTATATAGATGCGAAGATCGAAGATATGAAAAAAGAAAATCCTGATTTAGATATAGATAGAGATAAAATCTACAACGATAACTATGAGTTGACAGTGAACACATACCGTTGGACTTTTTTGGTGAATCATATTGTCAGTAAAGAAAATATTGAAGTTCTACCTTCGGAAACCGAAAATGTAATAAAGGGATTTGCAGAAAAGTACAAGACAACTAAGGAAAATGTTTTGTCGGTATTTCGTAAGAATGGCACATTAGATTCTATCAATAATTTGTTGCTGGAAGATAAAGTTATTGACTTGCTTCAAAATAAGGCTGAATTTGTTAATATTGAACCGATGGAAAATAACAAGGATAGTTAAAATATATTGGGTGAAAAAATGAAAAAGGATAATGAGATTTTTGCAAGCCAACTTGTACCAATGGTAGTCGAGCAGAGTGGCCGCGGTGAACGCGCTTATGATATCTTTTCTCGTTTACTTAAGGACCGTATTATTTTTATAGGTTCGCCTATT
The DNA here is from genome assembly GCA_034659895.1 of Candidatus Zixiibacteriota bacterium. Lineage (GTDB taxonomy): Bacteria > Zixibacteria > MSB-5A5 > GN15 > FEB-12 > B120-G9. Next base: position 1,748 of record JAYEIF010000087.1, read on the forward strand.
GATGACAACGTGTCCAATTTGGTCATAGCACAGCTGCTATTCCTGGAAGCTGAAGACCCTGAGAAAGATATCTATATCTATATCAATTCACCCGGTGGATCGATTACGTCTGGAATGGCAATATATGACACAATGCAGTTTATCAAACCAAGCATAGCGACTACGTGTATGGGAATTGCTGCTTCAATGGGCGCTTTTTTACTTGCAGCCGGGACAAATGGTAAACGTGCGGCATTGCCGAATAGTCGAGTTATGATTCATCAACCTATGGCTGGTACACAAGGGCAGATATCTGATATTGTTATTATGACTGAAGAGTTTACAAAGACAAAGGAAAGCCTCAATAAACTTCTTGTGAAGCATACTGGGCAGACACTCGAAAAAATTGAAATTGATACTGATCGTAATTTCTTTATGTCAGCTGAAGAATCAAAAGAATATGGACTCATTGATAAGGTGTATGAGTTTAAACATTCAGAGAAACAATGATGTCCGATTTGAAGGTTTGCAATACATTTTAACATTGGTAGCAATCTGTATAGTCAGATGATAGTGGAAAGGATTTATGCCAAAGAAACGGAATAGTCCCCCGGGACTCCAGAGATGCTCTTTTTGTGGAAAATCAGTAAACGAGGTTGAACATCTCTTCTCCGGTCATGAATCGTTTATTTGCAACGAGTGCGTTGAACTGTGTAATGATCTTCTACATTCAGCGCCTGAGTTTGATACACCTGACGAAATTCAGGGCGTTCCGCACCCGGCAGAGATAAAGAAACATCTCGATAGGTACGTTATCGGCCAGGAATTGGCCAAGCGAACTGTTGCAGTTGCGGTATATAATCACTACAAACGTATCAATTCAAAACTTAAGCCGCGCATCTCAGCAAAGATGTCTCGAGAAGATGACATTGATTTAGATAAATCCAATATTCTATTGATTGGTCCGACTGGTACCGGTAAAACTTTGATTGCGCGTACACTGGCAAGATTTTTGAAAGTTCCATTCACTATTGTGGATGCTACAGTTCTAACGGAAGCTGGCTATGTCGGTGAGGATGTGGAGAATATCCTTGTTCGGCTATATCAGGCTGCTGGTTTTAACCAGAAGAAGACTGAACGTGGTATTATCTATGTGGACGAAATTGATAAGATATCTCGTCGTGATGGTAACCCGTCTATAACCCGTGACGTTTCCGGTGAAGGTGTCCAGCAGGGTTTGCTAAAGATTCTTGAAGGAACTGTGTCCAATATTCCTCCCAAGGGTGGACGTAAACATCCAGAACAATCGTTTGTAAAAATTGATACAAGTAATATCCTGTTCATCTGTGGTGGGGCATTTGATGGATTGGAAAAGGTAATTGCTCGGCGTCTCGGCAAAAACCAAGTTGGTTTTGATTCTGAAAAAACCTATGTCGACAAAAATGCTCCGGATATTTTTGACAATGTTACTCCACCTGACTTGATAGGCTATGGGCTTATTCCTGAAATGGTAGGGCGTCTCCCTGTTAATGTTGCTCTGCGTCCATTGGATCGTGCTGCACTGATGAGAATTCTAACTGAGCCGGGAGATGCTCTTACGAAACAATATACTAAGCTGTTGGCTATGGATGGTATAAAGCTGTCATTTGAAAGTAAAGCCCTCGAGGCTGCAGCAAAAATGGCTGAAGAACGCAAAACTGGTGCTCGAGCGTTGCGTTCGATTTTCGAAAAAGCGATGCTTGATATAATGTATGATGCACCTTCGATGTCGAAGGCTTCTGAGATTGTTATAACAGCTAAAACGATTATTGAAGGAGCTAAGCCCAAAATAAAAAAACATACCAGCAAGAAAAAAGCTGGGTGATATTTTATT
>JAYEIF010000088.1:0-18044 GCA_034659895.1 Candidatus Zixiibacteriota bacterium
GATACTTTTTTAACAAACCCCTTAGGCTGGGTTGCTAACCCTGTGCTTTGGGTTATTAACCCTTAGCCAGCTTAACAAACTCGTCAACATCTGACAGAGAACGAGAAACTGCATCCTCCCAGAAACCCCTTTCAGAAAGATTAACTCCAAGATGTTTCTGTGCAAGGTCTTCGGTCATCATACATCCTGTATCGGTCAGCAATGAGCGATATTTGTCAGCAAAGGCAGGACCTTCCTTCTTAGCTCTGTCATATACTCCACCGGAGAAAAGGTAGCCAAATGTGTATGGGAAATTGTAGAATGGAGCACCGGTGATATAGAAGTGAAGCTTGGAACACCAGAAAAGTTGATGATAACCTGATTCATCCAGCAAATTACCGAAAGCTTTCTTTTGAGACTCAACCATTATCTCACTTAATCTTTCTGTCTGCACAATTCCGTTGGCGCGTTCAGCATAAAATGCCTTGTCGAATAAATAACGGCAGTGGATATTAGTGAACATAGTATAAGCGCTCTGGAGTTTCTGATCGAGAAGCATAAGTTTTTCCTGTGGATCGGTTACCTGCTTCAGGGCAGCATCAATAACTAACGTCTCGGCAAAAATGGAGGCTGTTTCGGCTAATGGCATTGGGTAGCTTTGAGCCAGGAATGGCTGCTTTCTGATAACCCACTGGTGGTAGGCGTGACCAAGTTCGTGCGCAAGAGTCATTAGATTTTCAAATGAGCCAGCGTATGTCATAAAAACCCGGGATTCGTTGATGGGTCCAAAACCAGTACAGAATCCGCCGCCAGCTTTACCACTGCGATCCTCAGCTTCTACCCAGTGTTTGTCCAGCGCCATTCGGGCAAAATCAGCCATGTCCGACGATAGAGAACGGAAGTTCTCGACAATAAACTCACCTGCTTTGTCGAAGTCATACAGCGTATCCGATTTACCGCACGGAGCAACTTCATCGTACCAACGGAACTTATCGATGTTTAGCAGTTTTTTCTTGGCTTCGATATATGGCTGGAGCTTGTGAGTCTGATCGGAAATAACACTCCACATAGCGTCCAGGGTCGGCTCCTTCATTCGTGACATAACCAGAGGCTCGTACAAAGGTGAACTCCAATTGCGGTTGCTATACAAAGATAAACGAAATCCCGCTTGAGCATTGAGAGCCATTGCGGCCAAATCGGCGCGTGTTTCCCATGCTGAGTACATCGCCTTGAAAGCTCTCTCGCGTATACTGCGATCCGGGCTGGACATTTTGGTAGCCAATTGTCCCATGGATAACATCTTTTTTTCGCCGTCTTCTTCAAATTCAGCCTTGAGGTCTCCGGCCATCTTGTCATACAACCGATTCCAGGCATGATATCCATTGACCGACAGCTCAAGAGCCAGTGCTTCTTTCTCAAGTGGCATTTTACTTTTAGCAATCATGCGCAATTCGTTAAGTGGAAATGACAAACCCTCAAGTGCCGGAGCCTCAACAAGCATCGTCCATTGATCATCAGACAGCTTTAGCGATTGAGCTTCCAAACCGGCATTGAGTTTTTCCCACTGAGAAAAGTATTCGTCACTTTCCCCTTCAATAGCGTGTGCCTCGGCATCTTCCACATTTTGCGCTGTCAGACAGCCGCTGAAAGCTTGAATCAACACGATATCAGCGACAATAGCCTGGAATTTAAGAATAAAATCCGTCCAGTCAGTCAGCGTAGAACTATCGATTGTTTCTGGTAGCTCGTCAAATATTCTGGCGGCTTGTTTCAGGTCAGATTTGACTTTTTCGCGATGAGCTTTGAGTTCTTTGGATTTACTGCCGCCGGGGAATATGGGATCAAGGTCCCAGCGTGGTGCGGGGGGGATTTTTTTGTCAGACATTGATTGTCTCCGAGAATCTAATGTTATCGTTTCGTTTGACTTCTATTATAATCAGAAATCACATAAGTTGCAAGGGGACAAACTGGGAACTTTCCAAAATCCAACCTGTGTAGTAGTGTAGAGTTTTGTCCTGCAGAATGTTGTCTAATCAATCAATACCCGCGAGTGGAATCGAAAGTATATTTGTAAGCTTGTCTTGATATCCCAATTTATATAATTTAACTCTGATTCTTGAATAGGATTAAGATAACCGTATTTTTGTTAGGTAGCTATGTCGTATCTTGCCATTCTTCAGCCGGCTAATTTGATGAGTCTGTTACGTGTTTTTCTGACACCTGTGATAGGTTATTTCCTGTGGAAGGGAGATATACAATCCACGCATATTTGTGTGCTTTTATTAATTGTGGCTGCTTTGACTGATGGACTTGATGGTTATTTAGCTCGTCGTTTTGGACAAGTCAGTGAACTTGGGAAAGGTCTTGATCCGTTGGCTGATAAACTGATGGCATCCTTCCTGATTGTGTTGCTGGTTCTGTTTAGGGATTTTCCTTTTTGGCTGGCAGGGATCGTGGTTAGTCGGGATGTAGTTATCCTTTTGGGCGGGTTGATTTTGTTTCGGGGAAAGAAACTGGTAGTTCCGTCCAATCTTGCAGGGAAATATACCTTTGCGTCAATCGCATTTCTTATTGTAAGTTATATCTATAGATTCCCATTCGGAATTCACCTGACTACATGGCTGACGATTTTTCTTGTAGGGCTTTCGAGTTTGCTATATGTGCGAGTATTTTTCCAAGTAAAGCACAGCTATCAGTTACCGATATCGCATGACCGACCAGTGTGGAAAGCGTTACGAATTATCTTCAACGTTTCATTTCTTGCTGTTTACTTTTATAGTTTAATCAGATTTTTGGATTGGTGGTAAAGTAATTTTTGTGGAAGGAGCCCTGCAATCCTGTCATTTGATTGGGATACGATAGCAACTCCGTATGGTGGTCCACCGAGACGGATAGCGATTTCGCCGGTGTCGTAGGGAGAATGACAATAGTAATAGCAGATTTGAAGATAAATCTGCCCTATTACTGCTGCTATTGTTTAAGGAACTGTTGCAGGTAATAACGAAAAAGGCTGCGGAACGTGCTGCCCTCGTCATAGCACGACCATCCAATAGAGTGAATTAGCCTTGCCATTATTGAGAAATACCTGCATCGTAATATAATGGTGTTGGTTTCTGTATCGAGAGCGTGATGATAAGCATCGAGCAAGCCGCTAATATCAACATCGCCCGACTCGTAGCCCTCTGAGACAAGCTCAAGATTCTGTAATGCCAGATCGCGGGATTGGAAGTTACGAGGAACAGATCGAGCGAGAGAAGTTAATGAACCAACAAGTCGATAGATTTTTCCAGTTTGTTCCAACCCAACAGCATCAGCCTTAAATTCAATCTCGCTAAGGCCTGCCTTTAGACGGTTTCTTTCACGGCGTTTGTCTGTGCCGTCAAACAATGGCAAGCTAAACTGCCCAAAGACGGACCATGTATTATGGTGTTCAGAAAAATCAGGTCTGTTTTCCAGTTCATCAGCAAGACTAAAAGAAGCTTTTAGAGCCAATTCAGGGAAATACCTGTTGCGGTTCATTGCAAGAAGAGATTTTTGAATATCCTTTTTTACATTATACGCTTTTTGGTCTGGGTTATTTTCATGAGCTTCCCTTACAAGAAATTGCTCAAACTGCAAAAGTCCTTTAGGTGTTGCTGTCAATTTTTTAAGAAGATCAAGGTCACGATAAATGTTGTCTCCAGAGATGAAATTTGAGTCAAGGTGCAATGGCTTTTCAATTGGCAGATTGAACAAGGTATTCAGCGTAATTTCAGCAGCTTTCTTTTCGGTTCGAGCGGTCAGAATGCGGATGATTGCTTGTTGACGTTCACCCTTCCAACGAAGAAAATCACCCTGTTGGTTTTCATCCTCAATGTGAAAACGTGTAGCGGCAATTTCAAGGTTGTGCTCTACAAATTGGCGGTAGCGAATCTGAATTTTGTACAGATCAACCGCCTGAAGATATTTAAGATATGCCTCAATTACAGCAAGTTCAAGGTCAAGACGGACGCGGTGTCGATTAACCTCGGAGAGATTTTCCCTTTTGGAGCCAAGCTTGATTTCTTCGATTTTGTTCAGTGAAAATAAGGTCTGATGGATATTTAAATCGGCGCGATACTGAGAATTGCTCAGGAAGTCAGCTGTATTTGCAATCGTATTATTATCAATATAGCCAGCGTGAGCAGTTAGATCCACATATGGCAGGTAAGCTGCTGCTGTTGCTTGCCGTGAAGCGATGGCTGCTTGTTTTACTGCATCTGAGGCGGCGAGATACCCCGGATTGGCAGCAACAGCCCGACTGACAGCTATTATCAAATCATAATACTCTGCTCCCTCCGGAGTCGGAGCTGAAATTATATCGGCCTCTTCCCGAATAAAGCTTGTAAGATTAACACCACACAACTGAGCTGTTCCTTCGTTAATCGCAAGTGATGTTCCTCCCTGAAACGCTACCGTCAAATCAGCCGGTGTCTCTCCTTTTGCAATTTTGACAGCCTTGAGAGCATTAAATCGAGCTTCAGAAACTATACTATGAGCGGAACCGGTTGCAAAAGCTCCATTATTTACTAAAAATTTCCCTTCCCAGGTGAAAGTCGGGATTCTCATTCTTGATAGTCTCTCGAGAAAGGCGTCTATCTGGTTAACATCCATTGACCACAAAGGACCAAGGTAGATAGCATCAATATCTCGAGGCAATTTGTTGAGAGCTTTGAAATAGGCATAGGTGTTGAAATTATCATAACCTTCCGCTGTAACGGTCTCAAACCCTATCTGATGTCCTGCTGTTTCTACCCTGTTGACAATGGCGTTTCGTTGAAGACTGTCACTTGAGAAGAAAAGCAAACCAAGTTTCTTGACTGGAATTAATTTTGTAAGGATTGCAAGGTCATTCTCAATTTTGTTTGGCTGGATATGAATAGTCAGGTTGTTTGTAGCTGGGCGTCCGGTTGATTCTATAAGTCCATTTACTTGTGGATAAGGCTGCCTCATGCCAAGAATTGGTCCGTCATAACCGACAGAAAGTAAATCTTCAACTACCCACGGTCCAATTGCCACCATCAGGTCAATTCCTTTTGTTGCAGATAACATACGAGCCAGAGTCCGACAACTATCCCTTTTCCAATCGGCACTGCCATATCCATAGGGAACAAATACCATTTTCGTGTTTTCTGGAGACAGCGCCTTAAATTGGCGCTCGAGTTCCTCGCGCAGTAGTGAATGAACCGGAGATTGCCCCGCTTCAAAATAACCAATCTTAAAATGCCCCGACTTATTGGCTTGAGCAGACTGTCCAAACCCAAACGCAATAGTGAAAATCAAACTGATTAGAAGAATGTATCTACAACGCATCATCCTGAATTCTCTCCCATACACAACAGATTCATATTGATGGATAATACGGAAATTAGCAGTTTTGTTAAAGCTATTTTTCTTCAGATGATATACAGTCATGCAATTACAACTTTTCACATTGTCTTGTATTGAGTAGTGGATTGACTATATTACCGATTAAAATCAGCGGCAGGAGTATAGAATTTTTGTCACTGGAAACAGAAGAACAAACATAATGATTATTGGATTGCGCAATGACAGACAAAACTATTTCCCAGCAAATCGCTGAGTTTGCAGTCGGGCTCAAATATGAAGACTTGCCCGACAATGTTGTAAATGAAGTCAAACGGTTTCTTTACGATTCAATTGGCTGTTCCTATGGTGGTTACCACACAAAAGATGTAAATATTCTGCGTGAAATCTATACTGATATGGGTGGCAAAAAAGAAGCAATGCTTCTTGGGTTTGGCGACAAAATGCCTGCGGTCAATGCCACTCTGGTGAACTCGTTGATGATTCGCGCACTCGATTTCAACGATATTTACTGGAAAGAGGACCCTTCCCATCCATCAGATTTGATACCTGCCGCATTAGCGGTTGGCGAGATGGTTAACGCCTCTATGAAAGATGTTATTGTCGCAATCGTTCTGGCTTACGAGTTTGAGCAACGGCTTTGCGAATTTGCCGTACCCGGTGTGCGTGAGCGCAAATGGCACCACGCTACACTGACCCAGTTCATCTCACCGATAGTTGCCGGTAAGTTGCTTGGCCTCTCGGTAAAGCAAATGGTCAACGCCATCGGTATCAATGGTTCCCACAATCATACTATTGGCTGTCCGACAGCAGGTGCATTGACAATGATGAAAAATACGGTTGACCCGATGGCGGTCCAGAGTGGTGTCTTTGCGGCACTGATGGCACAGAAGGGCTACTCCGGCACCACGGCGGTGTTTGAAGGAAAAGAAGGATTGATGGATGTTTTCGGTGACTCTTGGGAACCGAAGGCTCTCTTAGAGGGATTGGGCGAGTCATTTAGAATCTTGCAATGTGGAATGAAGGCGTTTCCAACCGAGGCGCTGACTCATACGCATATTTCAGCCACGCTTAAAGCCGTTACCACGAACAATATCAGTTATGACCAGATAGAAAGCGTTACTATTACCAGCATCGCCCGCGCATGTGATATCCTGTTTGACCCGCACAAATATCGTCCGGAGTCGCGCGAGACGGCTGACCATTCGCTCCCATACTGTGTAGCGGTAGTTTTGGTCGATCACAAAATATCAGTTCAGTCATTTTCTGAGGAGAAGCTTAAAGACAAGCGCATCTGGGAAGTGATAGACAAAATCAAGGGGGAAGCTTCGGAAGAGTTCGAGAAAATGTTTCCAGCCAAACAGCCATCAAAGGTTGTGATAAAGACTGTTGATGGTAAAGAATACTCAGAATACCTTGAATATCCGAAGGGTGATCCGAGGGAACCGATGACGATAGAGGATCTTCGGTCCAAGTTTAGTGGTTTGGCATCAGAACTACTTGATAAAGAACGCCAAAAAGAAATTGAAAATACTATCTTCTCGTGTGAGACAATTTCCTGTCGGGATTTGATGGAGAAATTAGTTATTTAGCAATTTCTGTCCGATTATGCTTTTTGGAAACTATACTAAGCTGTTATAATCTAAAGAGTATTAGCTGAACATTATCGTAATTAATTTCTTATTGCCACACCGCTCAATTTGTTTTTGAGGGGTATCTGTATGTGGTTCAACTACTAACACAGGATTTATGGGCTTAAGAAATAACCGTTGGTACTATGCAAATACCCTTGAACTTTTTTGCTATACTCCTATATTATACGTTTGTTGTGAAGTTAATCACAGCTTGTGCGTAAAGGAAAGCTATGTCTGTTATTCGACCCTTTAGAGGTCTTAGGCCACGCCCGGGACATTGTAAAACTGTTGCATCACCTCCGTATGATGTACTCAGCAGTGATGAAGCCCGAGCAATGGTCAGGAATAATCCTGACTCCTTTTTGCGAGTCAATAAGCCTGAAGTCGATTTTGATGCCAAAGAATCTTTATATAGCGACGAGGTTTATGAGCAAGGTAAAAAGAACCTTCAGAGACTGATCGATGAAGGAATCATGTGCCGTGATGAAAAGAAGTGTTTTTATCTTTATCGTCTTACATGGAAAAATCAAAGTCAAACAGGACTTGTGGCGTTGTCCTCCTGTGAGGAATACAATCAGGGCAAAATTAAAAAGCACGAGCACACGCGACCTGAAAAAGTTGACGACAGGGCGAATCATATTCAAAAAGTAGACGCTCAGGTCGGGCCGGTATTCTCTATATTTCGTAACAACCAGGAAATCCATGCGCTGTTTGACAATATCACTGAGAAAGATCCGGAGTATAATTTCACCAGTGAAGATAATGTCCGTCACGAAATGTGGATTGTTTATGATGCTGAAATCGTTAACGGTTTAATTGTGGCGTTTGGAAATCTGGACGCTCTGTATATTGCTGATGGTCACCATCGTTCGGCAGCAGCCTCCGAAGTAGCTCGCCGTATGAAAGAACAGAATCCAAATCACACCGGCGAGGAAAGCTACAACTTTTTTCTAAATGTGATTTTCCCTGACAACGAGCTTCGTATTCTTCCGTATAACCGCGTAATTAAGAGTCTTAATGGTATGACGACAGAGGAGTTCCTCAACAAAATTCAGAATACCTTTGAAGTTACGCCTCAATCAGAAAAGGTGGAACCAGAGGAATCGTATTGCTTCGGAGCTTTTTGTGGTGGTAAATGGTATCGTCTGACGGCGAAGAAAGGATCTTTTGACAGTGATCATCCGGCCAATTCTCTTGATTCAGCAGTCTTGACAGCAAATCTGCTTGAGCCGATACTAAACATCAAAGATATTCGCACCGATAAAAATATAGATTTCGTTGGTGGAATTCGCGGTGTGCAGGAGTTGGAAAAGCTCGTAAACTCAGGAAATTATGACATTGCTTTCTCGCTCTACCCTGTCGAAGTTGCCCAGTTGCTGGCGGTGGCTGATGCGGGTGAGGTGATGCCGCCTAAATCGACCTGGTTCGAGCCGAAACTCCTTAGCGGTATGGTAGTAAACATTCTTGATAAATAAACTAAGAGGATAAATACAATGTTGATTCTTATTTCTGATGCGTTTGATAAATCCTTGCCTGAGATTCTATCAAATTATGGTGAAGTAACTGATGACAAGAGCCGTGTGGCTGAAGCTGAAATTGTTCTGATTCGGAGCAAGACTAAGGCAACAAAGGAATACATTGACGGTGCGCCAAAGCTCAAGATGATTATCCGCGGTGGCGTGGGGTTGGATAATGTAGATTTGGACTATGCAAAGGAAAAAGGAGTTATTGTCCATAACACTCCGGAAGCCTCCTCGGCGGCAGTGGCTGAAATGGCTTTTGCCTTGATGATTGCCCTGCCAAATCACATCACCAAAGGCGACGCTTCGATGCGGGATGGCAAGTGGATTAAGAAGGAACTTAAGCGTACTGAGTTAGATGGAAAGACACTTGGTATTTTAGGTTTGGGGCGTATCGGTTTGGCTCTGGCTCAACGTGCCAAGTTCTTTGGGATGAGGACTATCGGTTGGCACCCTGATGTTTATTTCACCGATTGGGCTGAGATTATACCTACTATGGAGGAAACGATTGTCCAGTCAGATTTTGTTTCCATGCATATGCCGTTATTGCCACAGACAAATGGAATTATCAACAAGGATATGCTGGCAAAGTTCAAGGACGGCGCTTATCTGATTAATACCAGTCGTGGTAAGTGCTTAGTCGAAGAAGATGTGGTCGAGGCTCTTAAGAGTGGCAAGCTTGCCGGATTTGCTACTGATGTCTGGTACAGCGACCCGCCAGATAATTCGCCGTTGTTTGATGCTCCGAATACTATCTTTACACCACATATTGGCGCATCAACTAAGGAAAATATGAAACGTATTGGCGTAATTGTCGATCGCCTGATAAATGAATATATCGCTCACAAATAAATGTAAACGATGAATATAACGCATTAAGCACGAGGCATAACGATGGCAAATAGAGTTTTCAATTTCAACCCCGGTCCGTCCACGCTTCCGCTGGATGTTCTCAAGACTGTTCAGCAGGAATTGCTTAACTATCATGGCACGGGTATGTCAATAATCGAAAGTTCGCACCGCTCTCCGGAATATGATGAAATAAACAAGGCGGCAATTGCATTGGTAAAAGAACTTTTTGATTTGGATGATAATTATCATATTATATTTCTAGCCGGTGGCGCATCGCAACAATTTTTCCAGATTCCAATGAATTTCCTCGTTGGTGGTAAAACTGGAGCTTATGTCGATACCGGATCATGGTCAAACAAAGCTATCAAGGAAGCGAATATCGTTGCTAAAGCTCATGTAGCTTTTGATGGCAAGCCAATGGAATATAAACATATTCCCTTACAGGATGAACTTGATATCCCTTCCGATGCCGCTTATCTACACATTACTACAAACAATACCATCAAGGGAACCCAATTTCACTACATTCCCGAAACGAACGGAATTCCCATAATAGCAGATGTGTCCTCAGATATTGCTTCAAAACGTATGGACTTTTCAAAGTTCGCTATGTTTTACGCCGGAGTTCAGAAGAATTTGGGACCCGCGGGAACAACATTGGTAGTAATGCACGACGACATGTTACAGAAATCAAATGAAGACCTTCCGAGTTTGCTTAACTACAAAACTCAGGTAGATAAAAAGTCGCTGTATAACACTCCGCCGTCTTTCTCGGTTTATGTTGTTAAGCTGGTTTTGGAATGGATTAAGAAACATGGCGGATTGCATGGTATGGAAAAAATCAACGAGAAGAAGAAAGACGTTATCTATGGGGTTATGGATGAGGATCCTGACTATTTTAAGGGTAATGTTGAAAAAGAAAGCCGTTCTTGGATGAATGTAACAATGCGACTGCCTTCGGAGGATTTGGAAAAGAAGTTCATCGCCGACAGCGAAGTAGCCGGATTTGTGGGGCTGAAGGGTCACCGCAGTGTGGGAGGAATACGTGTTTCTTTGTATAATGCGTTACCGTTGGAAGGTGCGGAGAAACTTGCTAAGTTTATGGAGAATTTCAAGAAAAAGAATTGACCTGTAATCTTCAATTCCGAAGCCGCATCGGTTTCGATTTACAATTTATATGGGTGGTTCCTTACGGTTCCGCCCATTTGATTAAACCCGATAGCCCACCCAGAGCTGAAGGCGTCGGGTGGAATGCCTCAATTTCATCAACCCACTCGACATCCGCAAGAGCGGACTTTGGGTGGGGCACCGAAGTAAGGCAGGTCAGTCCGCCTTAGGCGGATTGCAATTCTGCCATTCACTTCTAAAATTGTCCCTATGCCCTTCGACTCCGCTCAGGGTGATTTGTGTTGTAAGGTTGCTTGTCAACCTGACATTTGTTTAATAAAACGACACTCTACCTCAGCGGACTGATCTATTATCTTTATATCTTCTCAAGCATGCCTTTCAAATATGACAGGCGGTTGGTGTCTTTGACTTGAGCTAAGTCAATAATTATCTGGGCTTGGCCAACCAATGAGAACTCCATAGGACAGTCGGTTGCTTTTCTGAGTGATTCCACCATTTTTCTCGTTAAAGGGTGATCTTCCCGAAAGAAGAAATTTGCCTTACCGTGTCTTAATTTGAATTTCTCTATGCCGAGAATTGCCGACAGCACTTTGATTGCTATCGAATCAATAAGGTTTACACCTGAAGTAGGCATATTGCCAAATCTGTCAATTACTTCATCGCGGATTTTCTCCACCTCGTCGATTGTGCGACAATCCGCCAATCGGTGGTAGATATCTACCTTTTGCTGACGGTGGCTGATATAGCTGTCGCTCAAATGTATCTCGAGATCGAGATCGAGCTTGACCTCCGGCAAACGTTGAAGTTCCTGCCCCTTGAGTCTGGCTACAGCTTCTTCTAAAAGCTTATTATACATCTCATATCCGACCTCTTCGATGAAACCCGATTGCTTTGCTCCCAGCAAAGTTCCGGCTCCTCGAATTTCAAGATCGCGCATTGCCAGTGTAAAACCACTGCCGAGATTAGAATGAGCTTCCAGAGCGCGGAGTCGTTTTATAGCATCAGGCTTAAGACGATTGATAGGCGGGCTGAGCAAATAGGCGTAGGCGCGGGCAGCGCTTCGCCCAACTCTCCCTCGTATCTGGTACAATTGCGCCAATCCAAATCTATCGGCTCGATTGATAATAATTGTGTTTGCATTTGGAATATCCAGACCGGATTCTATGATTGAGGTACACAGTAGCACATCGTGTTGCCGCGCTAGAAACGCAAGCATTATTCCCTCAAGTGATTTCTCGTGCATTTGACCATGCGCTACCGCAATACGCGCCTGAGGAACAATCTTCTTGAGATAACGATACATACCATCAATTGTCTGCACACGATTGTGCACAAAAAAGATTTGTCCCCCTCTGTCAATTTCGCGGAGGATTGAAGTGGCAATAACAGATGGATTAAACTCAACAATCTCTGTGATAATTGGCAGCCTGTCCTTGGGAGAGGTATTGATAATGCTCATGTCTCGCACACCAATCATTGACATCTGTAATGTTCGCGGAATCGGCGTAGCGGACATTGATATCGTATCCACTGTGGTTTTCAACTGACGGAGTTTTTCCTTGTGACGTACCCCAAAACGGTGCTCCTCATCAACAATAAGAAGACCGAGATCACGGAAATAGATGTCTTTTGAAAAAAGACGGTGTGTGCCTATAACAAGCTCTACCTTACCTTCCGCAAGATCGTCCACTACTGCCAATTGTTCTTTTCTGGTTCTAAAGCGTGAAAGCATTTCAACACGGACGGGGAATTCCGCCAAACGTTCCGAAAATGTTTGATAGTGCTGCTGAGCCAGAATGGTTGTTGGGACAATTACAGCAACCTGCTTGCCCTGTTCAATTGCCTTAAATGCCGCACGGACAGCAACTTCAGTTTTTCCGTATCCGACATCGCCACAAATAAGACGATCCATCGACCGTTCGTCTATCATGTCGCGCTTGACATCATTGATAGCCTTGAATTGATCAGGTGTTTCTTCAAACTGAAATGAAGCCTCGAGCTGTTTAAGCCAGACAGTATCCTCGTCAAAAGAAAAACCGACTTTTGCTTTGCGTTTGGCATATAGCTTGATAAGATCAGCAGCCATATTATCAATGGCTTTCCTTGTCTTTTTCTTCAGCTTATCCCATCCAGGACCGCCTAAGTGTGTCAGGGTTGGAGCAGTGTCTTTGCCGGAATATTTCGATACGCGGTTGAACTCCTCAATAGGCACATACAGCCTATCTTTCTCAGCATACTCCAGAAGAAGACAGTCACGAAAACGGTTATCTACGGTGATTGTTTCCAATCCAAGATACCTTGCGATGCCGTGATCAGTGTGGACGACATAATCACTCTTATTCAAATTGGAATAGTCGGAAATGGCTGTTCCTTCTTTGAATTTTTTCTTGCGGATACGACGATGATAACGGCTGAAAATTTCGTGATTGGTAAGAACGGCAAATCGCCCCTGCTGACAGACAAATCCACCCTTGAGATCGGCTATTTCGATAGCCGGCCTACTATCTTCGCCAGAGCGATCGGCAATGAGTTCATCGAGACGCTCAGCCTCACCAGTAGTATCTACCGCTATGAAACTGGCCATGCCAAGAGTGTCATATTCTTTTGTCGTTTCAATAAGAAGGTCAAGACGAGAGCCAAATGACGGATGCGGTAAACAGGCAAAATCGATTATGTCTTTTCGCCCTCCTCGAAATGGCACTATGTCGATTTTGGGATATTTGGCAAGAGATGCAAAGATATTCTCCGGCGACTTGTAATAAGATTCAGGAGTTGGCAATTTTGTTAGTTGCTCTTTAAGGCCATTGTAAAGTGTTTGTCCTTCCTCAATGATGGCTTCCGCTTCATCCTGAAGATTTCCTTCTCCGTCGAGAATCACTATGGCGTCATTGTCGAAATAATCCAGCAATCCCCCCTGACTTATTCCGAACATGATGGCAAGCCATTCCAGACCGGGGAGTTCAGGGTCATTGAGATACCGGCTACGAATGTAATCGGCATCTGATTCAGATAACACTGACAAGTGCTCTTCGAGAGTCTCCTGAGTAATTGGCACCTCTCGTTTAGGCAGTAGCGATATTTCATCTATTCGTTGAACGGTGCGCTGGTCAGACACATTGAAAAGACGGATGGTGTCAATTTCATCTCCGAAAAACTCCACCCGCACAGGTGCTTCCGAACCGGGAGAGAAAAAGTCAAGCAATCCTCCCCTGACGGCAAAATCGCCCACTTCTTCCACTACCTGAACGCGGCGGAAGCCCATAGTCAATAGCCGTTGCACCAGATTATCCATATCCGCTTCATCATTTACCTTGAGATGAATAAGACTATGAGTAAGTTGCTCACGGGTTATAGTTGGTTCCATTAATGCCCTGATAGAACAAACCACAACCGGTTGTTTCTTATCCAGCAGTCTGGCAAGAGTAGAAATCCGTTGACCCATAATCTCCCCTTGTGGGGCGCGGAAATCATACGGCAGGATTTGTCTTGCAGGAAAATGTCCAATCCGGTCTGCACCCATAAGAAAAGCAAGGTCATCATATAAATCGGCGGCATCTTCAGAACGTTGTGTTACTATGAGAATTGGTTTATCAAGTCGTTCACTGGCGGCATTGACGACAAAAGAAAAACTCGAACCCGCCAGACCGGTGATTGTCAGACATCTATGTTCATCGTTGACAAGCCGTTCACAAAGCTCTACAACAGGAGAATATGTAAGCCATCGCTGAGCGATTCGAGTTATCTGTGAAGAGGAAGATTCCATAATGTTTACAGACATAAATATATTCCTGTTCCTGCTTGCAATAAGAGCTGTTTATCAAAAGGTGCCAAAGGCATCACTTTCCTGAAGAAAACACAAAAACCCCCATAAGCGGTTTTCCCGCTAGGGGTATATTATTATTAATTTGTAACTCCAATATAGAAAAAGGCTCTCAATATTGCCACTAAAATAAGGAATAACAAATGTTTTGATGTTGAAACTATTGTTCCAGCGGTTTTTGCCTTGTGTCCAATAAAAGAGTTGGTCAGCCAGATTCTGCTTCGTGAAGCAGATCCGAACCCACTTCAATATGGTCATAGTAATTCGAACGATTTTGATATAGTACAACAATTGTAATGCGGCGATTGCGTGCATCATTAGGTGAGTCAACAATCATTGGAAACTGATTAGCGAATCCAACAACTTCCTGCACTTGTTCCTTGTATAGTCCGGATACTTCCATTAACTGTCGGGTGGAGTTGGCTCGATCTGTTGATAGTTCCCAGTTTGTGTAATCTATATCGCCGGTAAACGAGGCATCGGTATGTCCTTCTATTACCAAACGATTCTGTAAAGTGCCCAGTTCTTTGGCGATAGTCATAAGAATCACCGCGCTTTTCTGCAGAAGTTTAGCTGAACCGGGTTCAAAAAACGCTGGTGCGTTCCTTGACTCGTTGAGAATCACTCGGAGTCCCTCTGAAGTCATCTGGACTTTGATATTGTCTTTTAATCGCTGAAAAGCTTCCTGCTTTTTCAGCTCTTGAACAATGTTCTTAGCCGTCCGGGTCATTTTCTCTTTTTCAATATTACTCGGACTTTTAGGTTCATTTTCCAGATTGGCTTTACGTGAACTTATTGATGGATCATTAGACGGGATTATTCCATCGGAACCTTTCAAAATACCAGACTTCCCTTTTATGTCGAACTCGCCGGGGTTTCGGAAATGCCCCGCAACAGATTCTCGTACATCAGAGGATTGACCAACCAGCCACATAACCATAAAGAACGCCATCATAGCGGTCATAAAATCAGCAAAGGCTACTTTCCATGCTCCTCCGTGGTGTCCGTGGCCGCCTTTCTTGATGCGTTTTATTATTATTGGTTGTACTGGTTCATCAGCCATGGTTTATCATTTTCTCTTGGTCTCATTGCAGGCATCTTCAAGTTCAGTAAAGCTGGGGCGAACCTCAGCATAAAGGGAACGTCGGGCAAACTCGACAGAGATAACACCAGCTACGCCTTTGTGAAAAGAAAGCAAAGCCAATTTCATACAGGTCAAATACTGTTTACCATCTTTAAGGCGGTGTTTCATAGCAGCAGCAAGTGGACCTACAAAACCATAGGAAGATAAAATCCCAAGGAAAGTGCCTATCAGGGCGGCGCCTACTTTGTGACCAATTATCTCAGGTGGTCCATCAATTACTGACATAGTAATAACAACACCCAAAACTGCAGCTACAATACCCAACCCGGGAAGGGCATCTGCAACTGTGCTTACCGCGTCCGACGGGCGCTCTTCCTCCTCGTGCAGTGTCTCAATATCGTTGTCCATCAAATCTTCTAGGTCCATAGGTTGAACTGATCCCGATATGATTACACGCATAGTATCTGCAAAGAAGCTTACAGCGTGATGGTTTTTCAGAAACTTTGGGTACCGTTGGAAAATATCGCTTTCCTCGGGGTGCTCAACATGGTTTTCCAAACCAATGAGACCATCTTTGCGGGCAATATTGAAAATCTCAAACATCATAACAAGTAATTCGAGATAGTCCTTTTTGCTTAAGCCACCGCCAAGACATCCGATTAACTGCGATATAATTCCTTTTACAACTGGAACCGGTGTTGCGATAAGTAGTGATCCGAGTGCCGCTCCGCCAATAATAAGAACCTCGAGTGGTTGATTAAGAGCCAGTATATGACCGCCCTCAAATACGAAACCACCGAGAACTGAACCAAGAACAACTATGGCACCAATAAATATGAACATTCTATACTCACCCGATAGTTATACATTTGCTTATTTTCAGCAAGATATCTTTCTTTTATCTGTTTCGGCAGTTTTCCCGGAAAGCTGAGTAACAAGTTTGTGATTGCGGCATTGGGTGGATTTTTCGATGAATCTGTCGAATTATTAAGTGATGGCTATCTATACGTTTATGTTTCTTTGTGAGAAACACTAAAAAAAACTTGTAAGTGCTGGTAAATTGAAATACTTTTTGCTAATTGTAAACCATAGTATTGGGAAAATGCTTATGCTCGATACGGATATTTCTATGGTTTACAAAGGTTGTGAAATACAGGAGAAAATGTGCGACTTCTAACTGACAAACGATTTATTTGGTCTCTGGCCATTATTGGAGTCTATATTTTTTATGATCTGGCTTTTGCCTCTGGCGGAGAAAATGGTCATGCCAATGGCGGGGGTGAACAGGGCGAACCAGTACTAAATGTCCTTTTGGAGCTAATAGTAATACTCCTTGCTGCCAAACTTGGCGGAGATCTTTTTGAACGCTTCAAGGCGCCGTCGGTGCTGGGAGAGCTGGTACTGGGTATGGTTATTGGCAACCTTCAGTTGATAGGCATTGATGTATTTGAACCTTTCAAGAATAACCTGACTCTCGAAATACTTGCTGAAATCGGGGTAATTATTCTTTTATTTGAAGTAGGCCTTGAATCAACCGTGAAAGAAATGATGAAGGTTGGTCTTGTTTCATTTATGGCTGCGCTTCTTGGTGTGATTGCGCCATTTTTCCTTGGCTGGGGAGTAGCTGTGTGGTTCTTACCCGATGCATCGGTGTATGTTCATATTTTCATAGGTGCCACCCTTACAGCTACCTCGGTAGGTATCACTGCGCGAGTCCTGAAAGACTCAGGTAAAATAAATACACGAGAAGCAAAAATCATATTGGGGGCTGCTGTTATTGACGACATCATGGGGCTGATAATACTAGCGGTTGTGACTGGAATTATTACTGCTGTGAATATGGGATCAGACAGCGGAATATCATCTGCAATGGTCCTGTTGATTATTCTAAAAGCGTTTGGATTCATAGTCGGATCGATTGTAATCGGCAATTGGGTACTGCCGTCATTTTTCAAGTTTGGCTTACATTTGAAAAGCAAGGGTGTCCTGTTGTCATTTTCTTTGTTGGTCTGTTTTTTCCTTGCTTATCTGGCAGGAAAAATAGGACTGGCTCCTATAGTAGGGGCGTTTGCGGCTGGTTTGATTCTTGAAGAAGTTTGGTTCAAAGATTATCATGCTCGCGGCGAGCACTCTATTGGTGAATTAATCTCTCCCATTGCCACTTTCCTGGTGCCTGTCTTTTTTGTTAGAATGGGTATGATGGTAGATATGACTACTTTCGGTCAAATAGAAATTCTTGGGTTTGCTGCTGTTCTGACTGTAGCTGCTATAATAGGCAAGCAAGCCTGTTCGCTGGCAATTTTCGATAAAACAACCAACCGGATTGCGGTTGGGCTGGGAATGATTCCGCGAGGAGAGGTTGGACTCATATTCGCCGGCATTGGAGCTAATCTTATGCTCAATGGTCACCCCGTCATCTCAAGCAGTACCTATTCAGTAGTTGTCATTATGGTTATTATTACTACTCTTGTTACTCCACCGGCACTGATATTTTCTATGTCTCGTGGTGATAAGAAAGCTGTCAGATCACTAAGTGGCACTCCGACTGAAGGATGAGATGACATAGTGCCCCCCATGATTAGCGGACGCATGAAGTAAATTACGTAGGGCTTGTTGAATAATTAGTTATTATGTACCACAATCTCCCCGCCTTTGGCGGGCGCGTAGCGGGCGGCCTTGTG
>JAYEIF010000089.1:0-3546 GCA_034659895.1 Candidatus Zixiibacteriota bacterium
AACGGGCGACACAAGGCCGCCCGCTACGCGAATTTGAGATTGTGGTACATAATAACTAATTATTCAGCAAGCCCTAAATAGCTTATAGAAAAACGATAAATCTAAAAACAACAAATACCTATTAGTATCAGCAATATATTACATAGGGTACTTGGTTAAATGTTGTAGTACATTTCGAATTCGTATGGCGTTGGTCGTACTCGAATTTGGTTGACTTCATTTTGCTTTAATTTAATCCAATTTTCTATAAGGTCTTCAGTGAAAACGTTGTCTGCCACTAAATAGTCGTAGTCAGTTTCAAGAGCGTTTAGCGCTTTGTTAAGAGAGGTTGGCAATTGGTGTATCTGAGCCATTTTATCAGGTGAGAGTGTGTCGAGATTCTCGTCCAGTGGCATTCCGGGATCAATTTTGTTCTTGATTCCGTCAAGGCCAGCCATGAGCATAGCAGAAAATGCAAGATAAGGGTTCATTGTCCCGTCTGATGGACGGAATTCAAACCGCATCGTTTTGGGGTTGCGCTGATAGCCGGGTATTCTGATACAAGCCGTTCGGTTACCAACCGAGTATGTTCCCGCTACTGGAGCTTCAAAACCTGGCACGAGGCGTTTGAAAGAATTAGTTGAGGGATTGGTGAAAGCAAGGAGAGAGTCCACATGTTTCAGTAGTCCGCCTATGTAGAAACGTCCGAGTTCAGAAAATTGAGCTGGACCATTCTTGTCATAGAACAGGGAGCCATTATCATCTGCAAGATATTGATGTACGTGAAGTCCGGAGCCGGGTTCGTTAAAAAGTGGCTTGGGCATAAATGTTGCCGATTTGTAGCTGCGGAAACAATGATTCTTTACAATGTATTTAACCATCATCGATTGGTCAGCCATATTCAACAGAGGAGCA
The DNA here is from genome assembly GCA_034659895.1 of Candidatus Zixiibacteriota bacterium. GTDB lineage: Bacteria > Zixibacteria > MSB-5A5 > GN15 > FEB-12 > B120-G9. Next base: position 895 of record JAYEIF010000089.1, read on the forward strand.
AATTGAACCTCAATCTCATGCTGTCCTCCTCCTCCTACTTCGTGATGGTGGTATTTTAATCCAACTCCGACATCTGCTAATAATGTGGAAATTTGGGAACGAAGATTGAACGTGCGGTCCAATGGTGGAGCTGCGTGATAACCTTTTTTATATTGGATTTTGTAGCCAAGATTCTCATCATCTTCGGCAGCATTCCATTCTGCCTCAGCAGAATCAAGATAGTAGAATGCACTGTCGGAACCTTGAAAGAAATTGACTTTATCAAAAACATAAAACTCAAATTCAGGACCTATAATAGCGCGTGTTCCCTTGAGTAAACGATCTAGAGAACGTTCAGCGGCAGCACAGATGCGTCTGGGGTCGCGGGAATAAGGAACAATTTTATCACTAGATTCCATGAAGTTCCCAAGAAAAGACATAGTTGGGTGTTCGAAAAAGGGATCGATGAAAACGGAGTTGGGGTCCGGTAGTAAAATCATATCGCCATTTTCAATCGAGGCGAAACCGGGCAGGGATGAACCGTCCACCCCAACGCCAGTGCGGAACAATTCCTGCTTGAGTGAAGATAAAGGAAGCGTTATGTGGTGCCAGGTTCCTTGTAGATCGCAGAACTTAAGATCGATAAATTTAATATTGTTCTCTTTAGCCAGTTTGACCAACTCAGTTAATTTCATTGCTATATCCTTTCTCAACTTTTTATCACTATCTAATTTGACAATATACAAAATTCCGTATTGATAACAAGTAAGACCATAACTTTACAGAGTATGGCGAGTAAAAAAACAGCCGGTAGATATTAGATTACCCACCGGCTGAAAGGATATTAAATATGGAAAGAAACAATCACATAATAATTACCAGTTTGCCTACCTGTGTCTCCCCGTTTTCAGCTTCGATAGTCCAATAGTATATACCCGATACAACAAGTTGTGTGTTGCGAGTGATTAGGTCCCAAGTATCATGTGAAGCATTAGGATCAGAGGGGATAATATCATGATCGATTTCCTTTACGAGGTCGCCATCAAGCGTAAAAATACTGATAGTGCATTTAGCGGGCAAGTTGGCAAAGTGTACAGCTCGGACACGATCATCTGGTAAGGTTCGCTGATTGGACCCTCGTCCTTCCAGTCCCAGATTTCTATATCCGGCATCTATACGATAGGGGTTAGGATAAATGAATACTTTTTCGCCATCTCGGGCGGCATCCTGTGTTGTCGGGAGTGCATATGAGCTTTGAGCGCCAACAGTTCGGCTGGTTTCAAGAGCTTCAAGTCCCTTTCCGGGAGAGCCGTAATCAAAAGCTGTAATATTTACCCAATACTGGACATAGGGAAGGAGGTCCTCAATGATGTACTCGTATTCATAGTATTTGAAATAACCGTCTTCTGTTAGTTCCTCAGGTTTAGCTAAAGCAGGATTGGACGTAGATGGCTTCGGTTGGTCAGGGTAAAGCTTGTGGATACTTCCAACTGTGCCCAAATCTGAAGCATTGAGGTCCTGTTTATCAAAGTAAAATAATGAATCAAGATAGGAATACGGATTTGTTCTAGTATAAATAAGTGGATCAGTAATAACGGGTGTTTTATAAAGATTCTGCAATTCCTCAAGTGAATACGGAACATCGTTAAGAGTCCAGGCTCCTTTAGAGTATACATATTTATTATAATCAGGACGGTCATACGATGTAATCAGGCTGTAGCTTTCGCTTCTTTCATCACGACCCATGTAAATACGGTATCCTTCAAAGTCAACATTTTGAGAGAAAATATCTTCAGTTGTTTCTGAGCGGTAACCATTGAAACGGATGCCTAATCTGTCGTATGTTGGTTCTATCCAAAAATCCGGTGCCGGCGGTGGAGAAGCGCCCTTGAAATCTGGAACATCGTCTCCTTTTATCCATTGCTTGACTTCAATATAATCATATACAACTGAATCATGTGAATACAATGTAGTTTCAGGTGGTGTTAGAGTTGTATCAATAACAATTGAATCTAAGACATCAATAGAATCCAAAATAGTTGAGTCTATCGTGCAAGTGTCAGAAACACCAGAGTAGCCATCGCCGTCGGTGTCAACTCCCGGATTATCATAAATCCATGATGCCCATCGTGCGTTCAAAGCAAGGTCATCAAAGTTCAGGTTGTCCTGGAATAGCTTAGGATTGTAATTGCCCGCTAGATTGTTATCATAATTATCTTTGTCCACGTGGAGATCTTTACCGGCAACATAAGCAAATGATAAAGGCAGTGTCTGTCCCGGTTGAATATAAAAAGGACCGAAGGAGAGAACATACCTGGTATCGAAGCCATCTGAGATATCTCCTGCAATTGATTGAACTGGATAGAGCCAATTTTCATCCGTAGGTTGGATATTTGCCGTATATACTTGGTCGTAATCGAATTCTCCGTTGGATAAAATATGGTATTTGTTCTCATCCCTCTCAGGTGTACCAAGTCCACCTGTGCGAAAATCTCGGAACGGATTTTCATCAGTTCCTTTCAGACGCGGACCAAAATCAAGATTAGGATTACCATTTGATACCCACCAGTTGAATGACACATTAAGCTTTTTTGCAGGTGTACGAACAATACGGGTAGCTGTTACATGCGGAGTTGGAGATAAAGCAGGGTTGTCTTCATTCAGATTACCATC
>JAYEIF010000090.1:0-17799 GCA_034659895.1 Candidatus Zixiibacteriota bacterium
TAGACAGAAGTTTTTTAGCCTGTGTATATTATAGTTTTTGTCGCAGTGATTTAGTGAGAGAAAAATCCTCACTATACACAGAATGGGAAAGGGGACTTTTGAAATAGTCTTTTAAGATCTAATTTTACTTCTGGAGAAAAACAGGAAACGCCGATGAAGATTCGCGATGTCAACATTTCCGCCAACGGACTGGCTGTTCTAAAACGACGATACCTGATTAAGGACAAGCTGGAACGCATAATTGAGACACCAACCCAGTTGTTTGTCAGGGTGGCGCAGTTTGTAGCTGAGGCTGATCGAAATTATGGAGTTAATGACGATCAAGTCAATATATCATCCCAGAAGTTTTTCGACATTATGACCAATCTGGAGTTTTTGCCTAACTCCCCCACTCTTATGAATGCCGGACGACCACTTGGGCAGCTCTCCGCTTGTTTTGTGTTACCGGTAAACGACTCAATGGAGGATATATTCGAGAGTATCAAGCACGCCGCCTTGATTCACAAATCCGGTGGAGGAACAGGTTTCTCGTTCTCGCGCCTTCGACCGCGTAATTCTATCGTAGCATCGACTTCGGGTGTGGCTTCCGGACCTGTATCGTTTATGAAAGCATTCAACGCAACGACTGAAACCGTTCGGCAAGGTGGTACCCGCCGCGGTGCCAATATGGGTGTTCTTCGAGTAGATCATCCTGATATTATGGAGTTTATTGCCTGTAAAGATAATACCAACGAAGTAACCAATTTCAACATCTCAATAGCAATCACCGATGCTTTCATGGAAGCTCTTGCCAATGATGGCGAATATCCACTGTTCAACCCGCATACAAACGCAATTCATTTGATCGATGGACAAGAAGCCAGATTACGCGCTCGTGATGTCTTTGACTCTATTGTCGAACATGCTTGGAGGACTGGTGAACCGGGAGTGATTTTTCTCGATCGGATGAATCGGCATAATCCCACATACCCGGATGAAATCATTGAAGCCACTAACCCATGTGGCGAACAACCACTGCCACCCTATGATTCTTGCAATCTTGGCTCTGTCAACCTATCACAGTTTGCGCTTAACCCACTACCCGATGACTACACACCGAGTAATCCTTCAGCAGGCATCAACTGGGAAAAGCTTGCTTCAGTAGTTGGGACATCAGTACATTTTCTGGATAACATAATAGATAAAAATCAATACCCAATTAAACAAATTGAGAAACAGACACTGAAGAATCGTCGTATCGGCTTGGGAATTATGGGCTTGGCAGACCTGTTAGTTAAACTTGGCCTCCCCTACAACAGCACTGAAGCACAGGAACTTGGCGGTCAGATAATGGACTTTGTTGGTACTCAGGCTCGAAATTATTCCTCCGAATTGGCAAAAACACGCGGTAAGTTTTCAAACTGGGAACATTCCGTATTCGGTCGTGACAATATCGCTATGCGTAATGCAACTGTAACTACAATAGCCCCTACTGGAACTATTTCAATTATTGCCGGTTGTTCTTCAGGAATCGAACCATACTACGCAATTGCGTTCGAGCGGAATATACTGGATGGCAATTCTCTTACTGAGCTTAATCCTCTCTTTGAAAATATCGCTCGAAAAAATGAGTTCTACAATGATGAACTTGTTGCTACAATTGCTACTAAGCATTCCTTGTCCGATATTGATGGAATCCCCGATTCTGTAAAGGCCATATTTCTTACCGCTGCTGATATCTCTCCAGAAGACCATGTCCGTATGCAGGCACAGTTCCAAAAATACTGTGATTCTTCCGTCTCGAAAACAATCAACTTACCCGAAAGTGCCACACAAGAGAATATTGCCCGTGCTTTTAATTTGGCGTTCGAGCTTGAATGTAAGGGTGTTACTGTTTATCGCGACAAGTCTCGTCCTTATCAGGTCCTTTCCACACACAAAGTCACCGGAGAGACTCAAGAAAAACCAGCAAAAGTTGAGAAACGTCCAGACATTCTTCAGGGAGTCACTGAAAAAATCCGCACCGGCTATGGCAATTTGTATGTTACCATAAATGTTCGCAATGGAATCCCGTTTGAAGTATTTGCACATATTGGAAAGTCAGGATATACAACAATGGCAGATACCGAAGCCATCTGTCGGCTGATTTCGCTGTCACTTCGATCCCATATACCGGTAGAGGTGATTATTAATCAATTGCGTGGAATTGGCGGCTCCAGTCAGACTTTCTCAGGCGGGTCCAAAATATTTTCAATTCCTGATGCTATTGCTCAAGTTTTGAACAGACACTTCGTGCCAAAAGATTCAAAGAAATTTGACACATCAGGGGCAAACGAAATCTGTCCGGAATGTGGCGGCGTCATGATTTTTTCCTCAGGCTGTTTTTCGTGCCCATCTTGTGGTTATTCTAACTGTTGATTCTACCGATATTTATCATAATTGAATAAATATATCGACGACTGAACAGTGCCTTTATCTGAGAAATAAATCAGCCGTCTGGAAAGTCAATGGAATGAGTATATTGTATCCTCAAATCCAATTGGCATATATTTTGTTCTACATATTGTATTGATATTGTAGTAGGTTTGGTTGTAATTGAGACCATACCAACTCAATAAAGTAAAGTGATAGGATAGCATAAATGTCTTTGTTTATACCCGCTGGGAAAACATCACTGGTTCAACGAGGTAATTTTTCACTTCAGGTACAAACCGAGTATGCCTACCGTCCTATACCGCGAATAACCACAACCGTGCTCCATAACGGCCAGGTCTTGCACAAATTCGAACAGAAATTAGGACAAGCCGTTAAGAATATCGAGGAACAGAATCAAATTGAAGATGTCATTAAGAAACAGCATATTGATATCCTCTCACTGATTCGAACAGTGTCAAAATCAAAACATCAACCAGAAACCACTGCAGAACAATCTGAAATATCTCATGCAACACTTGAGCAAAACGAAGAACTTCAGACTGAATCACCTCCAGAAGAAATTCAGACTGAATCACCTTCCGTTGAACAACGCGTTTCACTTCAGGAGCAATTTGCGAAGATACCAGGTTTTGAGCATTGCTTTCAGGTGGATAATGAAGGCAATTTCAAAAGTGAAATTGCTGCCAGACAATTCCGTCGAATGTTCCGTAAGATTTTCAAGATTCGCGTTGAAATGATAGAGGTGTTCCCACGTCTCGCAAGCGATCCCACACGCCGAGAGACCGGCATTTATGAAATTGAACGTGATAAACTATATTTGGTTTCCACTGGAGATAATTGCGCTTTTATCACTGTCAACCCAACCAATGATCGAATAAACTACGAAAAAGCTATCAAAGAAACTGCCTTACCCGTAAACATATCAGTATAGCGATTACTTTTCAACAAAACCTACACAATTAGGAATGTTGAAAAAACACAGCACAGAAGACGATATTGCGTTTGCATCGTGAAGTTCGTAATTCCTCTATAAATTGTCATTCCTGCGGACGCAGGAAACCAGCAGGCATTGCCTGTACAGTCCGCCTAGGCGGATTGCCTGTCTAATTATATCAACTGAATTTGGAAATGCGCCGAGGCGTGACTGGATACCAGCATTCGCCTGTCTGCGTGCGACGCACAGGCAGGCTGATATGACAAATCTATTGGGGCTAAAATATAAAGAACATTTTCTCAACAAGCCCTTTTGGGTGAGTTTTTTATTTTGAAGGAGAAAGATCTGCTATTTTTGAAAAGCTCAGCACCTTTTATATACGGTAAAGGGTTTTTACAGCTGCTCTTCGCATTTTGTGTTCGCTATCGTCAAACAGACGGGTCACGGCGTTTACTCAACGATTAAGAAACAACCTTCATGAGCTTAGTGTTAGAGATTTCAAAATGGCATTTCTTTCTCCCATCTTTATTAATAAGATACCATATAATTGATTTTAAGCAACAAAATTTTACACTTCCTGTTGCTTCAACTGTCTGATTTAACTATTTTCGCCACCAACCTTTTACCTTTGGGAGATTTTGCGATGGTACATGCCATCGGATTAGACATAGTTGAGATTGACCGCATACGTCTGGATATCAAGCGATATGGCGACAGTTTCATTCGGCGAATTCTTAGTGATAAGGAGCGTGATTCGTTCGTAGCCAGAGCCGATCGCGAGCTGTTTCTATCTGGCCGATTTGCCTGCAAGGAGGCTGTAATCAAAGCTCTTGGGTTTCGACTCAAGGAACGTCCATCATATACAGATCTTGAAATCATCAACAGTGACACCGGCATTCCCGTGCTGAAATTGCCTGAGGATATCAAGAAACAGCTCGACCCAGCCAACGTGTTGATTTCCATTACACATGAAAAAAACTACGCCGCCGCTGTGGCAATCATTACGGAGGATTCATGAAACAAGGCGATGTAATTAAACTTTTTCAAGATTCAAAAGCTCTCCTGACCGGACATTTCAAGCTCACTTCAGGGAGACACTCCAATATTTACTATGAGAAATTCGCTCTTCTGAAACAGCCAGAAACTTGTACCAAGCTCTGTAAGCAAATGGCTGAACTTCTAGAGAATAGAGATATTGAAACCGTCGTTGGACCAACTACAGGTGGAATAATCTTAGCCTACGATGTTGCTCGATACCTTGGAGTGGAATCAATTTATGCTGAGCCGGGAGAGAAAGGCCGTATTTTCAAACGCGGTTTTTCACTAAGAAAAGGGCAGAAAGTCGCTATTGTGGATGATGTTCTTACTACCGGCCATTCTGTGCATGAGGTGATTGATCTGGTTAATTCGTATGAGGCGGAGATCCAAGACATTGTGCTGATGTTGGATCGCTCAGGTGGTGCTGTTAAATTTGACTATCCGACATATTCGTTGGCTTCTGTATCAGCTGAGTCGTGGGAGCCAAACCAGTGTCCACTATGCGCAAAGGGAGAACCTATCACCCAGCCAGGAAGTCGGAAATTCTGAGAATGGCTTAGTGTTTTACCATTTATATCCAATTGAAATTGGTTTATTGAAAAAGCCGCTGTTTACGTTCTGTATATGTTAGAGGGTATTCTCCCGGCAATTAAATAACTGAGACAATACACATTCCTATGGCGCAAGACCAGAATTGAAATTCCGCGTAGCGAGCGGCTTTATATCGCCTGTTTTCAAAACCGCACCTCCGACCAACCGCAGTTTGTAACAGCTACCCATTGGACATCCCGAGCGGAAATTTGTCTCATTCTAAACAGGCAATGCCTGTAAACAGGCAATGCCTGCGAGCGGAGTCGAGGGACAGCCCTACTGACATTTGTCTATACAGGAATCCTGATTTTTGATTGTGCTCTTTCCAACCTCAACCTATATTGTATTGAATTTGGGTGGCTCATGGAATAACATTAAACCTCGAGTTGCCAAATTAGTAAGAAACCATAAAGGAGACAAATGATGTTTCGAATACAGACAGCGGTTCTTTCAATTCTAATGTTGGCATTTCTTTTCTTGTTGTCAGGATGTGGCGATGATGGCGGAACCGGAACAGAGGATGTCCCTCTCGGCAATACATGGACACCACAATCTACTGGAACTGCCGAGTACCTTTTCTCGGTTGAAAAAGCAGACTCTCTGTATGTTGCTATAGCCAGTAATGGAGATATTCTCACATCACAAGACGGGAAACACTGGACGCCTCAAAAAAGCGGCATTGATACTGACCTGTTTGGACTTGCCAGTTCCACTGAACGATTTGTTGCCGTTGGTGACGAAGGAGTAATCATTACATCTGAGGATGGATACAACTGGAGCGAAACAGATTCAACTGTTACTGATAAATGGCTTTACGATGTCACATGGTCAGACAGCGGGTTTGTCGCTGTTGGAAAAGAAGGGACAATACTCACATCGGAAGATGGCCTGACTTGGAATAACGCTAATTTTAATAAATCATATTCCAATTTCTATCATGTCAGTTGGAATAGTGAAGACTCCGCTTTTATGGCTGTCGGTAATGGAATTATGTTTGAATCATCTGATGGACTTACCTGGGACACACTATCAAGCAATCCGGGGATTGTCTTATATGATTATCTCAGTTCCGATACACTTCAGATTGTTGTCGGCCAGAGTGGCACAATCAAGACTTATTGTGAAACTGATACCTCATGGCAAACTCGAGTCAGTGGCACACGAGCATACCTGTTTGGGATAGCCTGGTCAGGGGAACAATATGTTGCAGTTGGCGAAAACGGTATAATTCTATATTCACCGGACGGCAAGAGCTGGACGTTTGCAAACTACACCTCTGATTCTGATCATCTGCGCGATGTTTACTGGGATGCGGATGGTGCGCAGTTCATTGCTGTTGGACTAAATGGAACAATACTCACTTCTCCTGATGGCATCACATGGACATCACAAGCCACCGGTCCAAACGGCACCCTGACAGATGCAGTATGGTCTGATTCTGATTCTGTGTTTGTTGCGGTCGGAGAGGGTGGAACAATTATCAGATCAGATGACGGTGTTACCTGGACACAATGGAAATCAAATACAACTGACAGCCTTACAGGAATAACCGCTAACGACGAACTATTTGTCGCTGTTGGGACCAACGGAGCAATAGTAACATCGCAGGACGGCATTACATGGAATAGCCGAAATTCGGGAGTGACTGAACAGCTTGAAGCTGTTGCAACGTCTGGAAATGAGTTTTTTGCTGTTGGCGATATTGGCCGTATTATCAAATCAACTGATGGTATCAACTGGGAGACTGTCGAATCACCTGTAAGCAAGCGGTTGCTGGATATCACCTATACAGAAAGCGAGTTTATTATTGTTGGTAAAGATGGCACGATATTGACATCCTACGACAATGCTACAAACTGGAGAGAGATAACTTCGGGAATTACAGAAGATATCAATTCTGTAACTTGGTCTGGAACGAAATTGGTTGCTGTTGGCAACAATGGCAAAGTTTTGTATTATCGAACCGGAAATGCTTGGGAGTCAGTGCAACTCAACTTAGATTATGACCTCAAATCTGTTAAGACTGTAGATTCCCGCTGGGTAGCAGTTGGCACTCACATGATAGACGAATTTCCTTTCTCTCTGATTATCTCATCTGATGATGCCATTTCATGGGAGACTCAAATCTCAGGCACGCTTGATGTTCCTCTGCTCAACGGTATCGCATACAGTGGCAATGCGATAGTAGTAGTTGGTGAAGGCGGCACAATTCTCACATCACCATAGAGGTAGATTTTCTGTAAAGACGTTTCTTTAATCAAATAGCGGAATCTTTAAGGTTTCACCAAACTGAGATTGTCACCCTTCGACTCCGCTCAGGGTGACAGGAAATATAGGGTTCCGCCCTACGAAACTTCAGCCCCAATGAATTTGTCATACCAGCGAACGCTGGTATCCAGTTGTAGGCTAGTTCGCATAGCCGGACTGACGTTCATCGTTTCCATAAGGACGGAGACAAGCCCCGTCCCTACGCGATTGGGGAGTGTAATCCCGCGTAACGGGCGGCTTTACGCTGAAAGTGCGCCGTGGCGTGTCGCCCGTCCCTTGACTCCGCTCACCCTTCGACTCCGCTCAGGGTGACAGGAAATATAGGGTTCCGCCCTACGAAACTTCAGCCCCAATGAATTTGTCATACCAGCGAACGCTGGTATCCAGTATTCACTTGATATAGCAGGACAGGCAATGCCTGCAAGCGAAGTGACGTTAATCCTGTTTCAGGTATTACCTACTCGGCTCATAGTAACAAATACTCAAATGCTGACTTTCTCAATTTATACTTCCTTCAATGATTTCACCTGACGGAGTTTTCGGAAAAGCTGAATGTATTCCTTTACCATCACTTCCTCAGCTTCCGAAAGACCCTCCATCATTGGGATACCAATCCGCAGGACTGACCGAACCATGTCTGATGTTGTCCTGTCATACTTCTCAGCCAGTTCCTTAAGGCGGTTCTTCAGTTCATACGAGACGAAAATGTTCAAGCAGTGTTCTCCTCGGGTTTTGGTTGGCAGAGGTTTTGTTTCCATATTTTACTCCTTTTCTTGTAATGTTCTGGTATGAGCATTTATTTTTCTCTTTAAGTTTATCTAAATCACTCTGATTTCAATGCCCTCTATTCCTTTCGTTTTTTCCTTCTTTTGTTCTTTGTATATGGTAGCGCTCGTGGCTTATCAGTATCTGTGGCGCGCGGATATCAATATTGTACTCTTTTCGCAAACGGCGCATCACCGGTTTCCATGTAACTGTCGGATCACGTTGAGATATTAATTTATCAATGTCATTCCGGTAAGGAGAATTGCAGATAGGACACTTATTAATGTTTCCTTCGTCGGTTTTATCTATGTGAAACCTATCCAAAATGAAATATCGCAGCTCATTATGGAGTTTGCGCAATGCTTGTTTGTGCATTGCTTCAAGTCTGTAAACTGCCCGTCCTGAACATTCTGATATCTCGCGGTAGCTCCGTCCCATATAGTAAAATTGCTCAATAAGCTCCTTCTCTTCATTACCAAGACATTGCAAAGCCTCTTGTACCCTCACACGTAGCAAAGCTGTATTTTCTGCTTCTTCCAATGTCATCTCTGGTGATTTTTGCCGCGATGGGTCCCTTCCCAAATCGACAATCCAGTTCTGATACACAATCCGATTGTTTGACATATAGTCCTCCTTTTGCCTGAAATTTAGGAGAAAGAAGTATCATGGCTACCACATTACCATCACGTTTGAATTACAATCGATGCCAACTGATGTATCACATGAGTCACATTTGACAAATAAGCCCTGCGGACAGACTTTTTGATTAAACAAATGCTCTGAAGATAGTAAAGTTGCATCAACATAGAAGTTGACATTTCTGCTATTCTTTCGTTGTATATTTGGATAAACATTTAACCCGGATTTTTAGGGGAATTATATGCTATGGCGGATGAAACAATAAAAACTGCTTTTTATAATTACCATATTACAGGCGGCGGTAAGATGGTTGAATTTGCCGGTTTCAAAATGCCGATTCAGTACAAAGGAATAACAGCCGAACACCTGGCGGTACGGAATAATGTCGGTCTTTTTGATCTTTCTCACATGGGAGAGTTCAAAGTCTCCGGTCCTCAAGCTCTTGATTTCCTTCAGAAAGTGACCACCAATGATGTTGCCATACTTGAAGTCGGACAGATTCAATACAATTGCATGACACTACCCTCCGGAGGAATAGTTGATGATCTGTTAATCTATCGCTTACCTTCCAGTTATATGTTGGTGGTCAATGCCGCAAATATCGAGAAAGATTTTGACTGGCTTCGGTCAAACCTTAACGATGATGCCGAGCTGGTTGATCGGTCGTCATTAACAAGCCTGTTGGCTATTCAGGGTCCAAACGCCAAACATGTAATGACTCAGGTTACAGATCACGACTTGGAAAGTATGCCATACTATACGTGGTCGGATGCGCCAGTGGCAGGAAAACGGATGGTATTTTCACGCACTGGCTATACTGGCGAGGATGGATTTGAAATCTACATTCCACCCGAACATACCGATACGGTTTGGCGGGCAGTAACCGAAGCGGGGAAACAGTATGATATGGAGCTAATTGGACTGGGAGCGCGAGATACTTTACGACTGGAAATGAAGATGGCGCTGTATGGTAACGACATCGACGAAGCCACAATGCCAGTTGAAGCTGGGCTGTCGTGGATTGTCAAACTCGATAAGGATTTCATCGGCCACGATGCTATCGCTCGACAGAAAGAGGAAAAACCAAAACGCCGCTTAGTCTGCCTTGAGCTCGAAGGAAAAGCAATCCCGCGTCCGGGCTGTGATATCCTTTTCGACGATAAAGTCATCGGGAGCATCACATCTGGAACTTTTTCTCCAAGTTTGCAGAAACCAATCGCACTGGGATATGTGGCTCGCCGTAAAGCAAAATCCGGAACAAGAGTATCCGTCGCAATCCGAAAAAAGACATCCCCTGCAATAATTGTAAAGCCGCCATTTTACAAGAATGCTTCGCATAAGTGACGAAATAGACAATGAAAGTTAACCTTATTGAATTTTGGAAAAGAGATAACTATAATCGTTACTATTCGTTCGATGTCAATTCAACCGATTCTGAGTGAAGGATGGATAGTAACTCAATACGTTAGGAAGTAAGCCTTTTTTCTTTATATTGGTATAATAGACGATGATAAAACTGTTTACTTATATACTATTTTTGGGATTCCTAATCGCACCTGTTGCAGGCGCAACAGATGGTGTTGAATTTGCTTTCGATATTTCCCAGATTGACAGCCTTGGTGAAGAACATCTACTGCTAACCGATACAGCCAACGTTGTAAAAGATGTTCAAGCTTCAGGTTTTCTTCTGATGTTCTCAACGGATATTCAGTTGAATACTGTTGACAGCTCAAGTTGTGTGTTCGTTGTACATGTTATCACTCTGGGACATCCAGTTCACACTTATTCACGCAATTTCACAGTGGAGTATGGACTACCTGCCCGTATTGATGATATCGCAGGCAAAAATGACACACGGTACTCTCTGACATTAACACCAGTGAAAAAAGTCGATATCGATACTTCCTGGTGTTCATACGATCATCACACCGATGGCACCTACAAATTCAAACCGACCGCACACATGGACATACATTATATTCCAAACTCGTTTGGCGATTTCTATTGGAGCAATGTGAAGGGATTGATGGAGCATGAATACCGACAGTTCAAGAACATCTTTGGGCTCAACATGTCCGGTAAGCATAAGTTATTTCTGTATCCCTGTCCATCGCCTTCGGTTATATGGGATATGAGATTTGGACAAATGATTGATCCCACCAGTAATAGCAGTTTCGTGTTGTATTCCCGGGATGTCAATTCCGCTGATCCATTCGTAGTTATGCAGACAGCTTTTCTCCGTCAATTCGGCTATGCTCCACCATTTCTTTCCGAGGGAGTTGCGGGATATCTTTCTTTTGCGGCTTTTGACATGAAACGTTTATTTGCTGAGGGAAAAGCTCTTCCATTGGAAAAGCTTCTCGATACTTATCAATACTTTCAGGCTTCACCAACTGTCGCAGATCGCACATCCACAACGTTTGTCAAGTTCCTCATTAACACCTACGGCGTCGATCAATTTCAACAGCTATATAAAAGCTCCAATGACTTGAATCTGGCGGCAAAAATCTCAGAAGTTTACAATCAACCTATTGACTCTTTAGAGCAACAATGGCGGCATTACATAGACACAATCACATTTGATATAAAATTGTTCAGACAATTTGCCGAACGCGCCAAGGCTATGTTTGACTATGATCTTATGCGCCAATACGCAAATGCTATGATTCAACTCTCTGACAATTCGCTGGATTCCACAATTGCCCTAATGGTTCAGAGAGATGCATGTTTTCTCACTGGCGACTATTACTGTGCTACTACAGCTCAGGAAGCGTTATTCGAACTGCGTCCTGACGATCCCTCTTCTATAGTGGCTTTGGCAGGATACAAAATGATGAATGGCTTGTATGCAGAAGCTCGCCGTGATCTAAAACGCTGTTTGGAAACTGATTCGACCGATAATTTGTTGCATTGGAATCTTGGACTTAATTATCTCATCTCAGGTGATGAAACGACTGCTCGTAAGATTCTTACCGATATTGTGGCCAATCAAGACAAACTCCATACACAGGCAGAATCGAAAATCATGCTCGCCAATATTTTGAGAAAGTCCGACAAGAAAGCCGATCAAACCAAAGCTAAAAAGTATTTTCAGGAAGGCATAAGCATTTCCCAACGGCAGTTCCAAGCCAATCCAACTCTATCGACAGCTTACCTATGGGCGGGGATTGCATCACTTGGACTCGATGATACTGAAAATGCTTTCAACAATCTAAAGACGGCGCTATTTCTTGAAACAAGGCCGTTCTATATTGGTATGATTAACCTCTGGCTTGGGAAAGCAAGTGATGTTAATGGCGATCATAATGCCGCTCGTAATTACTACAGAGACGTTCTGGCTGGCTCTTCTGCAAATTATCATCAGGAGGAAGCCCAAAAGTACATTGATAATTCCTATTCGCAGTAGGCTGATAGTATGTTCAATTTCCTTAGTCCGACAATTCTGATAGCCGGCCTTGCCACTCTCATCCCGCTTGTCATACATCTGTTCTCTCGCCGTCGAGTAAAAGTTGTAGAGTTTTCGTCTCTTAAGCATTTGCAGGCGATGAAAAAACGACAGGTGCGCCGCCTTAAGATTCGTCAGATTCTTCTTTTGCTGTTGCGAATGCTGATTTTACTGGCGATTGTTCTCGCATTTGCTCGCCCGGCTACCGAAGGCGGTAATATCGGAACTCACGCCTCGGTTTCTGCAGTTATTCTGTTTGATAACTCCGCCTCCATGAATTGTGAAGTGAGCGACGGTAATCTTTTTAATCTAACCAAAAAACGCACAAACCAATTGCTGGATACTTTCGGCGACAAAGACAATGTTTCTATTATACCGCTATTCCAAGTAAAAAATGAAAATATCCCGCATGGTTTTAGCTCGGTGGCAGTTGCCAGAGAACAGTTAACACATATAAAGCCAGGATACGGACCGGCGAATCTCCAGTTGTCATTAGAGCGAGCTGTAGATCTCCTGAGCAAAACAGACAACCTCAATCGGGAATTGTATATCCTGACCGATCGCCAACGCTATTCACTGCCGGATTCTGCTGTCTTGTCAGGATGCAAGGCAAGTGTTTATCTTGTGGATATACCGTCAGAAGAAAACGACAACTGCGGTATTGTTGATATTAATCTGGGTGGACAATTGCTGCTACCCGGCCACGACTTTAATCTCTCTGCTTTTGTGAAGAATTACAGTTTACGCGACCGTTCTGATATTATTGCTTCTCTGTTCATTGATGGTCACCGTGTAGCTCAGACGAATGTTAAAGCAGTAGCTGGCGAGAAAACTATGATTCGGTTTACTCGCAGTGTTTCACAAGGTGGATTCCACAGTGGACATGTAGAACTCTCTGATGATAAATTCGATGGTGACAACCGCTATTATTTCAGTTTTCATATTCCGAAACAGTTTAACGTGTTGCTAATTGGTCAGAATGATGTAGCCCGGTTAATTTCGCTGGCACTTGCGCCATCACAATCACTCAATCAGTACTGGTCGGTCAAGACAGTCGATCCTGAAGGTTTTGCAGGAACCAATCTTGATGAATTCGACGTGGTTATACTTTCCGAGCCAACTAAGTTATCCTCGACACATATTGAGCGAATTAAATCTTTTATCCGAAGAGGTCGGTCGTTACTGATGGCATACAGTGGTATTTCCGACACTGGTCTTTTCAATAAGCGCTGGTCTAAGGCAACGGGGTTGGTGTATGACAAATCTGCCAATCGGGAAGTTACCCGAACCGGATACTACACTTTTGAATCAGTCGATATCAATCATCCTGTGTTTTCTATCTTTGGGTTTGAATCCAACAAAATACCGGAAGTAAAATTTTACACACTGCCGCGAACACATACTATTGAAGATGCCGTTACACTTGCCAAATTTTCAGGCAATCATCCTGCTCTGATTGAAAACACTTTTGGCTCTGGCCATGTTCTTACTTTCACAGGTCCTCTGGAACCGAGATATTCCGATCTGACCGGACAGGCTTTATTCGTACCTTTTATTTCCCGAATGACGGAGTATCTTGCTTCCGATCTCTCAAGTTACGACAAGGGTCTCTTTGTGGGTAACAACATTACTCGTTCAATATCAATGGGAATGTCTGTTTCCGGATCGCTGGAGATGATTACCCCCGATAGTCTTCTGTATTACCTTACACCTGAGGAAGAGCACGGCAATTTGGTGCTTCGGATAGGGTCCACTACCCAGCCGGGTATTTATAGGATTAATTACCTCGGCCATGAAATCAACCGTTTTGCGGTCAACATTAATCCAAATGAATGCAATCTGAGTGCCGTCGATACTGAATCATACGCCACTGCCATTGGTGCGCAAGAATACCGCCGTCTGAAAGAAAACGTCAGTATGAATGCCACTATAGCTGAGTTCCGTTTTGGTAAAGAGCTATGGCCGTTATTTCTCTGGCTGGCAATTATGCTATTGATAGCCGAGATGTTGCTTGCACGGAGCGCTCCTCCAGAGAATGAGTTATGACCCTCCTTGTAGCTGAGAATATCTCTAAAAGATTCTCGGATCAAATCATTCTAGATCAGATTTCATTTACGATAAAAACAGGCGATCATATTGGATTAGTTGGGAAAAATGGCATAGGCAAAACCACTTTGTTTGAGATATTGATTGGGAATATGGAAGTCGATTCAGGTAGTATTACTCATTCCCGTAGCTGTGCCATAGATTACATTGCACAGGATAAAACAGCTATATTGGACCTGTCGCTTTTTGAATATGTAGCTTCAGCTCGTCAAGATTTGCTGGACATGAGATTTGAAATAGGCGCATTGGAGGAGCATCTCGCTCAGCAGCCATCGGATACGGTTAGTTTAGATAGGTTGGGTTATCTTCAACCGCGTTTTGAGGCTTTGGGTGGTTTTACTTTCGAGCACGAAGTTAGTGTTATACTTCACGGTCTCGGTTTCGAGAAAAATCGCCACAGTGACCGTATCGCTAACTTCTCCGGCGGTGAGAAAAATCGCGTTGGCCTGGCTCGCTCTCTTGCCGGACGTGGGAACCTGTTATTGCTTGATGAACCCACTAATCACCTTGACATAGAATCGACTATATGGCTCGAGGAATATCTTAACCAAACTGACAAATGTTACCTCGTTATTTCACACGACAGGACTTTCCTCACCAACACAGTGCGTCAAATATGGGATATCCAATTTGGAAAACTCCATATTTACAAAGGTGGGTTTGAGCACTATTTATCCGAGCGCAAAGAACGCCAACGACTCCACGAACATCACTACAAACACCAACAAGAAGAAATCAAGCGAATCGAGGAATATATCCGCCGCAATATGGCGGGGCAAAAGACAAAACAGGCACAGTCCAAACTTAAATATCTCTCGCGAATCAAGCGACTTCCAGCTCCGCGTAGTGAAGGAAAAGGGCCAAATATCCACATGCAATCATCCGGACGATCGTATGCCCGCGTACTTGAGATGCAGGATGTTACTCTTGGTTATGGCTCTGATACAGTTGTCAGCGATATTTCCTTTGACCTTTACCGAGGCGACAAAGTAGGGCTGATTGGCCGTAATGGTTCTGGTAAAACAACTGTTCTTCATTCGCTCACTGGTGATCTATCCCCCGTTTCCGGTGAGATCCGACTTGGGAACAATGTCAATGTAGCTTATTTCGATCAAGAACTTACTGACTTAGTACCGAACGCTACTGCTCTGGATACTATTTGGGAGTTGGAGCCAACTGCTGACAGTTATACTATCCGTTCTTTTTTAGCCCGTTTCGGTTTTTTTGGAGAGGATTGTTTCAAGATGGTTAAGACACTCTCAGGCGGTGAAAAAACCAAGCTGTCTATGGCGCGGCTGTTGTATCATCCTGCCAATTTTCTCATCTTTGATGAACCTACCAATCATCTCGACCTCGATTCCAGAGAAGCATTGGAGGAAGCTCTCAGGGATTATGACGGTAGTTGTTTAATTGTCAGCCACGACCGCCATTTCCTTAATCGAGTTGTGGACAGGATATTTTATCTCAACGATGGCAGAATGACAATTTACAATGGCAACTATTCATACTTCGAAAAAAAGATGACTGAAGCTGTCCCCTCGCTTTCGCCGAAACCAGTAAAGTCAAAGGGTGCCTACCTTGCTTTTAAGGAAAAATCCAGACAGAAATCACGGCATAAAAAGGCAATTCAATCTACTCGATCAAAGATAAATGACTTGGAGAAAGAACTGGCGAATCTTGATGAGGATATCCATCAGAATATCCCGCGCTCTGACTGGGAACAACTTGATTCCGCAACGCACCGCAAATTTCAGATAGAGGATAATCTTTTAGAACTTTATGCTACCCTTGAACAATTGGAGGAAACCAAAATTGATTAGACTGCTTGCCATCTCCGGTTCACCAGTTACGGATTCCTCGACCGACTATCTCCTCAAATATCTGATGGACACAATTTCAAGTAAACTTAACCCATCTTTGCAAGTACAACATGAGTTTGTTAAGCTAAACGAACTGAAATTTGTGCCGTGTCAATCATGCGGCAAAGCGCCAAACTCGGGATTTTGTATCTATGACGACGACCTCACCGATGTTTACAAATCTGTTGTCGAGTGTGACTGCTTGTTATTCGGTTCGCCTGTCTATTTTGATTCCGTTTCGGCACAGGCAAAGGCATTCATAGATCGATGTAACTGTTTCCGACCTCCAAATTTTGAAGGAGAAAACTATAACAATTCTCTTATCAAAAGCCTGAATAGTAAACGTCCCGGAGCTATCGTACTCATAGGTGGGGAACGCGGCTGGTTTGAGGGCGCTCGTCGGGTTGTAGCTGGATTCCTCAAGTGGGTTGAAGTGGTGAATAAAGGGCTAATCACTTATACAACAACAGATTTATCAACTGCTGGTAATGTTCGTTCTCATAATAAAACTTTGGATGAGGCCTCTGAACTTGGACAACAATTGGCCACTGATATAGAGCAAAACAATGTCTGACGAATCAACAGAAAACTACTATCGTCTTCGCGCTTCAGAATATGAGCAAATATACTATAGGAATGTTCCTGAACGTCGCGGGGAAATTGATGATGAAGCCAATTTTATTCGCCACTTGACGGCTGATAAGAAAGTACTGGAAATTGCCTGTGGCACAGGCTACTGGACAAAGATTGCGTCCGAATCGGCAGCCTCCATTGTCGCATGCGATATTTCATCAGAGATGATAAAAATGGCTCAGAGAAAGATGTATAATTGTCCGATTTTATTCTGTCAGGCAGATTTGAACCATTTACCTTTTGCCGATAATGCTTTTGATATTATGATTGTTGGGTTCTGGTTTTCACATCATCTAAAACAAAATTATCAGTCATTCTTTGATAAAATACGACTTCCTCTAAAACAACAGGGACTAATCTGGCTAATTGACAATAACCAACCAGCTGAGGGATCTGTAAACAACTCACATCATATTGACAAATATGGCAACAACTACAAACAACGACATCTTGACAATGGGCAGACACACATCATCCTCAAGAACTATTTCACCGAAGATGAACTTGTAGATATTTTCGCTCGCCGCTTTCAACTTGCACGATTGGTGTACAAAAAATACTATTGGTCAGTATTGCTGAAAACGGGCGTTCTCTGAATTTTTTTTGTATGCAATGTAAAATCTTATTTTTTTCTTACACTGTGGTGAAATGATTGCAGTTTTCGTCAGTCCGCCTAGGCCGCTTGACAGTCATCGGGCGGGAAATGTTTTCAATGTTAAACCGAACCTATGGAGCTTGTCACCTTTCGATTCCGCTCAAGATGACAGGGAAGGAATGGTTCCACCCAACGGGGTTGCTGGATTCCTGCGTTCGCAGGAATGACAATTTAGAACAAGTCTCATCCCGAGTGGAAGTTTATCTTATCCCGAGCGGAAGCTTATCTCATCCCGAGCGGAGTCGAGGGACGGGCGACACAAGGGGTACAGTGTCAATCCCTAGTATACAGTGTGTGTCATAACATGGTGTACACTTTTGAATCATTCAATAACCCTTATGCAAAAAAATAGTATGTCTTGAGGTTTATTCAGGCTTGCGGGGTGTTACCATAACTGACTTTTCTCTCTCAACAGTAACCAGTCCCGGCTTGGCTTTACGAGGTTTGCGAA
>JAYEIF010000091.1:0-5473 GCA_034659895.1 Candidatus Zixiibacteriota bacterium
ACGACAATCGAGTATTCTCTGTCAACCTCATGCTATGTGGATGTCTCTGTATATAATCTCCTCGGCCAGAAGGTAAAAAATCTTGTTGATGAGATGAAGTCGATCGGTGAACATAAAATCACTTGGGATGGCACCGATTGCGATGGAGTTGAAGTGGCTTCAGGAGTCTATTTCTATCGGATTACAGCAGGAGATGAAGTTGCATCGAAAAAGATGATGTTGATAAGATAACCAACCCCCAACCGGTTTGATGATTTGAATATAGCGGCTTATTCTATGCTCTTTTGCCGAATAAGTCGAGACTGAATACAGTCTCGACCAGCTACGCTATTAGATTCAAACGAATCTGAGCTGGCTATCCGATTCACTCTATACGATATAGACAATGTCCTTTTTGTAACAGCTTATATATCCCACTAATTGATAGGACAGGAAAATATATCAATTTTCCTTTTGTGCTTGACTAATAACAAAAAATATGTACCTTAACTATAATATGACACAATTACTGCCAATATGGCAGTAATATTGTTTGAGTAAAAATTGTTATGGCATTTGAAAATCTAAGTGAGAGAGAAAAGCGAGTCCTTTCAAACCTGATTAATTACTATATTGCTTCGGCTGGTCCTGTTGGTTCTCGCGTGATTGCAAACAAATTTAAGATGGGTATTTCGTCGGCGACTATACGTAACACACTTCAGGACTTAGAGGAATTGGGCTTGGTGTTGCAACCACACACGTCAGCGGGAAGAGTGCCGACTGATCTTGGTTACCGTGTTTATGTAGATTTTCTTCTTCAGCCTAATGAACCCACTAAGGCTGAGAAAGAGTATATCAAGGATACACTTCTCAAGGAAGGTCGAGAAATAAATGCTATTTTAGGTCAAACTTGTCGAATCCTCAGCGAAATTACAAGTCAGCTTGGTGTTTCTATCGCACCGAGATTTGATGAGGGAGTATTGAAGCACATTGATCTTATCCCAATCTCTGAGGAAAGGATTATGGCTGTAGTTGTTGTTCGCTCCGGTTTGGCACGAAGTGTTATTATTGAGGTTGAGGCATCAATACCCGAGACTTCTTTACGTGAAGTAGAGTCGCTTCTTAACGAACGTCTTGGTGGGCTGACTCTTGGTGAAATCCGAGATACTATCTATTCCCGACTGGCTGATACATCTATTGGAGGGCGTTTGATAAAGCTCATCATTGATTCCAAAGATCGGATTTGGACTGAGAAGAACAAGGGGGATGTTCATATCTCAGGGGCGGATAACCTTTTATTGCAACCGGAATTCGCCGATCTCGATCAGGTCTCACAACTTATCAAACTTGTTGAAGATGGGAGCGTTCTCCGCGACTTTTTGCTCAAGGCGAATAAAGAAGGGCTTTTTATTACAATTGGACAGGAGAATAAGTTCTCCAAGATATTAAACTGTTCATTAGTAACCTCTTCATATAGAGTAGGGGAAATCATTGGTACTATAGGTGTGGTAGGGCCAACGCGGATGCCATATAATAAACTGTCTTCATTGGTAGATTATACTGCAAGAACCATTACACAGGTACTTAAGAAGATTGATGAAAGAGAGGAAAGCTGATTCATGGCAGATAAGAAAAATAAAGAAGATAAAAATCCTGCCATTCAGGATGAAGATCAATCAAAGGAGAAAGATATCGAAGAAGTTCTTCCTGATGAGCAGGCTGAAACAACGACTGACGAGAATGCTGAATCTGTATCTGAATCTGAGGAGGTGACCGAGCCGGAACTTTCTGAGGAGGAGAGACTTTCCAAACGTGTTGTCGAGTTAGAGGACAAGTTATTACGGTCTGCCGCTGAATTTGAGAATTATAAAAAACGTATGGCGCATAATTATGAAAACTTAGTACAGTCTGCAAGTGAGAATATTTTAACAGAAATTCTGGGGATTGTCGATAATTTTGAACGCGCGTTTGAGCACAATAATGAAAACACCGACTTTGAAGCCTTCAAAAAAGGGACTGAACTTATTCTAAATCAGATGATAGATCTCCTGAAAAAACACAATGTGACCCCAATTGTGGCGTTAGGTGAGAAGTTTGACCCTAACCTTCATGAAGCGCTTATGCAGGTTCCATCGGACGAACAAGAGGATGGGATTGTAGCGATGGAGATTAGTAAAGGATACCGTTACGGGCAACGTGTCCTGCGTCATGCAAAAGTTGGTGTAAGCAGTGGGAAATCTGAGAAATCTGAGAAATCTGAGAAAGATGAGAAAGAAAGTGATTCATAAAAAACAATCAGCTGAAAATTATGTTAAATAAAATAAAAGAAATCACAATTAACACAGGAGAGTTAAGTTATGGGTAAAATTATTGGAATTGATTTGGGTACGACTAATTCGTGCGTGGCAGTTCTGGAGGGTCAGGAGCCAACGGTAATTCCCAATCAGGAAGGTGCTCGTACAACGTCTTCGATAGTGGCGTTTGCAAAGGACGGTGAGCGACTCGTAGGGGCGGCAGCCAAGCGTCAGGCAGTAACAAACCCAGAAAACACCGTATTTTCTATCAAGCGTTTTATGGGTCGCATGCACAGCGAGGTTAATGCTGAAGAAAAGATAGTGCCGTATGTAGTAACATCCAATGAAAGTGGTGCAGTCGAAGTAGAAATTTCTGGTAAGAAGTACTCACCGCCCGAAATTTCTGCAATGGTGCTGCGCTATCTGAAAAAATCGGCAGAGAACTATCTTGGCAGCGAAGTTACCCAGGCGGTTATTACTGTACCAGCATATTTTAACGATTCACAACGTAAAGCAACTAAGGATGCTGGTCGTATTGCCGGCCTTGAAGTCCTTCGTATTATCAATGAACCTACTGCGGCTTCGCTAACTTATGGACTTCAGAAAGAGAGCAAGCAGAAAATTGCGGTTTTTGACCTCGGCGGTGGGACATTTGATATTTCTATTCTATCCATTGCTGAAGGTGTTTTCGAGGTTGAAGCTACTAATGGCGATACCCATCTTGGCGGGGATGATTTTGATCAAGTAATCATTAACTGGATGGCGGATGAATTTCAGAAGGACCAGGGTATTGATTTGCGCAAGGATAGAATGGCTTTGCAGAGACTCAAAGAGGCTGCTGAGAAAGCTAAGGTTGAGCTTTCATCTACAATGCAAACCAATATCAATTTGCCGTTTGTTACTGCTGATCAGTCCGGCCCGAAACATCTTGACCTGACTCTCAGTCGGGCAAAGTTTGAGCAACTTTCAGATGATCTTGTACAGAGAACGGTAAAACCATGTCAGGCGGCGTTGTCTGATGCAAAACTCTCATTTGGTGAGATAGACGAAGTTGTCTTAGTCGGCGGTATGACTCGTATGCCGCGAATTATTGAAAAGGTCAAAGAATTATTTGGTAAAGATCCACACAAAGGTGTAAATCCTGACGAGGTCGTGGCTACCGGTGCTGCTATTCAGGCCGGAATTATGGGTGGCGATATGGATGACAAAGATATCGTTCTCCTTGATGTTACTCCATTGTCGCTTGGTATTGAGACTCTGGGCGGGGTGATGACGCAGTTGATTGAGCGCAACACGACTATTCCGACCCGCAAGTCGCAGATATTTTCAACTGCCGCAGATAACCAGCCGGCTGTTTCAATTCATGTCCTTCAGGGTGAACGCAAGATGGCTGTTGATGACAGAACGCTCGGTCGGTTTGATTTAGTTGGTATTCCTCCCGCTCCACGGGGTATGCCTCAGATCGAGGTTTCATTCGACATTGATGCCAACGGGATTGTTCATGTCAGCGCCAAAGACAAGGCAACCGGCAAAGAGCAATCAATAAAGATAGAGGTGTCGTCAGGGCTTTCTGATCAAGAAGTTGATCGTATGGTCCAAGATGCCGAAAAAAATGCAGAAGAAGATAAGAAAAAGTCAGAGTTGATACAGGCTCGCAATGAGGGAGATCAACTTGTCTATCAAACAGAAAAAACACTCAAAGAACAAGGTGATAAAATCTCCGAAGAGGAGAAAACAAAAGTAGAGGAAGCTGTTAAGGTATTAAAAGATTCCCTCTCAGGTGAATCAACTGAGGCTATCAATAATGCCAAAGAAGCCCTAATGGCAGCATCACACAAAATGTCTGAAGAAATGTACAAGCAGGCACAGAAAGATCAGGCTTCTGCTGGTGCACAGGCAGGAGAGCAATCTGCTGATGATGAGCAACAAACAGAAGGGGATGAGTCTGATAAAAATGAGAAATCCGATGGTGATGAAACTGTAGATGCTGAATTTGAAGTATTCGATGATGATAAGAAGTAATTAATTTATGCCAAAACGAGACTACTATGAAATACTCGGGATTGATCGAGGAGCTTCTGAGGATGAGCTAAAATCGGCTTATCGTAAAATGGCGATGAAAAATCACCCGGACCGAAATCCGGGAGATGAAGCCGCCGAGAGTCGATTCAAAGAGGTGTCTGAGGCTTACGAGATTCTCAAAGATCCACAAAAACGACAAATGTATGACCAGTTTGGCCACGAAGGTCTTGAACAGGGAGGAGGTTTTGGCGGTTTTGAGGGGTTCGGGGGAGGTTTCGATATAAGTGATGCCCTTCGAGCCTTCATGCGCGACTTTGGAGGCGGCGGAGGCGGCGGATCGATGTTCGATGATTTGTTTGGCATGGGTGGCGGAGGTAGCCGCCGCCAACGTAATCGTGGTGAAGACCTCCGTATTCGTGTCAAGTTATCATTGGAGGAAATTGCTTCCGGAACTGAGAAATCGCTGCGTGTTAAACGTTTGGTTAAATGTGATGCTTGTAATGGAAGTGGAGTAGCTGCTGGATCACATCGAAAGACTTGTCCGCAATGCAGGGGAAGCGGTCGTGTCCGCACTGTGTCACGTACAATTTTAGGGTCAATTCAGCAGGTTACTACTTGCAGTATGTGCCGTGGGACAGGCGAGGTTATTTCCGATCCTTGTAAGGTTTGTGGCGGTGAAGGACGTGTGCGCAGTACTGGAACTGTTAAAATTAAAATTCCTGCCGGTGTTTCCAGCGGGAACTATATGACTGTCGATAGTATGGGCAATGCCGCTCCCGGTAATGGTGAACCCGGCGATCTCATTACTGTTTTTGAAGAAAGCGAACATGAGTTTTTCACGCGGAGAGGTGATAATATCATTTGCGAAATACCATTATCCTTTACTATGGCTGCTCTTGGAGGTACAGTTTCTATTCCAACTTTGTCTGGTGAAGCGCAATTGCGGATACCTTCCGGAATACAGCCAGGCAAAGTATTAAAGATGCGCGGTAAAGGTATTCCACATCTTCATAGAAACGGCAGCGGCGATCAACTTGTTCAAGTAACAGTTTGGGTGCCGACAAAACTCAGTGCGAATGATAAAGAAATTCTCAAAGAGCTTAAAACTTCAGAGTCATTTCGCCCACCAGAAGGAGGAAAGTCGTTCTTTTCAAAGTTGCGGGAGTCTTTTGGTGTAT
>JAYEIF010000091.1:5573-17797 GCA_034659895.1 Candidatus Zixiibacteriota bacterium
TGGGTGCCGACAAAACTCAGTGCGAATGATAAAGAAATTCTCAAAGAGCTTAAAACTTCAGAGTCATTTCGCCCACCAGAAGGAGGAAAGTCGTTCTTTTCAAAGTTGCGGGAGTCTTTTGGTGTATAAATAAATCCTCCTATAGTTTAGAGTGTAAAATGCTGTTTAAGCAATGTGTTTACAGTTCCTTTCCGCCATCTTTAGCAAAGTGTTAAAAAACTCAAAACGGAAGACGATATGGCGACAGCTTCTTCAACAGCTTATTATACCTTACTTGGAACAACAAACGTGTTGATATGATATCTACCGAAGACAAGAGCGAAAAATCTCTGGCAGAACTGCGAGTGGAATTGCCACAATGCCATGTGGATGCGGTATGCGATTTCATTGTAGAGAATATCAGCAGTGGATTAGTACTCGAAGATGAAGAAGGCAATAGTTCTACCGTTGTGATTTTCTATGTCGATCATGTTGAAGTCGAAAAGCACAAATCTTGTCTTGCCTCGTATCTTGGTTCTCTTGTGGGAGATGAGATGCCTACTGTTCCGGAGATTGCCTATAATACTATCGCAAATCTGGTTTGGGAAGAAGAGTATCGTAAATCTGTCGTATCAGTAACAGTCGCTGAGGATATCACAGTTGTTCCACCATGGTTAGTAGAGAGTCAGTCTTCACGCTATCAGATACTGATTGAACCAAAAATGGCTTTTGGCACTGGAAAGCATGAAACTACGCGCTCCTGCCTTACTATTATGCGCAATCGTTTCAAGCCTGATATGCGTTTTCTTGATCTCGGTTGTGGGTCGGGGATACTGTCAATTTTAGCCGATAAAATGGGGGCAAGCTACGTCAAGGCAGTTGATTATGATGTAACGGCTGTTGAGAACTGTCGTGAGAATTTCCAGATCAATAATGTAACTACACCTAATGATATTATCTTTGGCTCAATTGAGAAATGCCGCCGTGATCATCCGTATGAGTTTGTTTGCGCCAATATCATTAAAATCACAATTCTTGAGATGCTGGATGACCTTATTTCGCTGACAACCACTTCCGGCATTCTTCTTCTGTCGGGTTTGTTGGATAGTGATACTGACGATATTATAGCGGCTCTGGAAAAGCGCAGATTGACCGACTTTGAGATACACCCTGATAACGAATGGCGCAGTTTTATCATTTTCACAGGTGATTGATATGACGGCACCAATATTTTATGCCCCGCCGAAAAATCGGACTGAGAATACCATTATATTGCCCGCTGTTGAAGGGAAACATGCCCAGAGTGTTATGAGACTAAAACGGGGAGACCCAGTCATTGTCGTTGATGGTCTCGGTATAGCTTTCAGGGGGGAGCTTACAAGTGGACCTCGTTCAAAACAGGTTACAGTACGTATCCATACAGAGACACGTCACTTCGGTGAGGCGTCGGTTCGTTTAACGCTAGCGGCAGGTTTGTCCGCTGGATACAAGTTTGATAAGATTATCGAAAAAGGAACCGAGCTTGGTGTAACGCGATTCGTTCCGCTGCTTACAGCAAAATCACGAGTTAAACTTGAAGATCCAAAGCGAATCACAACACGGCTCAAACGTTGGGAAAAAGTTGCTTTGTCCGCAATAAAGCAATCTCACCGATCATATATTCCAAACATCTCGACCCCAACACGACTGGCGGATTTTCTTCAACAGATCGAACATGGAAGCCTGAATCTGATATTCCATACAGATCAGTCAGTCCCGCCATTTGATAAACTGCAGATAAACTTTGGTTTTCAGCGAGCCTATGTTCTGATAGGTCCTGAGTCTGGATTTTCTCAGGATGAATATCTTCTTGCTCTCAGGGCTGGTTTTAAGGCAACAAAACTTGGCTCGCGTATTCTGCGAACCGAAACCGCCGGACCAGTAGCCTGCGCATTAGTGATGAATGCACTCGGAGAGTTGAGATAGTTCTGTTTTCTTCCGATACATATTTATATGGAACAGTTTATCTCTATCTGGGTTGTCCTGTTGGGACTGGTCATAGGGTCATTTCTCAATGTTGTAATCTATCGACTCCCGCAGAAAATGAGTTTTGTGATGGCACGCTCAGTCTGTCCCCATTGCGGTCAACAATTGAAATGGTACCACAATATACCGGTTCTCAGCTATATTTTCCTCCGGGGTAAATGCGCCTTTTGCGGTGGATCAATTTCACCGCGATACCCGCTTGTTGAATTGCTCAACGCCATTTTCTACCTCTATTTCTATTGGCAACTGGGGGCATCGTTTAACTTTTTGGTTTTAGCGATGCTGACATCCTCGCTGTTGGTCATTTTCTTTATAGATCTTGAGCACCAGATTATTCCGGACTCTATTACACTTTCCGGTATGGTTGTCGGTTTGGGCGTATCTTTTCTTCCTGAAGGTATTGGAATTATCAATGCGCTGATTGGTCTTCTGGCTGGTGGCGGTTCTCTTTATCTGATTGCGATACTCGGCGACTGGTTATTCAAGAAAGAATCGATGGGGGGTGGTGACATAAAAATGGCTGCAATGTTGGGAGCGTTTCTCGGGTGGGAGAAGGTTGCATTCATTTTCATTGCTGCCGCTGCAATTGGTTTAGTTGTGTCACTTGCGGTTATGTGTTTCTCCTCAAAAATGCGACAAACGCACGTAATTCCATTTGGACCTTTCCTTGCTTCGGCGGCAGTTCTGGCGATTATTTGTGGTAACCGTATCATACACTGGTATCTGGTAACGGTCGTTGGCATCACTCCCTGGTGATGTGGTGATAACACTATGAATTCTAATTAGATTATCACGGTGGCAACATGAGTCACAAAAGAAACAAATTCGAATCTGAGATTCATCTGGGGTTTCTGGTTATTATCTTAGCTCTGGTATTTATCAGTTTTATGTCCAATCTGATTATTTACCGGTCCCGTGATGCCAGACGAGAATCTTTGATTTCCAATATGCAGTCTGCTTCTGTTGCCATTGGGCGAGTTCTACCAAAAGTAGCAAAGCCACACTTGAGCGCCCAGCACAAAACGGAGTTTCTTCGTACTTACGGCCTTAATGATATACACATTTTTAATACTCAGTCAGAGGATAAGTCTCTTGGCTCTCCACGTAATTGGCTTGAATCGAAATCGCGACAATTGCCACCGGAGATATCTGATCTGGCGGGGGAATTGCTTAAGTCAGGTTCCAGTATACTCAAACAGGGAAGTGACGATGATTACTTTTTCATCTGTCCAATAGTCGGGAATCGGCACAACCTGTTGATTCTATCAACAAAAGATTCTGAGTTGGCGTATCTTGATGACAGCCAGCGCACAGTAGTTACAATTGGGGTGATTGTAATTGCTGTGCTGGTTGTATTCTATCTTTTGTTGTCAAGGGTCATATTTGCTCCCTTCCGCAGACTTAAGCAGGAAGCGCGGCAGGCTGGTCGTTCAATCGATAATAGCAATGATGATGTCTATGCCGTAGTGGAGGAATACCGAAAAGTTATAGGTGAACTCAAAGAAAAAGAACGGCAACTCCTGCGGTTCAATGAGGGAATCAGACAGAAAGCAGATTCCCTTGAGCAATTCAACAAATACCTTTTGCAGTCGATTCGTTCCGGTATTATTACTGTTGATCTCGATGGTAATGTGGTAACAGTCAACGGAGCGGCTTCGGATATACTTGGTGTTGGAATTGAAGAATGTCTTGGAAAGTCGTACCGAACGCTGCTGCCAGAGGATTCGATTTTGACGAATACGCTTAATCAAAGTCTTGATAACATACATGGATCAGAATATAAAGAAACTAATGTGACAACTTGTGATGGACGTTACCTGACACTGGGAATGTCTACTTCAATCATAAGTGGAGGGAACAGCCAGCCTCTTGGAGTATCCATGTTGCTTAATGACTTAAGTGAGATTACGCAATTACGCTCCGAATTAGAAGCAAAAGAACGTATGGCAGTACTTGGAGAAATGACAGGTGGACTTGCTCACCAACTGAGAAACTCGATAGGAGCGATTTCAGGATATCTTACGTTGTTGAAAAGGAGACTGGGTAAGAAGGGAATTGACGAAGATAGTGTGTCTGCTCTCATTGCAGAGGTTACCGAAGCTCAGAACCTTGTAGAGCGGTTCCTTCAATTTTCTCGTCCGTTGCAGGCATACTCAACGCCGGAATCAGTAGTCGGCTTGATTGATGAGATAGTCAAATCTTTTAAGGCTCGTGATGATTTCGACAACATTCAATTTCGAGTAGTGGTTCAAGATAATCAATTGACTGCGAATCTCGATGCCTTGCTGTTCAAGCAAGCTATCACAAATCTTATTGAAAACGCTGTACTTGCCTATGATTCCACCGATGGTGAGGTTTTAATCGAAATTGAGTCTTCGGACATGGAAATGACAATTTGTATTTCTGATAAAGGTTGCGGAATCTCTGCTGAGGATATTGACAAGATTTTTACTCCCTTCTTTTCGTCCAGAGCTGCAGGAACCGGCCTTGGGCTGCCTTTGACTCGCAAGATAATTGACCTGCATAATGGGCATTTGTCAGTTTCATCCAAACAGGGAGAGGGCACTGTTTTTACTGTGAGTTTACCTCTGGCTCAATCGGTGAAAGATCACAGTCAACAATCGATTGAACAAACACATGCAATAACCTGATTTGCGATAATACGTTTAGTCTTACGATAGAATACCAAAAAAGACTTTTACTGACAGTGGAAAATGTTATATTCTAATTTGATTATTTTTGGAGGATTATATGTTTTCACCATCTGACTTTCGTAAAGGTTTACGCATTATTGTTGATGATCAACCGTATTACGTTGTTGGTTACCAGCATTTCAAAATGGGGCGAGGTAAAGCCAATGTCCGCACTAAATTGAAGCATATTAAAACCGGCGCTGTAATAGAGAAAGTTTTCGGATCAAATGATTCTTTCAAAGCTCCCGATATGGAAGAGCGAAAGATGCAATATCTGTATGAGAATGTCGGGGAATATACTTTTATGGACTCTGAGACGTTTGATCAGATTTCGATACCCGTTGACAATCTTGGTGATACACGGTGGTATCTTCTCGAAAACTCTGATTACAAGGTATTGTTTCTTGACGGCGAGGCTCTTTCAATTGACTTGCCAGCATCGGTAATTCTGGAAGTAGTAAAAACGGAACCAGCGGTGCGCGGCGATACCGTTTCAAACATTACTAAGCCGGCTAAGCTTCAGACAGGCCTTGAGGTCAAAGTCCCACCTTTTGTTAAGGAAGGGAACAAAATTAAGGTCGATACTCGTACAGGTGAATACATCGAGCGAGCCAACTGATATATGCCCTCTCGTCTGGTAGTTGGCGTTGATGAATCCGGAAAGGGCGATTTCTTTGGCCCTCTTGTTATAGCAGCTTTTCTCGCATCCGATGATTCTTGTGACCAACTCGAAAAAGCCGGTGTTCGTGATGGGAAGAAGCTTTCCAATAATCGAGTTCTCCTTCTTGATGAGTATCTTCGAGCCAATTTCACGCACTATGTTGTAATAATCGATCCTGAAGAATACAACGCCCGCTACAAGGTTATCCGAAATCTCAACAAGCTTTTAGCCAATGGTCACACAGAAGCAATTATTGGTATTCTAAAAAAACAGAAAGTCGATTTGGTAATTGTCGATCAATTTGGGAAACCGGAATTAATTGAGACAGCTATGGAGGCTTCTGGTTTTACAGTTGATATTCATCAGCGCTTTCGCGGAGAGCAGGTGATGCAGGTTGCGGCTGCATCAATTTTGGCTCGGGCGGCATTTATTCGAGAAATTAAGCGGCTTTCAGGAGAATATTACCTTGAAATCCCAAAGGGTGCGGCTGCTCAAGTTGACCGTGCAGGTCGTGAATTCGTGCGTCTTTATGGTATTGAGACTTTGCCAAAAGTAGCCAAGATACATTTCAAGAATTACGGACGAATAACCAGCCCAACGCTGTTTTCTTGATAGTTCACACAATCCATTTTTGCCAGTTGTATTACAGTTTCTAATGTAGGGATTGCTGAATAAAGTATAAGTTCTTTGTTCATAAATAGATAAGCATGTTTTGTATTGTTTCAAGTAAAAGGGTTTTGTTATAAATAGCTTAAAAAGGCTTGCACTTGATAAACATTCTACACGCCACGGCGCACTTTCAGCTCGCGTAGCAGCGGGGCTTGTCTCCGCTGTGTGTATAGAAACGGGCGACACAAGGCCGCCCGCTACGCGAATTTGAGATTGTGGTACATAATAACTAATTATTCAACAAGCCCTAATTATGGATATTCTCATTTCTTTTAGTTATATTGTAATATTTATGATTACTATACCAAAAAATATTGTGCTATATTTTTCAAGAATTCGTTTTGACAAAATGAAAGCAATAGGTATAGTTGATTGTGAAAAAGGTAACATACTTTTGGAGATTGTAATTGATGTTAAGTCATCTACATTATGTGTTTAATAGCAATTTCGTTTTGTGGACGACTTTGAGTAAATTGCAAAATAAAATCTATTTTGGTGTTATTATGAATCACTTATTTTTAAACTTAAAAAAAGAGGACATAAAGAGATGAACAAAGCATTCAACCCATTTGAAATGGCTCAGAGTCAGTTTGACGGGGTTGCTGATACTCTGGAGTTGGAACCATCCGTCAGAGAGTTGCTGCGTAATCCAATGAGGGAATATCATTTTAGCATACCTGTTCGGATGGATGACGATACTGTTAAGGTTTTCCGCGGCTTTCGCGTTCAGCATAATGACGCCCGTGGTCCGTGCAAGGGAGGTATTCGCTTTCATCCGCAGGAAACTATCGACACAGTGCGCGCTCTGTCTATGTGGATGACCTGGAAATGCGCTGTGGTGGATATTCCGCTTGGTGGTGGAAAGGGCGGAGTGATATGCGATCCGCACAATTTAAGTTTTCGAGAACAAGAGCAAATCTGTCGAGGCTGGGTAAGACAGCTATCCAAAAATGTTGGTCCTGTGGCTGATATTCCCGCTCCTGATGTTATGACAAACGCTCAGCATATGGTCTGGATGCTCGATGAATTTGAGATCATTCACGGCGGCAAATATCCGGGGTTCATTACCGGCAAACCAGTTGGCATGGGAGGTTCTCTTGGACGCACTGAAGCAACCGGTTTTGGTGTTATTTACACACTCCGTGAAGCTCTGAAGGTACTTGATATTCGACCTGAAGATACAACCGCATCAGTACAGGGTTTTGGTAATGTGGCTCAGTATGCTATCAAGCTTTATGAGCAGTTAGGCGGGAAAGTGGTTTGCGTTTCGTGTTGGGATCAGGCTGACCAAAAGTCTTATGCCTTTGTTAAAAAGGACGGAATCAAACTTGATGCAATATTGAAAATTACCGATCGCTTTGGCGGCATCGACAAGGACAAAGCTCGTGATCTTGGATATGAAGTTACCGATGGTGACGCCTGGATAGAGCAGGAAGTCGATATCCTCATTCCGGCTGCCCTTGAACACCAAATTACAGGTGAAACTGTAGGCAAGATAAATCCTAAGGTTAAAATCATTGCAGAAGGAGCCAATGGCCCAACTACTCCGGAAGCTGACAAGGTTATCAAGGAACGCGGCATTTTTGTCATTCCGGATTTTCTGGCAAATGCCGGTGGAGTAACGTGCAGTTATTTCGAACAAGTTCAGTCAAATATGAACTACTTCTGGGATAAGGATGAAGTCCTGGAAAAGCTGGATACTAAGATAACATCTGCATTTAAAGCGGTTAGTGATCTTGCCATTAGGCGAAAATTGTACATGCGGGATGCAGCTTATGTTATCGCAATTGACCGCGTTGCACAGGCCTGCCATATCCGCGGGTGGGTTTAATTTGCAAATTTGTTGCGATATCTTGAGCATGTAAAACGGATGGCAGACAGGAAAAGCAAAGGTCTCCAAAATATGGGATTGTCTTTGAATGGTTAGGACTGTCCATTAAATAAGGGGACAAAAGCGGACTGGAAGAAGAATTGTAGCAAAATGAACGACCAGAAAAAATCTGCTGGTAAATTGCTTGAATCACTTCAGAAGCGAACCAAAGAGCTTAATTGCCTTTATCAGGTTGAAGAAGCTTTGAAAGAACCTCATTCTGATGTGGACAATATCGTCACAAAAGTTGTTCAGGCTATTCCGTCCGGTTTGCAATACCCTGATATTTGTCTTGTAAAAATTGTTCTGAAAGACAAAGTCTGGTCTTCGCCTGATTTCCATGAAACCGAATTGGCTCTGATCTCTGATATTTTAGATGGGGATGTCATGGCTGGCAATATCTCTATCTACTACACCAAAGATATGTCGGAAATTGGTGGTAGCCCTTTTCTGAAGGAAGAAAAGAAATTGATTAATACTATCGCCAACCGCATTGGGAACTATGTTACACACCAGAAAATGCTACAAACTGTTTACGATTGGGAAAACGCTCCTCACAGTAACTCCAATACATCTCGTGAAGAATGGCAAATAGTATTGCGAATGCTCAAACAGACCGATTACAATCTCTATGTGAGTATAGCTCGCAAGATGTTAAACCATCTCTGTTGGAGCGGTGTTGCAAAAGCTAAGCATATCCTTCAGACTTTTATACCGACCGATGAAATCAATGAGGATGAACGACCGGAAGAATGGAATCAACCGCATCAGATTAGAGGTACAGCTTTCAATGTTGATCTAATTGCAGATGTCGTAAATATAGCAGAGGATAATGTTAGCGACGATGAAATTCTAAAACTCATTCAAAAATGGATATATGAAGACAAACTTAGTTTCCTTGTACAAGTAGTAAATCGTAACTTATCTCTGGCCGAGGTAGCTGATGCCATTCGTCGATATTATCATATTTCCTCTGAAGATCCAGAGATAGTATCGGCCAACAAGCGCGGGATTGAAGTGTCACTCATCCGCCGTTTTCTCTCTGAACAATTGCAATACATAAATGTGGCGAAGAATTACATCGAAGTGGATGATTTCTATCACCTATTGAACAATGTAATCTTTAGTTCCGGTTCACATGGCAGACTTGGAGGAAAAAGTGCGGGGTTATACCTGGCAACGCAAATTATCAGGAAGAAGTCTAAAAATTTCCCATTGTTGAGAAATGTTAAAACCCCCAAAACATTTCATATTACCTCTGATATTCTACTGCACTTTATGCACTATAATGATTTTAATGAAGTGGTTGAACAGAAATACAAATCCATCGATCAAGTCAGGTTTGAGTATCCGCATATTGTTCAAACTTTCAAAGCTGCTCGATTTCCAACGGACATTGTCAAGGGGCTGTCAGTTGCTCTCGACTATTTCGGAGACAGGCCACTTATTGTTCGCAGTTCCGGGCTTCTGGAGGATAGAATTGGCGCTGCTTTTTCCGGCAAATATAAAAGCCTTTTTCTAGCCAATAAAGGGATTAAGCAACATCGTCTTGAAGCTCTTATGGATGCTATTGCAGAAGTCTATGCATCCACGTTTGGTCCCGATCCAATTGAATATCGCGCTGAGCGTGGATTGTTGGATTTTGGTGAAGAAATGGGTATTATTATTCAGGAAGTTGTTGGAAACACATTAGGTAAATACTTCCTGCCATCCTTTGCTGGAGTGGCATTCAGCAATAACGAATTCCGTTGGTCACAGCGGATCAATCAAAAGGATGGCCTTCTCCGCTTAGTGCCAGGACTTGGCACTCGAGCTGTGGACCGTCTATCCGACGATTATCCGGTATTAATTGCTCCCGGTCAGCCTGGGTTAAGAATTAATGCAAATCCGGAGGAGGTAATCAAATATTCTCCCGGGAAAATCGATGTAATAAATCTTGAGTCCAGAAAATTCGAAACCATTGAGCTTGATGACTTTCTTAAGGAAGCTGTTTATGAAATCCCAGGCATCAATAAAATCGTTTCTATCTATGAAGATAATCATCTGCGAGTACCATCAGGACTGAACCTCGATACAGAAAAAGATAATTTGGTAGTTACTTTTGAGGGATTGTTTTCAAACACTCAATTTATTAAGCAGATGGATACTATTCTGAAGACACTCCAAGAAACAATGGGATATCCCGTTGACATAGAATTTGCCTCTGACGGGAAAGATTTTTACCTATTGCAGTGTCGCCCCCAAAGTTACAGTACCCACAGTGCTCCTTCACCGATTCCAAAGGATATTCCAAAAGACAAAATTATTTTTACAGCGCAAAAGTATATCTCCAACGGTATCGTGCCTGATATAACACATATCGTATATGTTGACCCTGAAGCTTATAGTCAATTGGGGTCCCATAATGAGATACATGAGATTGGACGCATTGTGAGCCGTCTTAACAAGATTCTTCCCAAACACCAGTTTATTCTCATTGGACCCGGTCGGTGGGGAAGTCGTGGTGATATCAAATTGGGTGTCAACGTAACATATTCCGATATCAATAATACGGCAGTGCTTATTGAAGTCGCCCGAAAAAAAGGCAACTACACCCCTGATCTCTCATTTGGAACGCACTTCTTTCAGGATCTCGTCGAAGCGAATATTCGTTACATCCCACTGTATCCAGATGACGAACAAACTATTTTCAATGAGCATTTTCTAAAAGAGACCCATAACACACTGCCAGAAGTGCTCCCTGAGTATGCCACTCTTGCCAATACTGTTTGGTTGATTAACGTTCCACAAGTGACTGATGGATTGATATTGAGAGTGTTGATGAATGCAGACGCTAATGAAGCTATTGGCATGCTCGCTAAGCCGTCAACAGACTCAAAGTCATAGTGATATTATCCATACCGAGACCAGAACTATAAAAAGAATTACAAATGTAGGAATAGCCAAATGTCGCAACATCGTTGCAACTGATATACGGAAGTATTCGCAGCTAACTATCAAACACGGGTGTACGGGTGATCCTATGTAGCCGAAGAAGGTCGCAACGTAGATAAGAGAAAAAATGAACGGTGTCATCGGTTCGCCGGATGCAAGATAGGCAGGAAACACGATTGAAGCCGGTAATTGCACACGGCCGGTAGCCACAGCCAGAAGAAAACCTCCTGTTACAGCTAACATCAGCGGAGAAAGGGGAATTGTTGAAATGATATCACGAGCATTTGATTCTTGGAAAATATGCAGGAAAAGAAACATCCCCGGGATTATCAATGCGAAGTTCCATGGTCGTGCTTTGAGAAACACATCGGACAAATTGACCTTTTTTTGTCCTAATATCACTGCCAACACAAGTCCGGTTATAACTCCGACTAAAGTTGCAAATGTATCAAGGAAAAAGATTTTCTTGAGACTGAAGTCAATTAAAGGGGCGCTAATTATGACCATCAGAGGTATGATGAGCCCTTGCAATGAAAACCGCCCATTATTTTCCATAGTCCCTTTAATGCGGCGCAGAAAGAGAATATAACCAAGAATAGCCGCTATTGCCGCAAAAGGCAGAAGAAATAGGATAGCGACATAGATATCAATATCTACAATTTTCGCAGCTACGATTAATGCAGGGCTAAGAGGGTAAATAAGGATAAATAAATGGCGGAACCAGTTATTGAGAGCCGCCTTGATATCATTTGGTACTTCAGGTCCAACTTTTTCAAGGATAGGTGCTGAAAGTAGAGCGCCACCTGGCATTGGCAGCAAACCCATCCCAGCGGAAGCAAACGCCAGCAGGAAACCTTTCCTGACTCGGACATTTTGAACAAGACTCTCAATCTGACCATTTTCCATCATGATGCCACCAAGGACAGGAATCAATCCCATCGCAAGCGAAAGCCAGATAATTGTGGGGTCTGTTGCTGTCCGTATAATCTGATGGAGCACTTCCGAGAAAGAAAGAGAAAACAAACCAAGAACAACAGCGCCACCGGCAATCGCCAGTGCAAGGTTCTTTCTTGCCACAATTATGACAGTGGTAAGCGATATGAGAAAACCGAACCAAATCATAAACATAGAAAACATCGATAATCAATAATTCAGTGAAAAGCAATCAAAAGGACACATAATTTGATAGAATGTCCTACTATCCTACTACTTGTAACTGGAATATCTTGACAATTCAATAAGATTTTTGTATTATTAAAACAAAGAAAGAGTGAAACTATGTTTCCAAATCTTTTGTATGGAAATTACAACTAACAAATTAATCAGGAGTAAACAATGAAACAGTATGCATCTATGTTTACATTAGCCGCTTTGCTGATAATGTTCTCGGCGA
>JAYEIF010000092.1:0-3417 GCA_034659895.1 Candidatus Zixiibacteriota bacterium
CCTCACATGGAAAACGCGAAAAGGGTGTGGAACCTTTTTTGGCTTAATACGGGTACCCCACAGACAAAGTCAGATTGTTAGCGACTTGACCTGCGGGGCTAAATTTGATTGTGTAGTTCCCAAACTATGGGACACCGTCGCCGCATTAAAGTCATGTATATGAAGACAAGGAGTGTGTATTAAGCAAACAAAGATGAAGCCTATCTATCTGGACTACAACGCAACTACGCCTCTCGCCCCGGTTGTAGTCGAAGCCATGCGTCCTTACCTGGAGGAGTACTTCGGCAACCCCTCGAGCACGCACTGGTACGGTGTACAGACCAAGCTGGCGGTTGAAAAAGCCCGTAAGCAGGTAGCGGAACTTCTGAATTGCGGTACCGATGAAATTATATTCACCAGCGGTGGCAGCGAATCAAACAATTATGCCATAAAAGGTGTGGCATTCGCCAACCGCGATAAAGGCAATCACATAATTACATCCTCAATTGAACATCCTGCGGTCTCCGAAGTCTGCCAATATCTCGAGCATCACGGCTTTCAAGTTACCTACATTGCGGTGGATGAATATGGCGTGGTGGATTTGGAAGCTCTGAAAAATGCTATTTCACCCCAGACTATCTTGGTGACCATAATGCACGCCAATAACGAGGTTGGAACCATCCAGCCGATTGTGGAAATTGCACGGATTGCGAAAAAATATGGTGTTCTCATGCACACGGACGCAGCCCAGTCTGTGGGAAAGCTCCCAACTGATGTGAAAGAACTGGGAGTAGATCTGCTGACGGTGGCGGGTCATAAGCTATACGCTCCAAAAGGTGTTGGAGCGTTGTACATTCGGCATGGGGTAAAACTCGAAAAGTTGGTGCATGGAGCAGACCATGAACAGAATCTGCGTGCTGGAACGGAAAACGTATTAGAGATCGTCGGATTGGGCAAGGCATGCGAGGTTGCCAAGCAGGGTATAGAGAAAAATATGGCTCATATGCAGAAGATGCGCGATCAGTTGTATAGTGGTCTGAGAAAGAGTTTCCCTGAGGTCAAACTCAATGGTCATCCTGAGCAGCGTCTCCCAAATACGCTCAGCTTGAGCTTCCCCAACATTGAAGCCAATATGATACTTGATGAATTAGACAGCGTGGCTGCATCAGCGGGTGCAGCCTGTCATTCCGATTCCATCGATATCTCACCAACTTTGGTTGCTATGGCTATACCTAATGAATATGCCATGGGTACGATTAGGTTCTCTACTGGCAAATTTACAACTGAAGATGAAATTGAGCACGCAATCGATTTCGTGTCTGAAGCAGTGACACGACTGCAACCAACTGAGGCTGGAATAGCACAGGCGAGCCTGGATTTCAGAGATATTAAGCTAACTCATTTCACGCAGGGTTTAGGCTGCGCCTGTAAGCTGAGACCGCAAGCACTGGAGAAAGTTTTGGCTGACCTGCCTGTTCCGAATGACGAGCGAATTCTGGTCGGCCTTGATACTTACGATGATGCGGCGGTTTACAAACTTCAAGACGATACCGCCATAGTGCAAACGGTGGATTTCTTTACGCCAATTGTCGATGACCCATATCATTTTGGCGCTATTGCTGCCGCTAACGCATTCAGTGATATTTACGCTATGGGTGGAAAACCCGTTTTTGCCCTGAACATTGTTGGCTTTCCTTCAAATCGTCTGCCAATGGAAATCTTGAAAGAGATTCTGAGAGGCGCACAGGACAAGGCGAAGGAAGCCGGGGTCAGTATCGTTGGTGGTCATACAGTGGACGATGCAGAACCCAAGTTTGGTCTGGCGGTAACAGGCTTGATTCATCCTGAAAAGATACTGACCAACGCGACCGTCAAACCAGGAGATGTACTAATACTAACAAAGCCGCTCGGACTAGGTATTATTACCACTGCGATCAAACGCGGCATGGTTGACGAGAAAACAGTAGAAGAAGCGATTAATCTTATGAGCACGCTTAACCGCAAAGCTGCTGATACACTGTCCGATTTCAAGGTCAACGCCTGCACCGATATTACCGGTTTCGGCTTGCTGGGTCATCTCAAAGAAATGGTCAAGGATAGTGGGGTCAATGCAGAAGTTTATGCAGAAAAAGTACCCGTAATCAAGAAAACAAAAGATCTCATTACGGCTAACGTAATCCCCGGCGGCACGCTCAACAATTTGGATTTTGTCTCCGACTGTGTGGAATGGCCACAGGGGATATCAAGGACTATAAAAATTTTACTGTGTGACGCACAAACCTCTGGCGGATTATTGATATCAGTTCCCTCTAATGTCGGTATAAAATTAGAGCAGGCGCTGCGCTCCAACGACATTGATAGCGCCAGCATTATTGGTCAGATAACTTCTGTAGGTGACGGGAAAATCGTTGTTCGAAAAGACTGAAAACGGGTGCCCATAAGCTTGCTGTGGGTTATGTGAACTTATATACTAAATTTGATGATGTAGTTCCCAAACTGCGGGGCGCCGAAGCACTGAGCTACTCAGTAACGGACGTATGGCATGGCATGGCATGGTTTATGGTTACGAAGTTTTGCGCTGAATGTACTTGATCAGGTTATCTACTGAATCGAGATTATTCGGCACTAAGTCAGAATCATCCACCTGAATGGAGTATTTCTCTTCGAGGAATTCAATCAGTTCGAGTACGCCGGTTGAGTCAATAATTCCTAATCCGAGGAATGAGCCGGAATCGGTCAACTCGTTTGGATTCATACCCATCATGAAATTATCCACAATGAATTCTCGAAGTTCTGATCTGATATCCAATTCTCCTCCAGAATCGTGTCTCTATATTTTCAAGCCGAACTAGAAAGTTCGTTCCTGAATACTTACCTATTATAATAATATCGGCAGGATTGCACCAAACAATCATTTTTTTATATAACCTGACCAATAGTCACTTATTTTCATACACAGTATTTCCACCTATATTTTTTTCGCTATTCGATAGCCTAAATGGGGCTTGTTGAATAATTAGTTATTATGTACCACAATCTCAAATTCGCGTAGCGGGCGGCCTTGTGTCGCCCGTTTCTATACACACAGCGGAGACAAGCCCCGCTGCTACGCGAGTAGAATGTTTATTAAGTGCAAGCCTTTTAAGTTATTTATAACAAAACCCTTTCACTTGTAACAATACAAAACATGCTTATCTATTTATGAACAAAGAACTTACCCGCCTGTCGAGCGGACAGGTACTTTATTCAGCAGACCCTATATGGATTTATCTTCCCACACTGTGAACTCTTCACGATTTATGCTTTCAGCCTCTGGTGGATTGTTAATAAACTGATCTACAAGAAGTTGCGTCGACAGAATACCAAGGAATGACATGTTATCCTTGAACGACAGATGAGCATGTGAAAGACGTTGACATTTCTTGCGTAACTTCTGAA
>JAYEIF010000093.1:0-3409 GCA_034659895.1 Candidatus Zixiibacteriota bacterium
TATAAATAGGGTCTGTTGAATAAAGTACCTGTCCGCTCGACAGGCGGGTAAGTTCTTTGTTCATAAATAGATAAGCATGTTTTGTATTGTTTCAAGTGAAAGGGTTTTGTTCATAAATAGCTTAAAAGGCTTGCACTTGATAAACATTCTACACGCCACGGCGCACTTTCAGCTCGCGTAGCAGCGGGGCTTGTCTCCGCTGTGTGTATAGAAACGGGCGACACAAGGCCGCCCGCTACGCGAATTTGAGATTGTGGCACATAATAACTAATTTTTCAACAAGCCCTAAGTAAAATATTAAGTGTTGTGTTTAGGGAGACTTATGCGTTAATTTGCGCTTTGAAAACTATAGAGCTGATTCTGGTGATTTTGAGCTGTGGAACCAGCATTGCCGACTAATTTAGCTATATAGGTCAAGCCGCCTGTCGGATTGATATTGAAAAATGCTGACTTGACTGAGAGGAGTTATTTGCAGATATGACTGCTATTAAAACAGAGAGATTTGATCGAACCAACGCTTTTTTAGCAAGTGTTGTATTTCTTGTCTCATTTATTATCTATGCAATGACAGTTCAGCATTCCTTTTCCTTCTGGGACTGCGGAGAATTTATTGCATGTTCCTATATTTTGGGTATTCCACACCCTCCGGGGACACCACTATTTGTGTTATTGGGAAGAGTTATTTCTCTGATACCTTTCGTAGAAGACATATCACACCGAATCAACTACCTTTCAGTTATAGGGTCAGCCCTGACAGCAGCTTTCAGTTATCTTCTAACAGTACGAATAGTTGGCTACTTCTTTGGTGATGCCCGACATGAAAAACTGAATCGTTTAATTGCTTATATCGGCGGACTGGCCGGTGGATTTTTTGTGGCTTTCTCCAACACCAATTGGGCTAATTCCGTAGAGGCTGAAGTATACGGGCTGGCATTGTGGTTGTCGGTCATGATTGTTTGGCTCACCGTGCGGTATTTCGAGCAACGAGGAACAACCGGGGGACAACTTACACTTATTTTAATCTTCTACCTGGCGATGGTTGGTATTGGCATACACATGACTGTCTTTCTTGTGGTCCCTGTCTGCGCCCTGTTAGTAATCCTTCGTCGTGGTGCCTCTGTTCGTGACTGGACTATTCTCAGCGGATTTATTCTTTATGAATTACTATTGATATTTGTTTTTTCTGTATCCACATCCAATGCAGGTCGTGGCAGTTTGATGTTCTATTTATTCACCATAGTAGGAGCAATTATTCTCTTTGTGCTTCTCTATAAAAAGATAAACTGGGCAATACTGATAGCGATAGGATCGCTGTCGACGATTATGATGAGTTTTTCACTATACATGAAGGGACTTCTGGTCGCAGTCCCGCTGATTATCCTACTGGCTTTCCTGTCAAAGAAATATAATTTCAACCTACAGTGGAAAGCAGCTCTGGCAATTATTCTTGTTGGCTTTATTGGTATGTCAGTTCATGCCTACATACCAATAAGATCTGCTCTAAACCCGCGTATTGATGAAAACAATCCCTCACGCGGTTTTCGTACATTTGTCAATTATCTCGACCGCAAACAGTACGGGCAGACATCAATGATTGATCGAATGTTTCACCGCCGCGGAGAATTAAGCAACCAATTTGGCCGACACCCGCACATGGGTTTCTGGTCATATTTCGAGGAACAGTATTCCAGCGGTCGATGGGGTTTTGTTCCATTCTTCATTCTCGGAATAATTGGCGTTTTGGTGGCTATCCGAAAACGGTTAGAGATTGGTTTGCCGTTTTTCGTGTTGCTTATAGTATCCTCGGTGGGACTTATTTTATACATGAACTTTGCTGACGGTGTATGCTATGACGCCCACACAGGTGATGCCTATCTTGAAGTTCGCAACCGTGATTACTTCTTCACACCTGCGTTTGTATTTTTTGGTATAGCTATGGGAATGGGCGTCGCCGCAGTTATTCAGTTCCTTCGCGATAAAATTGCAAGGGGGAACCCCGGACTCAAAAAAATGGTTGTATATGCCAGTTCCGTGCTCGTGCTGCTGCCGGGGATTTCTCTCGCCAAGAATTATCACATCAACGATCGTTCAAATAATAAAATCCCATACAACTACGCTGCTAATCTTTTAGACACATGCAAACCAAATTCCATCCTGTTTACATCCGGCGACAATGACACCTTCCCCGTATGGTGCATCCAAGAGGTTTATGATTACCGCAAGGATGTGCGCGTAGTTAATCTATCTCTGCTCAATACGGACTGGTATGTCGAACAGATGAAAAATCGATATGATGTGCCAATTTCGCTTTCGGACTCACAGATTGTATGGTACCCGTATGAAGTAAGACCGGGCCTTTGGGCTGGTCGACCACTCAAGCCATTCTATGACCGACCAAGAAAACGAATGACATATCTTCAGGCAAACTCATGGAATGGGCGAATGTGTAAAGTTCAGGATATGATGGTAGATGAAATCGTTATCGAAAATAAATGGCAGAATCCTATCTACTTCAGTTCACCTCCTTATGCTGAATCACCTCTCAAACTCAGAGATCACTCAACCGCAGTTGGACTGATTTATCGATTAGATAGAGAGCCATCCGAACGATTAATTGATGCTGAACAGGGTTATGATATAATGATGAATGTCTATCGCTACGATGGATATGAAAGTTCTGATGTCTATCGTAATGAAAATGCAA
This sequence comes from Candidatus Zixiibacteriota bacterium, assembly GCA_034659895.1. Taxonomy (GTDB): domain Bacteria; phylum Zixibacteria; class MSB-5A5; order GN15; family FEB-12; genus B120-G9. Next base: position 2,705 of record JAYEIF010000093.1, read on the forward strand.
CTGGTGTCTTTCTCGGCTATGGTGTAAACGCTGTTCGCCTCTACGATGAATTTATGAAACAAGGTCAAAAAGATAAGGCTAAAGATATCCTTAAGAAAATAATCAATGTCTATCCTGAATACTGGCAATCGTATTTACTTCTTGGTGATCTACTTAAATCAGAAGGTGACAGCGCAGCGCCAGAATCTCTGCTTGTCCAGCTCACAGATACACTGACATCATTTGTAACTTCTAACGAGGAGAATCTTTTTTACCTTCAAGACCTCGGCCTGTCCAAGGTAGAGCTCGGCAAGAAAAGACAGGACACCACCATGATTAATGAAGGCATAAAAATGTTATGGAAGTCTTTCAAAATGAACCCAAACAACAGTTATAGTTTCCGCAAACTCATCAGCGTGTTGAGCAGCCAACGCCGTCTCAGTGACATGCAGCGAGCAGCAACTATATTCGCCAATTACAAAATTCACAAGAATGATCCAATAGTAAAACAGTTACTTGGATTAGGGAACCCTATGAAACCACCAGTACCACCACAGGGTCAATAATATGCGGATATAGATTTTTCGGAGTCTTTATTGTAGGGCTTGCTGAATAAAGTACCTGTCCGCTCGACAGGCGGGTAAGTTCTTTGTTCATAAATAGATAAGCATGTTTTGTATTGTTTCAAGTGAAAGGGTTTTGTTATAAATAGCTTAAAAGGCTTGC
>JAYEIF010000094.1:0-3402 GCA_034659895.1 Candidatus Zixiibacteriota bacterium
CTATGCCAGTAGCAAAATGCTTGACGATACATCAAAGATAGACAATCTTACGGCTGAGGTTACATACGATGTTGCAGACGATATTGAGTTATGTGCTTCATCTTACGAAGAGTCTGCAGACCGAGTGTAACATCTTGCGCCGGAGGAGTGGCTGAGTGGTCGAAAGCGGCGGTCTTGAAAACCGTTGTACCGCAAGGTACCGTGGGTTCGAATCCTACCTCCTCCGCTTTATAACACGCTGTATTACATAGTCTTACTATGAACTGAACGGAGGTGTTTTCACACAAACCAAGTCAATAATAAAACCATTTAATTTAGATTAAAATTGCAACAAACAATTAGTTGGCACCAACGCTTCAATCCTTACGGACTGAGTTGGTCAATTGTTTTGATCAGGATCAGGAGCTTTCATCTTCGGAATGGTCGCGGATAACCAGTGCTTGTCTGGTAATCTGTTGATTGCCCACTTGATGTCTCTTCAGTAGCTGAATCGCAACCTGAACCGCGGCTTCCCTCTCAGCAGGTATGACCTCATCGGCACCCGCTGCGAGCAGGGGGTCAATATCGAGCAGGTAGAAAGTTCTTACGGTTATAAATAAATGGGGAGCGAGTTCACGAGCGACCCGCACTGCTCGCTCGGCAGCGCTTGGGTCATTTATAAGGAGAATAAGTTCTCGAGCATTCCCAATCCCCAGTCTATTGAGCACATCCTGGCTTGTAACGTCGCCGAATACTGCTCTTCCTGTTTCCCGAGATGCTTTTCTAATATTCTCAATATTGAGATCCACTATTACATATGGGATATTATTTTCATCAAGAACTTGTGATAGTTCTCGACCGGCAAAGCCATACCCGCTAACAATTATGTGGTCGCACATTTTACATACAGAATCGGGTGCCTCCTCGGCTGAATCTACATCGAGCAGGCTCTTAAGGCGCTTAAATTTGCCAAGTCCGGCCGCAAGTTGAGGTCCGTAAGACATAGCAAAAGGCGTAATGAACATAGAAAGAATTGCCACTGAGATTAAATTGCTCTCAACAGATTTTTCAATCAGACCGGTTCCCTGTATTGAGAACAGAAGAATAAATGAAAATTCGCCGATTTGTGCTAATGAGATAGCCGCGATTAAACATACCCTCAATGGCATGCGGAGTACTGTGGCGGTAATGAAAACGATCACAGATTTGCCAAGCAGGATTGCCGCCAGAATTATTACAATAGGAACAAGATTATCGAGAATCATCAAAGGTGACAGTAACATTCCAATCGACACAAAAAACAAACTGGCAAAGACCTCTCTGAACGATATCATATCTGCCAGTGCTTGATGTCTAAATTGGCTTCCCGAAACAACTAATCCTGCCAGAAACGCTCCTACTGCGAGAGATGCACCAGATTTGGTAACCAGCCATGCTGTTCCCAGACAAATCAGAAATACAGAGAGGATGAATAATTGTCTTTGTCTTGTTTTAGCAACGAGGGTTAGGATTCGGGGCACGATGAGTATAGCCAGAAGTAAGACGACCACAAGTATGCCCACAGATTTTGCTAATGTGATAAGGAACACTTCGGCATTCAAGTTCGTTCCAATCAATAGCGGGATTACCAGCATAATCGGCACGACACTAAAGTCCTGAAATACAAGAATCCCCAATATCAAGCGACCGTGCGGTGCGTCAACTTCTCCTCGCTGTTGTAACCCTTGTAAGACAATAGCAGTACTTGATAAAGCCACGACAAGGCCAATGAATATGGCCGAACTATTTGATAAATCAGTCATTTTGGCAATTAAGAAGACAGCGACGGTGGTAAGCCCTACTTGTAGAAAACCGCCTATCACAGCGAGTTTCCACAATCGCTGCAGTTTCTTCAGTGCGAGTTCCGCACCTATTCCAAACAGAAGTAATGCGACCCCGATCTCGGCCAGCACTTCGACCTGATGAACATCATTGATCAACCCCAGACCATGGGGACCTACGATTATCCCTGACATGATGAAACCAGCTATAGATGGTAGCCTCAGCCTATGGAAGACGATTACAATAATAACCGCAAAACCAAGTATTATTATAAGATCACGGAGATAAGCTAATTCATGCATATTGTTTTATCGTCGTTTGATGTTTATGGTTGCGTATTCATCCTACTGAATTGATTGAGATCACTTCTCATCGTCATCCATTTATTTCATAGCGCGTAGGATATCCAAAGCACTTATTCCAGTAGCAAGTTTTTCCATATGAACTTGATCTGAATTAAACTTTTTCTTTAGACGAGCTTCAAAAGCCTATTGAAGTATTTCGATGAGCTTTCCCAATTCATACGGTTTTGGAAGATAACTAAAGGCACCTAACTTGGTACATTCAACGGCGGAATCCATAGAACCATATCCGGTAAGGATGATAACCTCGAGATACTTGTGCTCTTTTTTTATTATTTCCAGGACTTCTGATCTAAATTTCTTTCTGGACAATCCCTTACTGGCACAGAGTAAAATATTTTGAGACAATGAAACGAAATCCGTGCTCGATTCTATACTAATGTTTCTCTTGTTTGTATATTGCATTTTTATTACTTATTTATTCTTATGATATATTCAATGTAATCATTAGTAATCGCTTATTCTCCCTTCACCAAATATCAATCTACAGATTATAAAAGATAAGATGAAAGTCAATAAAAATTAATCTGATATAAATACAAAGTCAAAATTGTTTAAAACTGCTAAAATTCTGTTCTCAATAGAATGATGGTATAACTATATATATAGCAGAATCAGTCTTATAGAAAACCGCATTGAATTCTGAGTTCGAGATATATTTTGGCATATCCGCTATTTTTAATTCAAATGATTTTCTAACCAAGAGGTGGTTGCGGGATTTCGGACAGTATATTAAGGTGGATATAAGGTATTTATGGAGGATACAAAAATGAGGAAACGACGAAGATTTTCCGCCGAATTCAAAGCCCGCGTGGCACTTGAGGCATTAACCGGAGTTCATACAATGTCCGAGCTGTCATCCAAGCATGGAGTTCATCCCAATATGATCTCTCAGTGGAAACACCGAGTTCAGGATGGTCTACCCGAGTTATTCTCGCGTAAGAGCTCCAACGGTGACAGTTCCCGAGAGTCTGAGATTAAGGAACTGCACGCTAAGACCTGCCTGCCGGCGGGCACGGTCGGTCAGTTGACGGTTGAGAAGGATTTTTTATCAAGAGCGTTCGGTCAATGAGCCGTGATCGACCGTGTACGCCGACAGGTGTAAGGAAAGCGCTTGTGTCAGTTGAGTATTCCCGGCTCAGCGTTGTACGACAACCTGCCTGCCGGCGGGCACGGTGCGAATTGGTTGATATATCTCGCTCGTCGTATTACTACACTCCGAGTGGCGAGAGTGAATTGA
>JAYEIF010000095.1:0-3362 GCA_034659895.1 Candidatus Zixiibacteriota bacterium
ATTAATTGCGTTATGTATTGCTCCGCAACGAGTTGCGGAACTCAATATAGTTAAGTCTGGGGAGTAAATTGCTTTTGAGAGAAAAAGCTTCTTGATAAAGGGAAATTTTTTCAGGCAGAGCATCTTAGGGCTTGTTGAATAATTAGTTATTATGTACCACAATCTCAAATTCGCGTAGCGGGCGGCCTTGTGTCGCCCGTTTCTATACACACAGCGGAGACAAGCCCCGCTGCTACGCGAGCTGAAAGTGCGCCGTGGCGTGTAGAATGTTTATCAAGTGTCCCGATGAAATCGGGAAGCTATTTATAACAAAACCCTCTCACTTGAAACAATACAAAACATGCTTTTCTACTTATGAACAAAGAACTTATACTTTATTCAGCAGACCCTAAGTTACTATCAAGGCAAAGTAGAAATGTCCTATTTTTAGCAAGATAGAAATGTCCTATTTGGTTAATAAGCCATGTCCTTTTACTGCAAGACAATCACTCTATAGATTTCCGCTATCTAATTTGCCAATCCCATAACGACACTTAAGCCGCCTTTCAACAACCTGTTAATCCTCGATGATCAATTGATGGTAGCTCGTGAAAAATCTTCGCACAGTTAATTGAACTGCCACCACTGATGTGACAGTTGTAGCGGCTAACAACATATAACCCACTACCAACTGAAGAAGCACCGCTTCAAGTGGTTCAGCGCCACCGAGAATCATACCTGTCATCGCTCCCGGCAAGGCAACCAAACCGACCGTCTTCATAAAGTTAAGAATGGTAATCATACCGGTAACAGTAGCCTCTCGTCGGTAATTTTTGGTCGCTGTGTGCCAGCTCTTACCAAGAGAAAGTGATGTTTCAATCGCCAAACGATTATTCCGAATGTCAGATACCAACCGCGACATACTCAGTGTAGCGGCATTCATCGCATTGCTGGTAATCATTCCTCCAAGAGGTATAATATATCGCGCTGTTGTCCAGTCTGGATTAATAATCATCAGTGAAGCCAACGTGCTAATCGCTCCCACAGCAAGAGCTATTATACAAAGAGAAAAGGAATGTCGAAGATGATGAACCCGAGTCGATGCTGTGTGCCCGGCAATGGTTATCATTACTAAAATCACCAAAGCGTTAATTATCAATAAATCCGACTGAAAGATATATTTAAGAGCATATCCAACTGCCAATAATTGCACAAAGGAACGTACTGTCCCGACCACCATATCCTTCTCGGTACGAACCTTCCAGAATCTACTGACAGCTAAAGCCACAATAACCAACAGTAGTGACTTGAGCACATGGATGTATGTGATTTCATTCATCGCAGTTGTCGAGCCTGATATTTACGTCCCAACTCTGTTTGCGGACTGCTAATGACCTGTTCTGATGGACCGTATTCAACCAGTTTGCCTTCGACCAGCAACAGTACTGTTCCACCAAGTCGCAGAGCCTGATCTGGATGATGAGTTACTACAATTACGGTCAAGCCGATGTCTTTCTCAAGAGCAAGGATTGTTTTCTCAATTGCTTCAGTATATGCTGGATCGAGCGCCGAAGTGGGTTCATCGAGTAACAACACTTCCGGCCCGACAGCCAGCAGTCGCCCTATTGCAACCCGCTGACTCTGCCCCACAGACAATGTCTGTACCTTTTTATCAAGGAGTACATTGTTCACTTGTATTTGGTCCAACAACTGGTTAATGCTCGCATCAGTGAGATGCGGATTGGCATAGAGAAGATTATCACGTACAGTTTCCGGAAAAAGATATGGTGTCTGAAAAAGATATCCAACTTTGCGCCGCAATTCTTCTGGCGGATAATCAGCAGCAGACACGCCATTGAAAAACACTTCTCCGGAAGTAGGCTCATCAAGGCGGTTTAGCAATCGCAACAAAGATGACTTACCTGCGCCGGATGGTCCGACGATAGAGTAAATGTTCCGAGGTGCGAAAGAATATGTGAAGTCATCAATGATAGTTGTCTCGCCAGCGACACGTGTAAGTGAATGCGCTTCAAGTATTGCCGACAATTTATTCACTTGTCTTCATTATTTTTTGAGTCAAAATACATGTATCGGTCGAGCAATTTGACCCATTCCGACCAACCGGGTGTTTTAGTTTTTTGGCGAATGCGATTAAGTGCGCCCATCTTGGAATCAATTTCATCACAGTAATAAATCACAAACGCTTCGGGCATCATCGGACTGACCGGCGTATCGAATTCTCCCTGATGTGACAGGATAAGATGGCGGAGTTTTGTCAGCAACGCCGGCGGAAACGCCTCAATTTTTGAGGCTCGTTCGTATATCCAAGTATCAGCGATACAAATGTGACCCACAAGACGTCCCTGGTCGGTGTAGTCAATAGCAGTCGCAGCGGTATAGGTATCGACTTTGCCGATGTCGTGCAGTAATCCTCCAAAGATAAGATAATCAGTATTGAGAGAGTCATATCCAGCCGCAACCCGCAGAGCCAGTTCCGCTACATTTGCAGAATGTTCCGAAAGCCCTCCAATGAAGGCATGATGCCAAAGTTTACCAGCAGCAGCATTGAGAAAACGTTCGAGAAATGGTTCATCATCCCAAAACGATGAAACCAAATCTCGAATATATGTATTCTCTATTTGGTCTGTTAGTTTGATGATACGGTCTCGGCGCTGCTCGTTAGTCTGTGAAGAATGAGGGAGGATGTCTTCGAGTTGATATTCCTCTTCCAAAGCAAGGCGAATTTTGTTTACCGTTATCTGTTTGCGATTACGGTATTCAGTAATGGTGCCGCGAATTTTAACCACCATGCCAGCCTCAAGATCGGTCAGGCAAAAATTATCCGGCTCCCATACCATAGCAGGAATGCGACCACTGGAATCACCTAACTGGAGAGAAACAAATTTACCGCGAGCGTACTCGCGTATATCCCTCTGACGAACGCTGAAGAATGAGGTTACATTATCGCCTACGAACAGATCTACTATCTTTTTAGATTCCATAGGTATATTATAGTGTAACAGATTTAACTGTGCAAGTGGGGGTCTCTTCCAAACTAAGTGTTTGTTGAAAAAGTTCTTTATACCTAAGCTCTAATGAACTTGTCATACCAGTCTTCCTGTGCGAAACACGCAGACAGGCGAACGCTGGTATCCAGTCACGCCTCGGCGCATTTCCAAATTCAGTTGATATAGATGGACAGGCAATCCGCCTAGGCGGACTGGACAGGTAATGCCTGCTGAATAGGCAATGCCTACTGGTTTCCTGCTTCCGCAGGAATGACAATAATAAAAGGGGAATGACAATAAAAGGGGAATGACAATAATAAAAGAGGAATGACAATATCATAATTTTATCCCGAGTGGAAGTTTATGTCATACCAG
>JAYEIF010000096.1:0-3350 GCA_034659895.1 Candidatus Zixiibacteriota bacterium
GAACTGATGCGTTTTAAATGTCGTCATAATTCTTACCTATATTATACATAACACATCAAAATCGCTTATATAGCAAGGAGTTTCTGGAGATTGTCCCTGCCTGATGTTTGCCGCATAAAATTCCTGACCTGTATGATGTTTTTTTGTATATTCCAATTATGGCACTTTATATTTTTTCTGATGCTCACCTTGGTTGTGGTACTCCTGAAGAAGAGAGACTCAAGCGTGACAAAATTAGTACCCTGTTCGCCAAGATTATGGCTGACGGCAATCGGCTGATAATCCTTGGCGATCTATTTGATTTCTGGTTTGAATACCGCTATACCATCCCCAAAGAACACCACGATATTTTGTTTATGCTTAATGGCCTTGTGGAACATGGAATCAAGGTAGATTATGTCAGTGGCAATCACGATTTCTGGATGGGCGATTTTTTTGAGAAACAAATGCGTATGAATGTCTATCGCGATTTTCTTAATATCCAGTACGAAGGGAAAAACCTGCACTTGATACACGGTGATGGACTTGCAGCGTCTGACCGTGGTTACCGCTTTCTGAAAAGGATACTCCGTAACCGCTTTAATATCTGGCTCTATCGCAAACTGCCGCCTGACTGGGCTATTCCACTTGCGAAAAAAGTCTCGGGATCATCTCGACATTACACCTCGCGCCGTGATCATCTGTTCGCTAAAGATTATGAGAAATATGCACAAACAAAACTCCATGATGAATTTGATATAGTCGCCATAGCCCATTTACATATACCTGTATTCAAAAATTTTGACAACGGTATCTATATTAACACGGGTGATTTTATCAATCATTTCAGTTATGTCAAGCTGGTCAATGGCAGAGTAACTCTGGAGTTCCTAAAATAATAACAATATCATTTTGTCAAATGAAACCGTGAAGTTTTGATGCTGTATCTGTCCGCCTTAGATTGTATTTGAGCAAATGCAACTTGATTATCATATCAAAATGTATGATTGTGATGCAAGGAAATCTAAATGTATACAGAAAGAAAACACTATCATTTTGGTCCGATGCATGGAATCTGCTTACGCGCAATACCCAGATGGTAGTCTCCGGGCTATATTACTGGTCAGTGGAAGACTACGATGGTCGAACACAGGTCGGTAATCTGGCAATTATCATGTAAAACTCACCGATGAGCAAGGCTGTCCTGTAACTCACCTATTTTTTCTGTGCTTGAGTAAGGGATCAACTCCGCTCACCAATGAAAAGGTCATAGTCAGGATGAGATAAATCTCCGATCAGTCAGGTAAATCAAGCAGTTTGTCGGCTTGGTGATATAATGAATTAATATCCGACTATTCGGTTTGACACCCACGACGGAAGCAATTATATTGTTTCCATATTTGGATTTAGGTGGATATTATCAATGATTACTCCGGTAAGATTATAATAATGGTAACCTTTTTTATGAAAAGACTACTCCTCGGTGTGCTTCTAACTTTGTTGTTTGGATGTTCAGGGGATCAGGAAAAATCTCAGTCTGAATCTGATAATTCTGAAAGCAAGTTTGATGGCTGGAAAACATACATATATCAAAACATCAAGATTCGGTATTTACCAGGACACCCGTTGGAAGATTCTTTTGATGATATTTCACAAACCTATGTTACGATAAGAAGGCGTTCCTGTCATTTCCTTCATATTCCCATACCAGATGACACTCTCCGCATTATTTTCTACACCGGTTGGGGACAGGGACGTGAGATGACTGGCCATAAGTACCCATTCGCCACAAAGGAGAAGATACATTTCTGGCTTCCGAGTTTTTACGGCACGACCTTAATGCAATATCTAATTCCTCGCTGGGAACCGAAAGAGCCCAAACATATTTTTCTCAAACATGGCCTTATTGCCCTTTTGGACTTTTCCGGTCAGAACTATCACCTCAGCACAGTTCGACATATACGCGACAGCAGCTTTATACCTTTGGCAAAACTTGCAATAGACAGCACAATTGATAGTGATACCGAACGCCTCCAATCGGCCATGAGCGCATCATTTGTTGATTTTGTTGTATATTCATACGGGATAAATACGCTTGATTCTTTGTATACCAGCCAACGCTCTTTTAACGAAGAAGTTCACACATTTTTTGGTATATCAGTCGACAGTCTTCAGAAAGAATGGCTTGAAGTGGCAGAAGAAGCCGCCAAACTCGACACCGCTAATTATCGCAAATATATATTGGAAAAGGAAGGATAGGCAAACTATGTCAGACCAAACCTGGAAAACAGCCATCACCGATATTGGACCCGGAAAGATTAACGTCAGGGGATACAACATCACCGATATTATGGAAAAATTATCCTATGCGGAAACAGTTTACCTGATTCTGAAAGGTGAACTTCCAAGTAAAGCAGAAGCTGAACTTATGAACGCTATCTTGGTAGCCTCAATTGATCACGGCTCTTCACCACCATCAGTATTGGGCACAAGGACAGTTGTCTCCGGCGGCAACTCGCTAAACGCCGCAATAGCTGGTGGTGTTTTGGTGATTGGTGACACGCATGGCGGCGCGATTGAGCAATCGGCGAAGATTATGCAGGAATGGGTGAAAAAAGGCGGTGAAACCACCGCGCTCGCCGAACAGCTCGTTGATTGGCTTAAAGAAAATAAGAAACGTATGCCCGGTTTCGGACATCGCCTGCACAATGTTGACCCACGAACCGGTAAACTGTTTGAGATTGCTGCTCGTCACGGCTACAGCGGTAAACATATTGAGCTTTGCAAAGCTGTTGAAGCAACTCTGGAGAAAAAGTTAGGGAAAAAGTTGCCTATCAATGTTGACGGCGCAGTAGCGGCTGTTATCTCTGATATGGGTTTTGACTGGCGGCTTGGCAAGGGATTCTTTATCATCTCCCGCGTGCCGGGATTGCTGGCTCATGCGTATGAGGAAATGACACGCGAAAAGCCAATGCGCAAACTCGGCCCGCTTCCGTTTGAATACGACGGACCACCACAAAGAGAGATTTAGTAACAGGATGGCAGTCCGCTGAGGTGGACTGCCCTACGGAGCTCGATAGGATATTAAGTGTCTCCTTTTGTAAAATATTAAACATCGAAGGATACGCCTTTTGTCTTTTACACACTATTAAATATATTACCCTATATTAACCCGTAACTCCATAAGTGATTGACAAATGAAGGCCTTTTACTTATTATACTAATGCTAAAGATTTTTCGAAGTCTGCTAGTGTGGATTCCCATGATCTGAGATTTCCCCCTCTATCCCCGATCATGCCCGTTAGCAGGCTTCTTTGTTAATAGGAAACAGATTTTCTTCAATTTACCAAACTGTCAGAGAACTTATTTTC
>JAYEIF010000097.1:0-3338 GCA_034659895.1 Candidatus Zixiibacteriota bacterium
AGTGTATTGAAAGACGGTTTTGAAATAATCCGCCGGCTCAACGGCAGCGTTGCTCGTATTGATCCCTTTAAGTCGGGGCATAAACTACTGGTTCTCTTTGGCGCTCCGGTGAAACAGGAGAATGACAAATTGAATGCCCTTCTATGCGCCACCCAATTGTTGGCTCTATCTAACTCTAAGTTTCGTATTCGTATTGGACTCGCAGCCGGACCGCTCTTCTGCGGTGATGTGGGAGCGACAAATCGTCATGAATATACTGTTATGGGTGATAGCGTTAATTTAGCCGCAAGGCTTATGTCCAAAGCCGCTTGGGACGAAATCCTAATCGATGCCGTTCTGCGGGACAGTCTCCCCGCCGAGGTTCTTACAGAACCGACAACCCTTGCCTTGAAAGGTATCGGCAATGAGGTTACTTGCCACAAATTTGTCAACATCTCTGAATACACTAATACAGACAATGGCACAAAAGAGATAGTTGGTCAAAAACTACCACTCGAAAGGTTGACGGCAGTATGGAATAAAATCAAGGCTGGGTCAAGACAAATAGTTGTATTGACAGGTGATGCCGGAGTTGGTAAATCAGCCCTCTTACGAAGCTTCTTACAAACGAATGATCCAGCCAACTGTGTGAAAATAGAATGTAAGAATTCTATTCTGTTCGGTCGAGGATGGCTTATTCGAAATCTACTCCAACAGTTGTTTGAAATCAATCCCCGGACTGGCGCAGAGGATATCATTGAGTTTGTAGGAAAAACGATTGATAATAAATGGTTACCTCTTATTCAAGAAATCCTTCAAAGAAACTCTGTCGATAATGTCTGGACTAAGGGTCTAACTTATGAATTGAGATTAGCCAAGACAAGAGAGTTATTTGTTCAATTGGTAAAAGCTTTAGTGACATCTCCACAATCTTTAGTAATTGATGACTTTGATCGAGCAGATGAGTATTCCCGATCCCTGATATTTTCCCTGAAAGATACCCCTGATAATCTACCGCTAATGTTGATTGCAGTGGCGAGAGAAGAACAAGCGTCACTGTTTGTATCAGACAATTCAACTCACTTTACGGAAATAACGGTTAAGGTGCCTTCAAATGACGAATGGTGGGATTTCTTCTCTGAGCAATTCGAAAACGGAAAAAGGGAAAAGGAGTTATTCACCCGTATCCTGACTGTTTCGAAAGGCAACCCTCAGTTCATTACTGGTTTTATTTCCCATTGCACATCAACCGGGCAATTGGTTCAAAATGAGATTTCCGATAAATGGGAAATGTTCGGTTTGGAACTTCAGATTACCATTCCTGAAAACCTGGCCAACCTGCAGTTGGCAGTGTTTGACAATCTGCAGGAAACTCAGCGATATGCCTTAAAATGTACCGCTGTCGCGGTTGCGGATTTCTCTCCAGAATCTATTAGCACAATAGCTTCGAAATTGAATCTTTCAACTATTTATAGCATCTTTAAGGACATGGTTAAGCAAGGGGTTCTATATAGTAATTCCTCAAATAGCAAATTCAATTTTGTTCATCCTTCAATGCGAAATACTATATATGAATGTTTGCCTGAATCACAACTTCGGGATTTGCACTACAAGTATGGTGCTACATTAGAACAATCTGATGACCCACCGAAGTATGATAGTTTGGCTTTTCACTTCTACCGGGCAAGGTCGCTGGAAAAGGGGTTCTCCTATTCTCTCAAAGCAGCTCAGGAATCTTATAAAATACATTCTTTAACCGAATGTTCAGTATTCTTCAAACAGTGCATGGAACTCTTAAAGGACACAACCGAAATTGATATTGATATTCAGCAAAAACTTGATTTTTACAAGAGCTACTCCGAGTTTCTCATTTTGGAGGGCAGGTATTCCGACGCTTATAGAATTTTTAATGTCTGGCGTCATCTTGGCAAAGCTGAGAGATTGGATAACGAATGCCTTCGGGCTGCCACAGAGACGGCACGCTTGCTATGGCAGCAAACCAAGTATTCAAGAAGCCGCTTCTTTCTCGATAGAGTTCTTGCCTGCAAGGATGCCCTGGAAGACAGAGAGATAGCAGCTAAGGCTTATTCCGTAATGGCTGAACTGGAACGCCGCGTTGGTGAGTTTAAGAAAGCTCAGCAGTGGTCATCAAAGTCTGTTGAGATTGCTGTCAAAAGCAGTGATTACCAGGGGATTTCAGATGGTTATAACAATCTGGGTCTGGCTTTATGGGGTGAGGGAAAGCTTGCCGAGGCCGTGGAGTGTTATCAGAAAAGTCTGGAGCTTAGCAAAAACCACAGCGGTATGTATGGTCAGGCGAAAATATCAAACAACCTTGCTATTATACAATGGGAACTTGGGCAGTTTATCGGTGCTGAGAGCCTGATGGCTAAAGCCATTCGAGTATTTCGAGATATTGGTGATCGGCGCAATGAAGCTTATGCATCTGGAAATCTCGCTGGTTTATACAGAATCACCGGTAAATTAGTCAAAGCGGAAGAGTTGTTCTCTCGAGCTGATTTGATATTCAAGAGATTAGACGATCTCCACGCACATCATTATACGGTAGGGAACTTGGGTGATATTGACATTATTCGGGGAAATCTGAGTTCAGCAGAGTCCCGTTATACTGAAGCTCTTGAGTTTGCCCGTTCAGTGGGCGACAAAGAACTCGAAGCTGAATGCAATGTCAGATTTGGAGAATTGTCCTTTTTCCGTAAAAAGGTTAGTGAATCCAAGACCAGGTATGAACAGGCTATCAAGATGGCTGAAGGTATCGGTTCGGCTGAGTTTACTATTAGGGGGAAAATCGGACTTGCAAGATTGTGCATCGGTCAAAAGAATTATGAGAAAGCTCTGGTGTTGATAGACGCCATTTTGGAACAAGCCAGCGATAATAATGCTGTTATATCAGAGAACGAGGCAGTTTTCCTGAAGGGTGAGTTCTATCGAATTCGTAACCAGGCTGAGAAGGCTGTGGCTTCCTACAACCAAGTACTGGAGTATGCTCGGCATCAGCACGTGTTTGAGCTGACCCTCAAATCAGCCGTTAGGCTGTATGAGTTAGATACTTCCGCCAGAGAATCATCCTCAGAAGTACTCCTGCAATTGGCAAAGGAATTCTGCGAGAAAAACGGACCAAAAGCCTGGAACCGACTTCTCGATTCAGCCTACTTTTCATACTTCTCAACAACCATATACGAAATGCTCTCAAGCAAACAGATGATTTCTTCCGACAGACTGTAGATTATTTCCTGCATTTTTTCACGAAATTTCACAATTGAACAAATCGTACTCAGGCTGTTCAGCGCTTATACATGCTTGCAACTTGCTGTTTAGTATTGTGATACGGCTGTTTC
>JAYEIF010000098.1:0-3276 GCA_034659895.1 Candidatus Zixiibacteriota bacterium
CATTGTTTACTCCTAATTACTTTGTTAGTTATAATTTCTATATATATAAAATAAAAGATTCGAAAAACATCTCCTTCCTATACCTAATATATATTAATATTACAAAAATCTTCTTGAATTGTCAAGAACATTCCCATTTTCTGTGTGCTTTCACTTTTGGGTTGATTTTTGCTCCATTTGGTGTATAATCTTTAATTAACGGAATTTATTTTTTGGAGAGTTTATGTCGTTTCACAAGCTTGTTTTGGTTTCTGCTGTTTGTTTCCTGGTTATTGCAGGTTGCAAGAAGGTTATAATTTCTTCTCATAATGTCAATAAATATCAGAATGTCGTGGCTCAGGTTGATACATTGTATTCAGTTACTATGCCACAACTGTATGATATGGTATTGCACAGCAAGATGATTGCAAGTGGAGGGACACTCGAACGCTCGAGAGTGAAAAGATTTCTCGATAGCGTTATATGTGATACACTGACCGGCTTTGCGGCAGATGAAATCATGTTGGAGGATTACTATAATTCATATAGACTTTACCGCAGGCAATACTATAATGTGTTATTTAAAAAATTTATTGAAAAGACAATATATGACAAAATAGAGTTGGATTCTTCTGAAGTAATAGAATATTACAACAATCATTCCGAGTTATTTTCAGTTGAAGAAAAGGTTCTGTTCTCTCATATTTTGATTGCGAGTGAAGGATTGAAGCATAGTTCTGACTCTTTGTATTATCGTTCCTTATCTTCAGATGAGTTGGAAATGGAAACGAAGGAATATGTTTGGAAATTGCATAACTTACTGGATTTTGGTGAGGACTTCAAAGAAGTTGCTTACTCTTATTCTCATGACAAATTGGCGAGAGCTCGTCGTGGAATGAAGGGATGGACAGCCAGAAAAGCTTACAAGCCTCCCTTTGACTCCGTGGCGTTTTCTCTTAAACCGGATGAATATTCTAATCCATATTACGACGAGGATGGATGGCATATTATTTATGTTGAAGATTACCAAGCGGAAGGACTCCCAGCTCTTGATTCCCTACAGTACCGTAAAGCTTTGAATTCACTGAGAGGTGAACGAGCCAATGAATTGGCTCTTCCCTTGGTTGATTCTCTTTCCAAAGAAATCAATCTTGAGTATCACGAGGAAATTCTCGATACTAATGTCTACTTTGTTGATAAGCAGGAATGGGCGGCAATACTTAATAGTGTTGACACTATTGATTTCAACGATCTGATGAGTTTGGAAGAAGTAACTCGTAAGAAATACAAAGTGGCAAACACGACAGTCGAGATGAAAAAGGAAATGCTGGGGAGATTGGCAAAACGCTATATTGCTATTCAGGCGGCTCGGGCTGCGGGTATCGATACTCTTCCAAAAGTCATAGCAGAAGAATCGAGATTACGTCATGATCACTGTAAGATAATTGTGCGAAAGGATTGGACCGATGTCGGTTGGAATCCACCTGATAGTATGGTAAGTGCTTATTTTCAGAAGCACCTTGATGAATTCAAGCCGGAGAAGCCATTACGCGTTCAGCACATAATTACTGAAGATTCTGTTTTTGGTGAATTTATAAGAGACCAGGCAATGTCTGGAATTGACTTTCTTGAACTAGCACAGGAATATTACCCGGGTGAAGAAAGCATAAGGATGGATCTCGCAAATTTGGGCGAAGTTGACTCTGAGGATGTTCCCCCTGAATTTTTCAAAGCGGCGATGTCAACTCCTGTCGGAGATGTAACTCATCCTGTAAAGACAAAATATGGCTATCATATTATCAAGGTATTGGATAGATTTGGTGAACATGAGATGAATATAGCCAGATCAAAAGTTGCTCCGATATTGAAGAAATTGCACGCCGAGGAAGTTTTTCGGGATTATCGCGATACGCTTTACAAGCGATATGATGTCGAATTTCCAAATTCACTATATCCAATACACTTAAAGCCTCTCAAATACCGCACTGACTAAGTATGGGTGAAGCCGAGCCTGTTTCTTCTCAAATATCCTTTGGCCAGGAACTGTTACGCAAGGCAACCCATTTGGGAGCATTGGTCATCCCCTGTGGGTATTTTCTGCTGCAACTGAGTCGGATTCAGATGCTGGCCATTATGGTCCCAGTTACTATTCTGATGATCATTATCGATATATCAAGGCTTCGCAATTGGAGATTTTGGAAAAACTTTGCAGGGAAGATAACTTACGGAATGGTACGTGCACATGAGTCTGCCGGAGATTTTACTGGTGCAACATACATTCTCTTAGCCGTGTGTATAGCAGTGGCTTTGTTTTCAAAACCGATAGCAATCGCCGCACTGTTTTTAATTATTGTTGGTGATACTCTGGCAGCGTTGGTTGGAAGACGTTTCGGCCGCCACAAGTTTAGGGGAAAATCATTGGAAGGATCTGGCGCCTGCCTGCTTGGCACAGTCGCAGTTATTTTTGTGGTTCCCGAATTGGCTGTGCCGATTGGGCTTGTAGGAGCTGTTGTTGCTACTGTGGTGGAAGCTTTGCCACTTGGGATTGATGATAATATCACAGTGCCGTTGCTGTCAGGCTTGGCGATGACTATTGGAGAAAGATTACTTCTCGGGTAGTTATGATGAACTTGTTGTCTTTCTTCGACTTAACTTGGAATTTTGAATGGTGGCGTATCTAATCGTGAATTGTGAGATATCCACAATCTGTACAGCGTAAGATTACCGTTTTTCATTTTTTTTTAGTTTTTTCTTGTTCAAATCTATCCTGAGTGAGTATAATAAGTAGAGAGGATGTAAGGTTCAAAACTCCATTGGATCGGAGGTTCCTAAATGTGTAAAGGAATTGTTAAGTATTTCAACGATCGTAAAGGTTGGGGTATTATCACCAGTGAAGATGCATCTGATGATGTGTATGTGCATTACACAAAAATAAACATGGATGGGTTCAAGACTCTCAAACAGGGGCAAAGAGTGATATTTCAACTGACTCATAACAACGATGAACTTCTGGCAAACGATGTTTCTCTTCAGCGATAATTATTCGCTGGAATTCTTAAATTATGTTAAGGGCTGCCCTTTTCAAGGGTAGCCTTTTCTTTAATGAATATTCCGTGAATTGTTATCTCTGAATAGTCGTCGTATTACACGGATTACTGTTGAGTATATAGGGCTTGTTGAAAAATTAGTTATTATGTACCACAATCTCAAATTCGCGTAGCGGGCGGCCTTGTGCTGAAAGTGCGCCGTGGCGTGTCGCCCGTTTCTATACACACAGCGGAGACAAGCCCCGCTGCT
>JAYEIF010000099.1:0-3271 GCA_034659895.1 Candidatus Zixiibacteriota bacterium
TACATCGGCTGTAGCATCATCATCCAGACCATTTGCAGCTATAGTCGTAGCAGTAGCCGTAAATGTGGTTGCTGCAGCTACAATGGTGTAGGCATAAATAGCATCGATTGCAATCTCCACACCAATTAGATTCAGGTCATCACTATAGGTACCGTTTTCCTGGCGATAAGCGCGTTCCATAACATAAATCTGCTTCAGAATACCCTTAGCCTCGGACTGCTTGGATTTGGTCGTGGCTTGCATAAATCTCGGGATAGCAAGAGCGGCCAGAATACCGATAATGACGACCACAATCATCAACTCGATCAGGGTGAAACCCTTGCGACTGTGAAACTTTGAGAACATTTGAACCTCCTGTTGGTTTTAGAACATTACCTCTTTAGTGGTTAGCTTTCCTTTTTGTTTTCGGTATTTATATTTGCAAAGTTTATACCATAACCCTGTCTTTTTTTGAACACATTGATAAATCTGTACCATCCTGCGGGACTGTAAGTTATCATTAGAAGCTAAAGCTACTTTTAGGATGTTCATATATTGCTTAGAGAAATTGTTTTGAACGGCAAGGCGTTTTGCCAAAATCATTGCATCCTGCAATGAAGCATAGTCCTCGCTGAATTGGATGTTCAGTAATCAAACAAAAATCTGAGAGACTAAGTCGGGTCTGCTGAATAAAGTACCTGTCCGCTCGACAGGCGGGCGCGCCCGCCAAAGGCGGGGAGATTGTGGTACATAATAACTAATTATTCAACAAGCCCTATGTAAGCAAGTTTACAAATAATCGGTAAGTGCTCCTCAAATTGGCGATTGCCGGTTTTTATTTGTTTGCTTGACATATAAGGCATCAATCAGGTTGTTAGTAAATACGACATATTAAATCCAGTGGATTATTGGAACTATTTGTTGTGCAAATAAGTATTGATAATGGTATTATTCTCTGAGTTGTGTAATAATGAGAGATCGGCAAAACTATCTTAATGAACAGTTAGCCCCCTTAAAAAAACGGGAGAAGGAGCTGCGTTGTCTTTATCTCACAGAAGAGATACTGACCGACTATAACAAACCGTTGGATGAAGTCTATCACAATATTATACGTGCTATCCCTCACGGGTGGCAGTTCCCTGACATTTGTAAGGTCAAAATCAATGTTGAAAACAAAACTTATTCCTCTATCGGCAATGAAGAACCGCCATGGAGTCAACATGCCGCTATTAGTATAAAAGGGAAAAACATCGGTTCAATTTCTGTTTACTATACAAAAAAAACGCCTTCCGCAGATAATGGTCCTTTTCTTAAAGAAGAAACAAAACTGCTAAATTCAATTGCTGACCGTCTTTCCTTTTTCAATGCACATTATAGGATTAGAAAAAAGGTGAAGCAATTGGGTAGCCATCGACAGAGCAGAAATCATGGGAAGCAAAAAGCATGGCGTGCTGTTGTGGAAACTATCTCCAAGACAGATAGTAATCTTTATATGAGTATTTCCCGGCAGATGCTCTGGCATCTTTGTGTGAGCGACATGTCGAAAGCGGGAGAACTCTGCAAATCATGTGGAATAGATTTACCAAGATCCGAGATGATAGAATCAATAAGTCAGGAGATTGATGACTCGGATAAGCAGTTTTTTGATTTTACTCATGAGCGCGGACAATTAGTTTTTGACATTGCTTCAGAAAGTTTGAGTGAACAGGATATATTACAACTTCTCGAGGGTTGGATCCAAGGAGATAAACTGAATGCCCTCGCGCAGGTAGTTAATCGCAATCTTTCTCTATCCGAAGTTGCTGATGCTATTCAGCGCTATTATCAACCTAACCTGAAAGAGACCGAAATTACTACCCCTAGCATGAAAGGCATAAAAGTCTCTCTCATCCGCCGATTACTTTCTAATCAACCTGAGTATATCAGCATTGCAAAAGAATTTATAACTGCCCGAGACATTCATTATCTCCTGCGGAATATCGTCTTTAGCGCTGAAAGTCAGGGCAGACTTGGTGGAAAGAGCTCATTTCTCTATTTGGCCCAACAGATACTCAAACGAAAAGGCATAACATCTGAGCTTCTTGGAAATGTGAAAATTCCCTTAGCATGGTATATTACTTCCGACATTCATGCTCATTTTCTACATTATCAATCACTTGATCATGTTGTAGAACAGAAATATAAGAGCCTCGCTCTGGTGAGATTTGAGTATCCCCATATAGTTCAGGCGTTCAAGAGTGGTCGTTTCCCTAATGATATTTTAATGTCTCTGGCATCTGTTCTTGATAACTTTGAAGAGAGTCCTTTGGTAATTCGAAGTTCGAGTTTACTGGAAGAAAGAAGCGACGTTGACTTTTCAGATAAATACAAAAGTGTTTATCTCGCAAATCAGGGAACCAAGTCGGAACGTATGAATTCTCTGACCGATGCAATTACCGAAATCTATGCATCTACGTTCAGCCCTGAGCCAATAGAATATCGTGCCAATTGTGGATTCATTGATTTTCCTGAAGCGATGGGAATCATGATACAGAAAATTGTGGGAACTCGAGCAGGTAAGTATTTCCTGCCAACTTTTTCCGGAACGGCATCAAGTGTAAACGAAGAAAGCTGGTCTCCTGAAATTGGAAGGGATGATGGTTTGATACGGTTGCTTCCTGGTCTCGGAATGTATAAAAACGATAGTTCTATAAGCAAACATTCAGCCTTGTTTTCCCTCAAGCAACCAGGACTACGATTCCAAAATAAAGTTGATGATATAATACGTTACTCGCCGAAGGAAGTGGACGTCATAAATCTGGAGACTAAAGCTCTCGAAACTCTGAAGCTATCTAAGCTGCTGAAGCAAGCCGGGCGTAATATTCGGGGCATTCAGAATGTTATTTCAGTCGTAGGAGATAACAATCTTTATCCGGTTGAAGAGCCAAACTTGTATACCAGCAATGAGAAACTGGTGGCATCATTTGATGGATTAGTTAAGAATACGTCCTATTTAGTACAGATTCAGACTGTTGTGCGCACTCTTGAGAAAACGTTCAATACACCTATTAATATCGAATTTGCCTGTGATGGAAAAGACCTGTACTTATTACAGTGTCGTCAGCAGATTCTTACCTAAAGAATCTTTGCAGGAAATACATATAAAACCACAAAATAAAATTACAATATAGTAGTTTTCTCAGGCGAAGTTGCCGTTGCCATCAATCGCACCGTCCTTTAAGCGAATAATACGCTGTGCCTGGCTGGCCAGATTCATATCGTGGGTAATCAAGATAATTGTTTTGCCCAATTT
>JAYEIF010000100.1:0-16494 GCA_034659895.1 Candidatus Zixiibacteriota bacterium
TATTGTAATGAATTCCATTAGTTTTTTCCTCCACTAGCCATAACCTCCTCTCGATACTCACCTGCACATTGTTCTTTTTTGTCATTCATTTTACATATTTTCCCAAATTTAACTGGTCGGGTTCGGCTGAGGGCAATGTCTGGTCTTCATCACATAAACAAGCCAAACCCAACCAGAGCGGTATATGGGGACGCTCAAATAGGACAAGTTGGGAACACTTAACTCCCTGTCCGTTTTTGCGGGGGAAGTCCATTTTCTCACTACAAACTTGCCTCAAATATGTCCATACTCTACATTGAGGTGTGTCACGTCCAGCTAAAATCCGATCTGACTTGGTTTCGGTACCGACTGAAGTAGATGGTACTACTGTCTACAATATAAAGGACCCAATTACCGGCAGTTATTTCCGACTGCGAGAACCCGAATACTGGTTAATCAATCAACTCGACGGAAAAACATCCTATGACGATATAGTTCGGCGGTTTCAAGACAAGTTTCAATTGAATATCACAAGTGACGCTATCGGTCAGTATGTACAGCTTTTGGGTAAATTGTTTTTTCTCGATGACGGCCGAGCGGAGCAAGCAGTATCGCGCGCAAGCTACAATGCAGCCCGCGGGAAATCTCAATTGTCGCGGTTGCTCTTCATCAAAATTAAAGCGTTCAATCCTGAACGGTTCCTGAATTTTTTGACTCGAATATACCGACCATTTCACAATCCGTTTTGGGCTGGTGTGGCAGTATTGATAATTTTCTTTGGGTTTGGCCTTATGATAGCAAACTCTGAATATTTCTATGTTGATATGGTAGAGATTTTTAATCTCGGTTCTTTAGTAGCGATTATCCTTTCTCTATTTGTGATTGTCTCTGTTCACGAATTCGCACACGCTGTAGTTTGTAGCCATTTCGGAGGTGAGGTGCGCGAGATTGGTTTTCTATTATTATACTTCCAACCATGCTTCTACTCAGATCTATCGGATGCTTGGTTATTCCCAAAGAAAAGTCAGCGGCTTGCTGTTACATGGGCAGGACCAGCAATGCAGTTACTTCTGTTTGCTGTCGCTATTATTTTTTGGCGAATCACAATACCTGGCACATTTCCAAACGATGTGGCGCGGATTATCACTGTTGTTTGCTGGGTAACAATGCTGTTTAATTTCAATCCGCTGATCAAGCTTGATGGTTACTACCTGTTGTCCGACTGGGTTGATATTCCAAATCTCCGTCGGAAATCCTTCTCCTATCTTGGTCATACTTTCAAAAGAGTTGTCCTGGGTTGGCCGATTCCTATCAAACAGGTTTCAAGACGCGAAAGATGGATTTATCTGAGCTACGCTATTTTTGCGACAGCTTTTTCTACTTTCCTGCTGTTATATTTGGTTATCATCGTAGCGCAATTCTTTCTTGCCAAACTTGGAGGCTGGGGGTTACTTGCATTGGTTGTTATTCTTTTGGCTGTATTGCGGTCAGGAATAGCTACTATATTTAGAGGAACTATTAAACATCTCGGGTATATGAAAAAGACCTTCAAAAATCGCTTTCGTCTTCTTATCTGGCTTCTGGCTCTTGCCAGTTTGGCTTATGGGCTGTTTGGCATCCAGTTTCCGCACCAGGTCTCAGGTGAGGTTTCAGTTCAACCAATCAAGGAGTTCAAATTACTGCTCAATGAATTTGGTTTACTGGAACGTCGCCTGCTATGCCGCGGTGGTGAACCCGAAAGTAAATCCAGCTATCTGCAGATGACATCAAATGAGATGGCATCGCTGGATTTGGTGCCCTTCGTTAAAGATGGTGCTCACGTAAAATCCGGCGATACACTTGCAATTTTGATATCGAATCAGATGACTAAAGAAGTAGTAGCTAATATCGCCGAACTTGATAAATTTGAAAGTCAACTTGCCCTGCTCAAAGCACCTCCTAAACAGGAGGAAAGAAACAAAGCTAAGGCGCAAGTGAAAACCGCTAAAATTAATCTGGAACGCCTTTCCCAAGACCTTAAACGAACCACAGAACTGATGAAAAAGAATCTGGCTACTAAGGAGGAGTACGAATATGCCCTGTCAATAAAAGATATTGCTCAGGCGGAATTAAATAACCGCACTGCACAGTTGGAGTTGCTGACATCTCCACCAAAACCAGAAGAAGAAGCTGTCATTCAATCTGAGATAGATAAGCAACGGGCTAAAGTGAAATTTCTTCAGCAACAGGTAGAGGCTCAGTCAATCTTAGCGCCATTTGACGGCAAGGTTGTTATCAGCGATGATGTAAATCACATCCTTTCAATATTTAATATCGAACAAGTTGAAGTATTAGTCCCTGTATCTGATTACGATATTAATCTCATCGAACTTGCTCAAAACGTAAAATTAAAAGTAAGAGCATATCCCAATAATCTTTTTGAAGGTACTGTTGTCCATATTCCAGCATACGCCAAATTGAACGGAGAAGAGGGTTTGTTTCCTGTTTCAGTCGTCGTAATCAACAATGACAGATTATTACAGAAAGGGATGACTGGCTATGCTAAAATAAATATCGGGTCTAAGTCTCTAATGAGTCTAATTACTCGGAAGATTCAGTCTTTTATTCGCGTTGAATTCTGGTCTTGGTGGTGATAACTTCCATATAGGGGAAGTATTTTCCCTTTTGCTGTTTTTATTCAACCTCATTTTAATCTTTTTCTCCTAAAATCTTATTTAAACTTCATATTTCTCTTGACAAATTTTCGTTTATTGTTATACTCAATCTAAGAAAAGTAAAGGAAAATAATTCTCAAGTTGTTTGGGAATTGTGTTAATGTGTCTTTTTATGTGAGGTGAATTATGAGCAACTACGAACTCTCTGTTGAAGTTCTTGAGGCACGTATTGCACCAATCGGACTGAGCCAGGGCGGCCAGTTCCATATTGGTCCGTAAGTTAGTCTCTATAAACTAACTAGTTTTGGGCAGGCCTTTTCGGTCTGCCTTTTTTTAATGTGTGTATTGACTATCGCAGAGTATTCGGGAATATCTGGTTATCAACCATTTAAGTCGTCAATTCTCGTTTAGCTATTCGTTGGTTCAGATTCTTGATTTCAGAGACCAGGGATTGAATAGACCGTTGGTTTTGAAAGATACGACGGTCATCCTTATTGGGTAGGTTGTCAGCTACTTTGCGAGATAGTTGCAGGGCAGTTTTGAGATTATCAAAACATAATTCAAAATTGCCGCGAGTCATTTGCAATTTTCCCATTAGCATCAAAGTTTGAATTCTTTCGAATATCAGATTGGAAACTGTGGCTGATTTCATAGCACGGCTAATCATTCGTTCAGCCTCAACAAATAATCCTTCTCTTAAATAATATTCCGCCGCAGTATTACATATATTGGCTAGTTCGATATCATCTGTGATTGATTCAAGACGAGGCAATGCTTTTTCAACCAAACTGTCAATCAATTCTTCCGCGCCATCAGCAATTAATCGGTTTAGATGATTAAACATAGCGAGTGAACTTTCTCTCTCCATAGATAACTCTGAAGACAGATTCATAGCATCCTCGAATATTTGACTGTCGCTTGAAACTTTTGTGAGCACAAGTAACGCATTTAATTCCTCTGGCTTAGCGTTCACTTGTCTGGCTCGTTCCAGAGCATTGCGAGCTTGCTCAATTGCGCACTCTGTATCTCCAATCGCAGCTCGTATAGCAGCTCGACTGGTTAACAGCTGAACCGAAAGGATTTCATCGTCGATGTCAGCGATGGTATTTTCGACTACAGAGAGACTTTTCTCTGCTTCACCGAGTTGTCCCATACGCCTGAGAACAGTAGCTATACTCAAGTGGAACACGGCGATATGAGGTTTGTCGCCTACATCGTCTGCCAGAGCCATCCCTTCCTTTAAGTAGCCGAGGGATTCCTTTAGCTGTCCAGCAGTAATCATCAATGCCGTAAGGTTCTCCAGATTATAAAGAATCTCTTTTTTGTTACCAATGCGGCGATTGAGTTGCAACGATTCAGCCAGACAATCCACAGCTCGAGTATGCTGTCCGCTAATGTGATAACAGTACCCCAGATTGTTCAGAGAACGAGCGATTTCACCTTCATTGCCGAGTTTTTTCTTCAATTCAAGCGATAATAACATAATATGGATAGCCCTATTCAACCGTCCCTGAATAGCATAAATTGATCCGATATTACTCAGCGTGGATGCAATTTCTGTTTCGGCTCGAAGCTTCCGTTGGATTTTCAACGCGGCTCGATAGTTGCCGAGAGCAAGTTGCAATTCGCTCCTGACCCAGTATATGTTACCGATATTGTTAAGTGTCCTTGAGACTTCCAGTTCATTGCCAAATGATTTATAAATTGTCAACGCCTGATTAAGAGCATACAAACCCTGTTCAAACTTCTGCAACGTTTTGTAAAGATCACCAATATCCTTGTAGGTTTCGCCTAATAATTTGTCGGGCGGGATATTTTTATATAGATTCAGAATCGTTTTGTAGGCAGATAATGCTTCTTCTGTTTCTCCAGTCTCTTTTAGAATATCACCCTTAAGCATTAGTAACTGTCTTGTGTCAGACTGTCGATTTATGAGGTTGCCATAAGATATAACTTGCTTCAAAAGAATAAGAGCTTTGTCGTTAGAGTGATTGCCGCGAAACGATATCGCCGCCTGAAATGCTGTTTGCTCGGCGTTTTCAAAATCTCCAGCCTGTATATAGAGTCGCGCCGCCAGCTCATGTTCTTCTTTTGAGTCGGCTATAGTTGCGTAAAATTGCGAGAACCTCCAAAACGAAGCCATCGAAAGGAATTGTCTTAAAAGTCTGACAGTAAGTTCATCGCTCGGTTCTAAATTGTCAGAATCTTGAAAGTCAAGTTTTCTGTAATCCTTAACACTTCCGATAATTGCTGTCTTGACGAGCTGTTTTCTGATTGTAAGGGGGCTGTCTGAAAATCTAATCAAGCATCGGCGTCGCATCCAGGCCGGCCAGTAAATATTCCTGTAAAACTCAAACCTCTGGCCATTATAGATTAAGTTACCACGGCGCTGGTTATCCGACAGGAGCAGCCGTATGTTATTCGCTGATTGGTTTGTAAGAAAGTCAAAACGTCTGCGTTGTTTATCATCAAGGACAAGCCAATTGTTAACAATATCATTGATTGATACTTCGTTATTGGCAAGATATGCGGCTCGCAATTTCCGTTGGAATGGATAATCAGCGCCAGCTTGTTTCAGCAGTTGGCAAATTTCCCAACCGGACTCTGGACGTTCTATTTTATCCTTGGCAAGCATTCTGTTTACCAAATTGATGATTTCAATATTCAGGTCAGGTCGCAGTTTTTCAATTGGAACTGGAGCTTCCTCGCAACATCGACTGTTGATTTCTACCGGATCCGCTGTTTCTGTAATGAATGGATGTTCACCTGTTAGAACTTGATATGCAATTACTCCCAGGGCAAAAAGGTCGGAACGAATTGAAGTGCTTTTATATTTAATTGTTTCTGGTGCCATATAACCCACTGTTCCAAGTCCTGCGCGGTCTGTTTCCGGCTCGTCGGTTAGTCGTCCAAGTGAGAAATCGAACAACTTAACGAAGGCAGTGCCGTCCGCAAGGCTGGTCTGCCAATCAGATGGGAGAAAGATATTGTGCGGTTTGATGTCCCCGTGGATTATTCCCTTCAACTTCAAAAACTCAAGATTAATGGCTATGGCGCTGATAACATTAAGGGCAAGACTTAGCGATTCGATACGACCGACTTTATCAAGTGTTATACCATTACATAATTCCATAGCCACATACGGGAATGTTTCTAATGATACATTATGAATCCGCACCAATCCGGGATAACGCAATCCTCCAATAATGCGTCTTTCGCGTTGTGCTAAATTTTCGAAAGATATATCAGGAGTGTCCTGAGTTTCCAGCGGTAACTTGAGAGCAATATCCCGTTTATCCGATAGAGTGCTGGCCTGAACAACCATAGCAGTACCACCGCGACCCAACTCCTTTACAAATGTGAAGCCGGGCGGGAATGCCTTATGGGAACTCATGAACTCTTTTTGGTTTTGGCGGGCTGGAGCCTTGGAAGAATGATTGTGAATGTGGTTCCCTTGCCGTGTTTTGACTCGCAGAGAAGTTCACCGTGATGTTGTTCGATTATATTTTTACAGTTTGCCAGACCCAAACCATGGCCACCTTTTTTTGTCGTGAAATGGAGACTGAAAATTTTGGAAAGAGTATCCTCGGTCATTCCAATACCGTTATCGGTAATTGCAATAGTGAGTTTTTCTTGCTTTTCATCATAGGCAGCAGTAATAGAAAGGGAGCGCTTTGCTTTAGCAGTATCTTCTTCGCGTTTTACAATTCTATCCTCGATGGCATCAGCAGCATTGTTGAGAAGGTTCATCAATACTTGCTGAATCTGACCGACATCCATTTCAATGTTCGGAATCGTGGAAGCAAGGTCAACAGAGAATGTGGTTTTTTTAAAACGCGGTTGAATTCGAAGAGAGAACAGAAGGTCCTCAACCAAGTGTCGAACATCATAACTGATGAATTCGGATCCCGGTCGCGAAAAATCCATCAAATTGTCCACGAAACGCTTGACCTTGTGGATATTCTCGGTGATTGCTTTAGCATTAAACTGCACTTTGTCCATTTTATTTCGATCGATATTGATGACAAGCAGCTCAGCATTGTTAGTAATGATTGCCAGGTAATTATTCAACTCGTGTGCTACGGAAGCTGCCATTTCTCCCTTGGCAACGAGTTTCTCGGAGAGAATCACATATTTTTCCATCAGCACTTTTTCGGTAATATCCTCAACAGCGATAATGATTCCATCCCCGTCGTTGGGCAGATTTGAAATAGGTACAATTTTGATGGACAAAACTTTCTCCAAATAACCCGTGTCATGAAAATATCGAGAGTCGGAAAACTCATCACCTGTAGTAATGGCAGAGTTAATCATGTGCTGCCAGTGTGTTTGTTCACTCTCCTTAAGCATATCCACAAATCTATTCTGGGAATTATCCTCATCGGAATCTGCAACGCTCTTTTTATTGAAATCAAAAATCTCAAGCGCTGTCGAATTTATGGTAGCTATATATCCATTAGAATCGATAACTATGGTACCGAAGGGAGCTGTCTCAATAACTTTTTCATTATACTGCTGCATATGCAACAATGACTGATAAAGCCGAGCATTGTGAAGGGCATTGGAAACCATCTGTCCGTACAACTCAAATAGAAACAAGTCCGACTTGAGAAACATCCTCGTCTCGCTGGAGTTGTCAAGATATATTACACCAATAACTTCTCCTTTGACTTTCAACGGAACGCACATGATTGATCTCAGGTGCAGTTCCACGACTGAGCGCTGTTTTGCAAACCGTTCATCAGACAGGGCGTCCGAGGTATAAACCGACTTGCCGGTAGAAGCGACATCTGATGTGATGGAGCTTGAGATTTTAAAATCTTCATCCATCATTTCCTCTTTACAGAGGTTGTATGCAGAACGCACTTTCAGCTCACCATTCTCATCAGGCAGCATAATAAGCCCTCGCTCAGCCTGCATGAGTTCAATGGCCTTGTTCATTACAATTTGAAGTACATCATCCAATACCAAAGAGGAATTGATAGCGAGAGATACTTCAAGGATAGCTCTCAGATCGGTAGTATCACGAGATGATTTGGAGTCCTTATTTTCAATTCTGGGATTAGACTTAGCAACCTCATCAAGGGCGGCTTCTAAATCATCAAGAACATCCATTTGCCCTACGGTTTCTTTTTGGTGATCCCCATCTATTGATATTGAACCTGAATTCCCAAGCCCTGAAGATTTATTATATTTTGTTTGACTCATGGACACAAATTCCTCACACATTTCTTCTTTTCATAATATATCGGAGGAATTCTTAAGGAATTAACACGTCGGGCAGTCTGAACTGACACTTTAGAAAAAATCTTAGCGTCCTGAACGAAGCTCCGAGATGCGAAATATATCAGATGAAATCACCAATTCATCACGCCCATAATTTGTTAAATCAAGAAACTGTCCGAACAGGTACTTCATCGGATAATCACCAGACTTTTCTGAAGAGGCTAAGTTTAAGGATGTCATAGAGATACAGGTAATTGTAATCTCTATGTAATATCGCCTGTCAGAATCTACACTATCACGGTGAATTACCGGTATAACAACAGAATCGGCAAGAAAGTTGTGTAATCCAGCTATAGCGGCAAATCGATGTTCGTTTGCGGTAGTGTCAGGTGGAGAATATGTTACAGAATATTCTTCCGATAATAAGTGGTAACCAACTGCCATCGCTTTAGTAGCTCGGCTAATTCGAGTTGCTCCCCAGAAACGTCGAGGACGAAAGAAGTCTGCGCGACACTCCAGTGTAATATCGATACCTTCTTGTAATAAATCAACTCGTTCAGCAGACACAAAAGCGGATAAATCAATCCAAACCTTTATGGAATCATTGTCCACAAAGATATCGGCATCAACAGTGGTTCCGCCGTAAGTAATTACCGGTAATACAATGCACAAAAGAACCAATATGCCAATTCGCGCAGGGTTTCCCCGTCGGGGGACAAATGACAGTATTTTCATTTAGAAAAGATGCTCGAACCTTACATGGAAACGTGGATCATTATCAAAGGACCTATCCAGCCGTTTAGACATACTAATTCGTAGATCATCGCCAAGCATAAGAGCGATACCAATCGAATTTTTTATCTCATCATTTGAAGTGAATCTGGTATTGTCTGTTATCTGTCCCATATCCCAGAGAATACAAGCGCCCAAATCAGAACGCGGAAAATCAATGCGGTACTCAACATTGGACATCCAGAAACGGGAGCCCATATATTCCTTATAGTCATACCCGCGCAGGGTTCCTATTCCCCCCAGAAAGAATTGTTTGTATGCAGGCATAGTCCCATCACTGCCGCCATAAATACCTCGCAGTAGAAGCGTAGATCGGTTGTGAATTTTCTGATATCTTCTTGCTGACAAGATGTATTGGCGGTAGTCGAAATCGGAACCAAGATCAGCGTGAGACCATTCAATAGTTCCGTCACAATGCCAACCTGAATGAGAAAACGGATTTTCAGAATCAACAGTGTTCCAATCCAATCCAATTGATAATGAAGCATTGGAGGTCGTGTCAATTTCAGTTTTTGCATCATCTCGACTATCGCTGGTGATTGAGCTGAAATTCTGTCTGAAGAGTTTATTGCCTCCAAGCAAAGACCACAAATGAGGTTGAGCGGGAAGCCAGTTCGTTTCCTCTGACCGAAATCTGGTTTCGAACTTCAGATTGTCAATTGGTTTGAAATTCAGGTATGCGGTTCCTCCTTCGGCTTCATAGTAGTCTTTGAAATCTTCCGTTATCAGCAGTGCGAAAAGCGTATTTTCATTTCTCGAAATAATCCACTCATCATCCGAAGCCAGCCGTCGATAGAACTTTCCTCCGATGACCAATGGTCGATTTTTCCACAAAATTTGCTCGACGCCAACATTATATCTCCATCGCTCCGATTCAAACGCATAACCGCCGTCTATCCAGACAGATGGAAGCAACGAATCGATATCCTTAAAGCCAGCTCTGCCGATCGGCAAAGCTCCATCTACACGATTGTAACTGAAGGTTGCTGAAAACGTTGCTGTTTTACTTTTCTTATGGAAACGATGAGTCCGAAAACAGCATTTGTCAGAACCGGAATACAACTCACCATAAACAGAAGCGTCTTCAGCAATATCAATATGGCCTGTAATTGTAGCTACATCACCTCGAGCAACTGCACCCGATGCAAGAGATATATCACCAAATAGATTGATAATGTCCTTGTTCACTTCACCATGTATTTTGATATCATCTTTTATGGAGAAAATCAAACCACGTACGAACTCATCTTTTTCAACCATTAGAGATTGATCGAAAGAAATCAGATTGCCGCGCCGCACTCGGGATGGTCTGTCAGAATCACCAACAGTGGTTTTGAATGTGATTGTCACAGCTTTATCGGATTGTAATATCTGAGCATCCGAGATACTGTTATAACGGTACGTTTTCCCATTGAATGTCAGACCATCACGCTCAAAAATTACTGAGTTACTGAGAATGACAGCATTCGGTTTAACTTTAATTTGACTGCGTGGTATGGTGAATGTTGAGTTTGTATCATCCTCGTAAACTAAAACTGTCACCGTCTTGAAGTCGAAAGTGATTTCGAAAAGTTGTTTATACTCGGTTTTAGACTGATATTTGTGGTACTGTTTCTCAGTGGCGAACAAGGATGAAGTTAAAAGAAATCCAAGTGCGGCCAAACAAATAATTCTTTTTACATTTGTTATCATTATATCTACCTCCATTTACCTACTTCACTAAACAAACCGTACGACAAAATAACTACTATAGTTTCAGACTTACTATAATTTTCCACCAGACAGTGTAGCTTCTATGACATCACAAGTGATTACGAAAGCGTGTCTCGTAATCTTTAAGAGCCTGAATGTGTGCTTCAAAAGCGATATTTTTCGGAAGGTTGTCGAAACTAAAGAAGCGCGCTTCGAGGGCATCATCAGCAGCATGCAGTTCGCCTCCGATTATAGCATCAACCAGATACAGCATCATTACACCATTGGTGCGGGGATCATCAGTGCCACTGTAAACCTCAAAAAATGGCCCAAGTTTGATATCAAGCCCCGTCTCTTCTTTTAACTCACGACGGGCTGTTTCGGTGGGATGTTCACCCCATTCCATAAATCCGGCAGGAATACACCACATACCAACCCGTGGAGGAGCTGCTCGTTTAACTAAGAGAATCTTGTCATCCTGTACAATAATAGCTCCTGCGGCAGGTATTGGGTTTTGGTAAAAGACAAAGTCACATTCTGTATTAGGGCAAACCATACGCGACCAGCCGTCAACTTCCTTTTCCTCCAATCGTGTAGAGCAAATAGGGCAGAAAGTATAGCCACAGTGACGATTCTTGCGATCCGTTAGTTTGTCTTCATCGAAGTTACGATTACGTTCATTCATAAGACACCAGCTTGTTATTGAGTTTTAGTGAAATGATAGTAGTATCATCGCGCGGTGGATGGCTTCTATCATAAGTGTGAACATCATTTAATATACAATCCATAATTTCCTGAGCTCCATTATTGCGATTCGTAGATACCATTTTGCGAATACGTTCTTCTCCATACTCATGTTCTTCTTCGTCCATTGCTTCCGATAACCCGTCAGTAAATAAAAATAGAATATCATCGGGGTTAAGTCTGATAGATGTAGATGTATACTTCATATCTGGCAGGGCACCAACCAATGGACCACCTATATTCAGCAATTCGACCTCACCATCCGCCCGAGCCAGAACGGGATAATTATGCCCTCCATTGCAATACGCCAGTTCACCGCAGGTAATATCCAGTTCACCATAGAAAATAGTAACGTACTTTTCCGGAGATGTGGCATTCACAATCAATTGATTCATATTGGCAAACATAGTCTCAATACGGTTACCATTATTAATTTCGCTGTGTATTATAGCTTGAACTTGAGCAATCATCAAGGCCGCAGGCATACCTTTGCCGGAAGCATCAGCTATAAGAATACCCATTCTCCGATCGTCAATTGGAATAAAATCATAGAAATCTCCTCCCACTGTTCTGGAAGGAGTCGAATGCACTGAGATATTGACCGTTTCAAGAACAGGTGGACTCGAAGGAAGCAGACCCAATTGAATCTGTCGAGCCATCGAAACTTCTTCCTGCAACCGCGCACGTTCCAGCGAATCAACATAGAGACGGGCATTTGTTAGAGCGGTTACCATCTGATTCGAAAGGACACCAAGAAGATTGAAATCATCCGCTGAATATCTATAGCCTGCTACTTTGTCGGTGAGAGCAAGGAAGCCTAACATGTGATCGGTATCTCTCATTGGAAGAACTAGTTTCACATCACGTTCCTGAAGTATGTTTGCCAGTTTTGAATTCTCCATATAATCTGTTAGCGAGTGCAAATAAGTCGGGGTTTCCAGCATATTGATTCCTCGCAAAAGTAAATCGTCACGGTCCAACGGCAACCGCTGCGGGGAATCATTACTACGCAGCACGGCATATTCCTCAATTTCATCATCATACAGCACAAAATATACACGTTCCACTAATAGCGATGTCTTCATCATTTCCTCAATAATTTTACGAAGCTTCTGAGGATCAAAAAGTGATATCACTTGGCGGGAAAATCGTTCGATGACGTTCCGATGATCGGTGCGTGTTCGCATAAAGATAGAGCGAAGAAAAGTGTCCAGAGCTTTATTGATAGGTTGAAAAAAGAGCAGTATCAAAATGATAAACGCATAACTTACAATCTTCGTATGTATTCCGAAAAGCGGCTGCAACATATACTCTGAATGCACGACTAAAATGATGTAGCCACCAACGAGTAGAGCCGAGGTAATTGTGTAAACAAACGATTGACGAAAGCGCAAGCGTACATCGAGAAATTGATACCGCACGATAGCATAGACAAACATCCCCACTCCGACAGCACCGCCAATCATAAACAGAATATATATAACAGAATCTGAAAAATATCGAGGATAGAACATCGAACCAAAAACAGATATAAGATATACACCGACTCCAACACGAATTCCCCGAAACACAACACGGGTCTGAGTGAGCAGTCGCGGATTTGTAACAAGACGCCGGCTCGATTCCAAAAAGTAAACAGTGATTATAACCAACAAAACATTTAACAGCTCGAAGATGATTTTGTGATATGTTCTTACAAAACCAAACGCAAACAGGATAAGCGAAAACAATTCCTCTATTGGAATAAGTATAATTTGGGAAAAACCTTCGGCATTGGTATCAACATTCAATGAGCCAAGAAACTCACTGAGTTGACCGTAGAAAAACAAAAGGAAGAGATGTAATAATACCGGCAAAAAAATCAGATAACGCAGGTTGGAATGTCGAAATTCTCTAAGACGATTTTCGGGGAATATCCATGAGAATAATAAAAACAGTGGAAAGAAGAATTCCCAAACGTGCTGGAAATTGTAGAGCATGGAGCTTTCAAATTCAGCGGAAGCTCCCACTGATTGATTCACAATCATTTCCAGAGCCATAAACAATGGACCAATACCGGCAAAAAACAGCATAGTGCCGGTGATGCGATTCAGCCGGTTGGACAGGTTATCACGTATAATTGTGATAGCCAGAAAAACCAGAATTCCTCCAGTCAGCGAAAATGCTACAGACTTAATTATCTCAGCGTTCATTTTCTTGGGTTGTTATCTTTTTCAAAGCTCATTTGATAGCTTTAGTGATTGTAATCGTAGTCCCTTGTTCAGTTGCGTTGATGTCCACATCGTCCATAAGTGATTTTACAATAAACAACCCCCGACCGACTTCTTTAAGAAGATTCTCCTCAGCCAGGGGATCATCAATTTTATCAGGATTAAATCCACTCCCTTGATCGGACACAATAATTTTTACATTCCCATTGGCGTATTCTATCTCAATGACAATAGTATTATTGTGCGCTGATTTCTGTCCATGCGTTACTGCATTGTTGACAAGTTCGGACGCCGAGATAGCAATGTCGGCAATTGTTGATTCATCCGTGCCGTAACCACGTAGAATGCCTTCTATAAACGAGTCAACATCAGCCATAAATTCAAGGTTGGGCGGGATAGTAATCCTGTTCCCGGTGATAACAGGTTTGTCCATATTTTCGCAATCTCCAATAAAGAAGGCAGGTTCGACAAAGTCATACCTGCCGCAATGGTTTTTACATCTTGTGTTACTTCATCACGATGATTGCTCAAAGGAAGAAATGGCATCCTCGACACTATCGTGTGAATCAAAAACTGTAACTAGCTTGGTTATACTCAACAGGGACTGTATTTTTTCGGTAACGTTAGCCAGTTTGAGTTCTCCATTATTGTTACGCAGGGTTGAATAGCTTGAGATAAGGATGCCCAGACCTGTGGAGTTCATCCAATCAACCTTGGATAAGTCGACAACTACTTTTTTCTTCTCCGCATTGATAATTTCATGAAGCTTGTCATTCAACAGGGTGGCATCCGGACCTCCCATAATTTTGCCCTTCGGTTCTAGAACAACTATTCCATCCTGCTCGCGATAGGATAATCTCATGTCTCCCTCACTTTCGGAGTTCGCATTTGATTTTTATACGTATTTACAACATTCGTGGTTTCCATGCTGTGAAATTACTATCAGGAGGTTGCACGGCACAAAGTTCAAAAAACTACACGGGGAAGCCAACATCCATCCCCAATAGACCACAACTAACAGCCTAAAAAGCACTTATACTCAACAAGAGAATGAGACAAAAACTGCCTTTCAAGTCAAGAGGTTTCTGGCAAGCCACTTGACTTGTTTAATATCAATCCCCATTTTTTGTAAGCGATTCTAAGTGTTCCGATACACTTCTATAATAGGC
The DNA here is from genome assembly GCA_034659895.1 of Candidatus Zixiibacteriota bacterium. Classification (GTDB taxonomy): domain Bacteria; phylum Zixibacteria; class MSB-5A5; order GN15; family FEB-12; genus B120-G9. Next base: position 14,467 of record JAYEIF010000100.1, read on the forward strand.
TGTGCAACCATATTTACAACCATAGTTGTCGATCAAGGGCGCGATAATGGACGGCTTCCGCTACATGCCCCATATCGATAGTTTCTGACTCCGCCAAATCAGCAATTGTGCGCGACACTTTCAAAATACGATCATAAGCGCGTGCTGATAATCCCTGCTTTGTGATAGCAAGGTTCAGCAACGATTGTGACTTATCATCAATATGGCAATACTTTCTGATATCTCGCGACTCCATGTGTGCATTACAGAAGATATTCGGTTCATCCTTGAAGCGGTGTAGTTGTCTCTGACGAGCACAATTGATTCGTTTGCGGATGCTTTCCGACTTCTCCCCACGCGTATCAGATGAAAGATCCTTAAATTTTACCGATGGCACTGTTATGTGGATATCAATCCTATCCATCAAAGGGCCAGAAATACGTGACATATAACGCTGGATTTCACTCGCTGAACAGCTGCAGTTGTGTGATGGATCACCAAAATATCCGCAAGGACACGGATTCATGGCGGTTACAAGCATAAATCCTGCCGGATAGGTAAGAGTTGTGGTAGCGCGAGAGATAGTCACTTCGTTGTCTTCCATTGGCTGACGCAGCATCTCCAGAATGTCTTTTTTGAATTCCGGGAGTTCATCAAGAAACAACACACCGTTATGTGCCAGTGACACCTCTCCCGGTTTTGGAATTTTACCGCCACCGATTAGACCGGCATATGATATCGAATGATGTGGCGATCGAAAAGGACGTGTAGCCACCATAGCGGAGTTAGCTGGCAATCGACCGGCAACCGAATGTATTTTAGTGGTCTCAAGAGCTTCTTCGATGCTTAGATCAGGCAAAATGGTAGGCATGCGACGAGCCAGCATTGTCTTTCCCGATCCCGGAGGACCAATCATGATGATATTATGACCACCAGCAGCAGAAACTTCGAGAGCTCGTTTGGCTGATTCCTGTCCCTTGACATCAGCAAAATCAACAGGATATTTTAATGCTTCCTTAAACACCGAATCGATATCAACTTGAAACGCTCGTTGGCTGCTTTCATCTTCAAGGAAATGAACCGCTTCCTTAAGTGACCGTACAGGAAATACAGGAACTTTCTGAGCCATAGCTGCTTCCTTGGCATTCTCACGCGGGACAATAATGCCTTTAATACCGTTGTTTGGTTGAATGTGCATTGCCATCGGAAGTACACCCGGGACAGGTCTGAGAGTACCGTCAAGTGAAAGCTCTCCGAGTAAAACGTATTCATCGAATCGCTCGCGCAAAATCTGCCCCGTAGCGGCCAGAATCCCAACCGCTATCGGCAAATCAAAAGCCGAACCTTCCTTTTTGACATCAGCCGGTGCGAGATTTATAGTCACCCTTTTTGACGGAAACACTAAATCAGAGTTCTTTATAGCAGATGTAACACGCTCTCTTGACTCACGCACTGCCCCCTCCGGAAGCCCGACTGTCACAAATGCGGGCAATTGCTGCTGGATATCAGCCTCAACTTCCACTGTGTAAGCGTTAACCCCAAGCGTTGATGATGAAAAGATTTTTGACAACATGGCAATCGACTCCTTTCGATAACAGTTTAATTCCGTCATACTATGTCAATCCCCTTAGAGGCCGCCGCAATGGCGGCCTCCATTCTCCTGCACTGGGCACAAGACCCAACCAGTGAGGACAGCATCAATTCAATTACTGTCTCTGCCGACAGTATCGTATATGTGACTGACAACTGATGTCAGTAGAAATTTTGGAGTGGTTAATTTTTTTAGGAAAAGTGGATATTTAATACGGAAATTTTCAGGTCTTTGACCCAAAAAGCAGGCGTAGCCTGACTTTTGTTATATAATGTAGCTTTGAAATATATCGATTTTATTAGACACTTTACAACTGTTAGCTAACTCTACATAGGGCTTGCTGAATAATTAGTTATTATGTACCACAATCTCAAATTCGCGTAGCGGGCGGCCTTGTGTCGCCCGTTTCTATACACACACCTGTCTGCGACAGGCAGGGCGGAGACAAGCCCCGCTGC
>JAYEIF010000101.1:0-3238 GCA_034659895.1 Candidatus Zixiibacteriota bacterium
ATTTCTTCAAGATGACTACAAAGACCGTCGCCCGCTGTGTGCAATCTCTCTCCTTGTGTATAGTGCGACATTATATCATACCAATCGGAATTGGCGGAACCGCTGAAAGGGTTCCGCCCTACTGTCTGTCTTCTTTAGAGTGTTCTTCAACAAGCCCCAAATTTGCAGGTCAGTCCGCCGAGGCGAATTGCCAACCTGATATTCGTTTAATCAATTGGCGGAACCGCTGAAAGGGTTCCGCCCTACTGTCTGAGTAGACCTCCCCTCAGAAGGTGTTTTTTATCACGCTCGGATATTGCAATCCTTACAGCATCCCTACCCTCGGCTCTACCACTTGACGGCTCCTTCGACGCAATGGCCACAAAGCCAGAGCAAGCGCCATCAGCGCATCGCACTCGTTGTTGTCATCCCACCGAGCAGAGCGCAACTCATCCTCCAGAGACCAGATACGACCCGACCCATCCGGTAACTCCCATCTCTGATAGAAAATCCTGCCTTGTGCATGGAACAGCTCCACATTTGTCAGAAGTTCAGCTTTTGTAGCCGCAGTAAACACAACACACAATGGGTTATATTCCCGCAATTGCTCAGCCACAACATCACCAAGACCTGTAGCATCAATTACCAACTGTCCCGGATACTTAATCTGCCGTTGTTTGATTTTACTGATAACCACCTGCCAATCGAACATGCGGAATCGCTCCAGCTCAACAACCTGCGCATTATCTTCGGACACTTCCACAGTCACACCCACAGTAGCTGTTCGTTTTCGAGCAAGGTCCCAGCCGGAAAGAAGCCTCGTTCCATTTTCCCCTGTCTCGTTCATATTGTTCGGTGTTGAGAAAAGTCCCCTCTGTTTCCCTGTGATGGCGGCATCGATATATGCCCCTTTGAGTATTTCTCCGCCGGAATCGACAAACTGCCCCATTATATTTTGCTGAAGACGTCGTTCGGTAAAATATCGAACGCGCTCATCAAGGAAATTTCGTGAAATATAGTTGTTTTCCCTGCTGTCTCCCGATTGAACATATCCCGGTCGTTTTCCAGTTAGGATATCCTGCACTCTCTGACAAAACCAATTTCTGCCGTTGGGAGTAGAAACCAGATCAAGCAGTCCTTCTCTGTCAGCCAATCGCATCTGGATGACTTCTTCGACTACATATTCTGGATCAGTCTCAAAAGCCACCTCGTCAAAGATGAACAAATCGTAATCATTGCCCAGCAAGTATTCGCCGCGATTTTGAGTCGAACGCGCTTCAACAGTAGCGCCGTTGCCGAATGTCATTTTAGGATATGGTGTCCGCGTTATCGATTTCACTAATGGTTTTAACAATGCAGATTGACGGATAAACCGCACCGCCTGATCAAAGATGATGTTCGCTTGATCCTGTGTTATTGAAGCTGTGATGATTCGGTATCGCCCGCAAGCATCAAACTTGAGCTGTCGCGGACGATACAGGGCATGATGTACAATCTTGACAGCCGACACAAAAGATTTGCCCCATCGATTACCAGTAACCAGAGCGTTTTCATGCTCAGAGCTTCCTTGAAGCCATTGTTTCTGTCCCGTGTGCAGTTTTATTCCCAACACTGCCGATGCGAAATATGCAGGGTCGAAAAAACCGCGTTCCCAGTCCACTGAGCTTTCAGGTTTAACTACAACACCTTTCCTGCCTGTGTGGTGGCGGTTTCCTTATCAACCAAGCCTGCCTGATACAGCTTGATGATGTTGTCAACACGGTTTGATGTAATCGCCGCCTGGTCGTCAGCTTGATATGGAAACACATTATCAAACTCGTATCGAACCCGCACATTTATGCCAGCCAGCGCGAGATCGATACCAGCTATCCACTCCAAAAAGTGCGCCACCTGAGCTTGAACTGTGCGCACCTGCCGCATTACCATATCGAACTTGAATTTCGACCATGTTGTTGTCGCTCCATACGAGTAGCCAAGAAGAAACGGAGCAAGATTTGTTCCTGCGCAGACTTCTTCAATCATGGATCTATGATTATGAAACCAGCTGTTGGTTACGCTTCGGTTGGCATCAGGACCGATATATTCCACTGAAACATTATCCCACGTAACAGGATTATCATCGACATCGCACGACCGAATCATGCTCACAGTCGAATCAAAATAGTGGTTGATACGATTTGTGTAGGCACTGTCTGATTCACCCGCTATTCGTTCGGGAGGTGTGATTTTTACATGAAGACGGTGGAACCCGCTGTTGTGAGATGCTCTCCGCATGTCATCGACAAGTTGCTGCTCTATGTAAGAAACCATCGGCACAGCTTTGAGGATTGATCTCCCAAGTGGTTCATTATTCGAGCCGTCCAGAGCTAAGTGGTAAAAGTCAGGGTGTTTTAGATTGTACGTTTTGCCCTCAAGTTCATAGACGAGCCGCATTCCACCGGAATTATTATCTATCCCGACTCGTGTTGAGTCCACAGGAAAGAATCTGTCAACACCACTTCCGTCTTTTTTGACAGTCAGAAATCCTCCAAACATCCCGTCGCGATATAACCCTGAGAACAAATTGACAAGGAAACCGGTTTCTCCCGGCGTTCCTCCGGTGCATGTCCGATATACATTATCCATGAGATTTTCAAGCCGCTCCTCCGCCTTTTGAGCCAGCGAACTGTTTGTACCTTCAGCGATACGAAATTTCCCCTGAGCTGCCGACATCCGCGCCCATGTCCACACGCAGGCATTTATAACGGGAACGTTGTCAGTCAGGAATCGATACAAGAGGATACGGTAGCGTCCTGATGATATATCGTTGCCGCTTAACTTGATCATATTCTCGATACTATCCGAAGTTCGCAGCGATTTCATCTGCGAGACAGCAGTAGCCGCCGCTATGTTGTCAACTGACAATAGTTTGTCTGATGTTGTTTTGGTTTTTGCTTTGTTTTTGTTTGGATTCATTGGTCCCTCTTTTTTTCAAAGGGACACATTTCTGAGATTGCTCAGGATATGTGTATATTTTGCGGATAATATGACAACAAAAAGAGGAATTACGAACTTTGCCACCCAAGCAGAACCTGCTTTTTGGGAAAAATGTTCACTAACAGAGTGCGCTACTTTTTTATAAATTTCCACACATTTTGAAATTAACCAGCTATTTAATAGTCCTTGATAGTTTATGTCCTTGACAGAATGGATAAATAAGGTATAATTGGAAACTGCTAAGAAAATGTGACCCCATCGTCTAGTGGTCTAGGACGGCGCC
>JAYEIF010000102.1:0-16463 GCA_034659895.1 Candidatus Zixiibacteriota bacterium
GCACGTCAGCTCGCGTAGCAGCGGGGCTTGTCTCCGCTGTGTGTATAGAAACGGGCGACACAAGGCCGCCCGCTACGCGAATTTGAGATTGTGGTACATAATAACTAATTTTTCAACAAGCCCTATAATAGGACAAACGCCAATGCTATAGCGGGGAAATAACCTTATCCAAGTCAGCTAAAATCTAATGTCCGTAGTCCATAAATGGAAGAAGTTCTAATCCGTGTAGCAAAACTATTAATAAAGCGACCGGAGTTACAAACCGCAGTACGAATTTCAGTCCACTATAGAGTAATCCAGACGAACCAAACTCTGTAATCCTGTCCTTGTCCTTCATCACCCACGCAATAAACAAACAGGTTAGAAGCCCCCCTAAAGGTAACATATAATTAGTTGTTAGTACGTCAAAGAATGCAAAGAAACCCTGATTTTCGCCGAAGATATTCACTGGCACTTTCCAGATTGTGATAGCTGACAGCATACCAAAAATCCAAATGGCGGCTCCTAACACTATGGTTGCTGTGCTCCTTTTCCAGCCCCGCTGGTCAATAAAATACGAAACCACAACCTCCATAAGGCTGATTCCCGAAGTCAACGCGGCAAAAGATAAAAGAATGAAGAACGGCACAGAAACCCATGGTCCCGTTTCAGCAAAGAGCACTGGAAGAGTCTCAAATATGAGTCCAGGGCCTGCATCTGGTTCAGTCCCATAATGGAATACCAGAGAAAATATAACAATTCCGGCTATCAGGGCAATCAGTGTGTCTAAAAATGAAACCATAATAGCATCTTTGAGAATACTGCGGTCCTTTTTCATATAGCTGCCATAGGTAATCATTGCTCCCATTCCCAATGACAGCGTAAAAAAGGCATGACCCAAAGCAGACAGCACAGCCTCGGCACTGAGCTTGCTGAAATCGGGTTTGAACAAAAAGCTTAAAGCGGCCTTTCCTCCCTCAGTTGCAAACAGGCCGTAAAACATCAGAGCAAGGAGTAATACAAGTAATGACGGCATGAGAATCTTTGACCACCGTTCGATACCTTTTTGTATTCCACCTATTACAATACCTATACAAAGTACCATAAAGATAGAATGCCACATAAACGAAGTGCCGGCACTGTTCTGAAGAACGCTAAATTGCCCCACTATTTGTTCGGCTGTACCGGAGAATCCAGCAAATGCCTTGAAGATGTAAGCCATAGCCCAACCTGCTACCACACTATAATAGGAAAGAATCAGGAATCCGGATACAACCCCAAACCAGCCTGTCAGTTGCCATGGGCTTCCCTTGCGATGCAACTTCTGGAAAGCTCCGACAGGATTACATTGAGCATGACGGCCTATCATAAGTTCAGCCAGCATCAATGGCAAGCCAACAAGCACAACGCACGCCAGATAGACAATAACAAACGCACCACCACCATAAACACCGGTGATGTAAGGAAACTTCCATATATTCCCCAGTCCAATCGCTGACCCTGTAGCAGCCAGTATGAATCCCATATGACCAGCCCATTGTCCTCGTGCCTTGCTAACTTTGCCAATATCGTTTGCCATATATTTTATTGCTCCTTTGCAACAAGTCAAAAACAATCAATATGTATTACCAGTGTCAACAATTATTGTCAACTGCACCTTTTTTGGTTGACCGGAAACAGATAAAACAATTAGATTTATAACTGAATAGAACTGTGAAATATAAATAGCAAAGGATTCTATACTATGAAAAAGATTGTTTGTTCTGTGGGACTGCTTCTCATTCTCTCCTCATCATCTATAATGGCTTTCGATGCTTGTGGCTCAGTTTTTGGTAACCTTTCCACAGCAGAGTCTTTGGGTATGGGTCAGGGTAGATTTGCAGGAGGGATTGGTATTGCTGATGCAACGAGTTTTCATGGTGCGTTTGTTTATGGTATGTCGCAATATATTGACGGTCGGCTTAAACTTGGGGCCGCTTCCAACAATGGCGAAACTTACTTTACGCTCGGAGCCGACATGAAATATCAAATATGGTCGGCCGACGATTATGCGAATCACCCGTTTGACCTGGCGATCGGTGGATTATTTGAACATATAAGTTTCAATGGAGCAGGCCTATCGGAGATTGGCATATTTGGTCTTGGTTCATATCCTATGGAACTGACAAATGGGCATAAACTTTCACCGTACGGAAGACTAAATATTCGTATTGAAAGTTCCGAATCTAACTCTGAACTTGAATTTGGTCTTCATGGTGGTGTATGCTATGAAGCTACTGAGTTCATCAACTTGTATGGAGAAATCCAAATTGATGGTAACGAAGGCATCTTCTTTGGCCTTGATTACCGCGCTTTGTAGTGATAATCCAAACGTTATTTCTGCCTACTTTCCCTGATTTGTGCCATTAGTATGTCATATTTAGATGCCGTTCTATTGGGAATCCTACAGGGATTGACAGAATTCCTGCCAGTTTCATCATCGGGGCATCTGGTTTTGACAGAGGCGATCCTTGGCGTTAAAGAACCCGGAGTATCATTTGAACTTCTTCTGCATCTCGGTACATTACTGGCAGTATTAGTTTATTTTCGAAATCAGATCATGCGACTTGCCAAATCGATATTCAATAGCGAAATGAAAGTTGAGAGACGTATGCTCAGCTTTCTTGTGATTGGCACAATTCCCGCCGGGCTGGCCGGCCTTCTGCTTAATGATTTCTTCGAAGAAGCTTTCTCCAGTCCGCTGTTGACTTCAGCTATGCTAATTGCGACAGGGTTTATCCTGCTGTCAACCAGCTTTGTGAAGCAGTCGGATAAACCGGTTATGCTGCTATCAGCAGTGATTATAGGTATTGGTCAGGCTGTTGCTATCATGCCAGGGATCTCCCGATCAGGTAGCACAATTGCGACAGGTATGCTGTTGGGTGTCAAGCCGAAGGAAGCAGCTGAGTTCTCTTTTCTGTTGGCGATACCGGTTATTCTTGGTGCGGTTGTACTTAAATCTAATGAGTTGCTGGCTCTTGATTCGTCTCTTGCGCCGCAATATCTTCTTGGTACCGTATTGGCATTTGTTTTCGGATTGCTGGCTGTGATTATATTGATGAGAATAATCCGACAGGGCCGATTTGCCGGATTTGCTTATTATTGCTTTGCCGCTGGCGCATTTGGACTATACTTTTTTCATTAGTTATGAAAAGAATCCTTGTTATTCGCTTCGGGTCGTTGGGTGATGTGATTCTCACAAGCCCAACCATTCTTAACCTCAAAATCAGTTACCCTGAAAGCCGTCTAACTTTTCTTACAAAAGAGCGATTTCGTCAAATTGTCGAGCGGTTCGATGGTGTCGATGATGTGATAACATTACAATCAAACACTGGGTTAAGAAATCTTTCCAAGCTATTAGTCAAACTCGGCAGAGAACATTTTGATATTGTGGTCGATTTACACGGCAACCCAAGATCGTGGCTGGTGCGCAAGATATTGGCGGCGCCACAAACTGTTGTCTATCCTAAACGACGATGGGAGCGGCGTCAGGCGATAGATTCAGAAAATCTTCCGAAAACATGGCCGCATACAATCGATTTATATAACGACTGCCTGCGACAACTCGACGGACTATCACCGGCTATGAATCCTGTTCTGATACCGCCTGAGTTAGAAACAGACAATTCAGAGATATACCGTAAGTTAAACAGTAACAATCAGTGGATTTTAATAGCTCCCGGAGCAGCACATCCAACAAAACAATGGCCATTGGAGAGGTTCGCCGAAGTATCGGAAGAACTGCACGACAAATACGGAGCGAATATAATCTGGGCGATTTCATCTTTTGACAATGTATCTACATCGTATATCGGCTCACTTGGGTCAGATGCTGTAATTGAACTGGTAGATTTGCCAATTGAAAAGCTGGCTTCAATCATCGCACACTGCCGCCTGACAATCGCCAACGATTCGGGTATCGCTCACCTATCATCGGCTGTGGGAACGCCGGTTATAGCTTTATTTGGTCCCACGCATCCTGTTTTAGGATTCTCTCCCGCAGGTTTACATGATAAAGTTCTCGATGTGGACGAACCCTGCCGACCTTGTTCACTGCACGGAGATAAACCCTGCCACCGCGACAAGCGATACTGCTTTGAGCGACTAACTGTGGACAGAGTAACTCAAGCTGCTACAAATATCCTCAACAGTGATATCAATAATATGCCTGCTCTATTCATTGACCGTGACGGCACTCTAATAGTCGATAAGGGTTATCTTAAGGACCCGGACGGCATACAGTTCGAAGAGGGAGCAATTGAAGCCTTGAAGAAGGCTCGCTCTCTGGGTTTCAAAATTATTATTGTCTCCAATCAATCAGGAGTAGCTCGCGGTTTCTTCAGTATAAACAATGTTGAACAAGTCAACCGAAGGTTATTGGAAATGCTCTCTCGTGAAGATATTGACCTTGACGGCCTTTACTATTGTCCACATTATCCGAACGGTACTGTGTCTCTGTATAGTAAAGTGTGTCAGTGTCGCAAGCCTGCTGCTGGGATGCTCCACAAGGCTGCGATTGAACTTGGGATTGATATCAGGAAATCCTGGGTGATTGGAGATAAAATTGATGATGTCAATCTGGGAAAAGTTGCAGGAGCTCGATCTGTGTTGGTTCGTACAGGACACGGACAAGAGCAGGAACAACGTTTTATCCCCAGCCGTTTCACAGACAGAACACTTGTGGCAGACAATCTCAGGGCGGCGGTAGAACTAATTCGGAAGGACATTAACTATGATTAAAAAAGCCGCATTTGCAAAAGAGCTTGGAGACGGCAAAGTGCAATGCCTTCTGTGTCCAGCGAAGTGTCGTCTCACACCAGAAAAAAAAGGTATCTGCACCAGCCGATATAACCAAAAGGGAACACTTGTTACCGATAACTACGGAGAATTGATTTCACTGTCAGTTGATCCAATTGAAAAAAAACCATTGTATCATTTCTATCCTGGCTCGACAATTCTTTCTACAGGTCCAAACTACTGCAATATGGGCTGTGTTTACTGCCAGAACTGGTCTATATCACAGAAAAAAGCTCCCACGCGCTATCTATCACCAGAGGATTTGGTGCAAGCGGCTATCGACAGTAAGTCAATCGGGGTGGCATTCACATACACTGAGCCTGTCATCTGGTATGAGTATATTATGGATACGGCTCCACTATTACAACAGGCAGGGCTAAAAGCGGTATTAATCTCAAACGGTTACATCAATCCTGAACCACTTGATAAATTGCTTGAGTATATTGATGCTGTCAACATTGACCTGAAAAGTATTCGCCCAGAATTTTACCGAAAGATATGCAAATCAAAACTTGAACCAGTACAACATAGTATCAAAAAAATCGCTGAAGCGGGTGTGCACCTTGAGATAACCAACTTGATAATCCCTACCCTCAATGACTCCGACAATGATCTTAACGACCTTTTCGACTTTGTTGCATCTGTCTCGGAATTAATCCCATTACACTTGTCGGCTTATTATCCAAGTTATCGGTTGCACATTCCGGCTACTCCTGCCGAAACAATGCTGAGAGCCTGGAAATTGGCCAAAAAGCGTTTGAAGTACGTCTATGTGGGAAACCTGATGTTAGCCGGTACAAGTAACACATATTGCCCCAACTGCGGGACTTTATTGGTCAGTCGTAGTGGTTACACTACGGAAGTATTAGCGGCCAATGAAGGAAAATGTTCCGAGTGTGGTATTGAGACAGGCATTATTCAGTAAGAAATATTTGAAACCACTTGCCGATACTATCATAATGTATGTGTTATTTTCGATTGAATCACAAAACTGATGGTGCGCTATTTAACTCACTTATTTATCCGTGTCGTTAAGGTTAGAGCTTTGGGATTAAAAAAAGATAAACATATTTTTATCTATCTCGCGACGGTTATGCTGATACTTGGTATTCTTGGGGCATCGCCAGTTGGAGCACAGTATTATTTCGGAAAGAATAAGGTACAGTACACTCATTTCAACTGGCAGGTCATGTCAACAGAACACTTCAAGATTTACTTCTACACAGCGGAGACAGAAGTCGCTCAAATAGCAGCCCGCTTGGCAGAGGATTCTTATCGACTGCTTGCAACAAGGTTTAACCACGAGATAAAAGATAAAACCCCGCTAATAATCTACTCCTCCCCTAACTATTTTTCTCAGACCAATGTTATTTCGGGATTGCTGCCAGAGTCGGTTGGAGGATTTACGGAGTTTATGAAAGGCAGGGTTGTTGTGCCTTTTAACGGCTCCTATCATGAACTCGACCATGTCATACGTCATGAAATGGTGCATGTATTTACCTTTGATAAAATAGAGCACGTTTTGAAGCATCGGGGTCGAATGAAATCGGCTCATCCACCTTTGTGGTTCGCCGAAGGGATAGCGGAATACTGGTCAAAAGAGTGGGATACCAACGCTGATATGTTTACCAAGGATATGGTAATCAGTGGACATTTGGTCGGAATCCCGGATATGTATAAAATTCGCGGCACCTACTTTATGTATAAACTGGGTCAATCAATCTGCGCATTTATTGATTCAACCTATGGTCCTGACAAGCTTATGATGATTTTCGATGAATGGCATAAGGGACACACGTTTGACAGGGTTGTAAAGAACGTTTTAGGAGACGATCTGAACGAACTGTCGCGCAAGTGGGAATACAGTCTCCGTAAGAAATATTTACCAGAAATTGCAGAACTTGGTTTGCCTGATATGGAATCTGACCGCGTCACTTGTGATGGCTACTCGGTTAAGGGAGTCCCTATCATGTGGAACGATGGCGATGGTTTGAAGGAGTGGGTCATATTCAAAGCCAATCGTATGGGGTATTCCGGAATCTACATGACTACAGCAAAAGGGGAAAGAAAAAGGCAGGTGCAGACATTACTTAAGGGAGAACACTCATCGGATTTTGAATCGCTCTATCTCATGCGCTCAGGAATAGATGCCAATGATTCCGGTCTAATCGTATTTTCTTCAAAATCCAAGGGAAATGATGTCATCAATCTTTACGACTTAAAAAAACGTAAAGTCATTGACCGCTATGTATTTGACAGTCTATCCGCTATCCGTTCGCCGCGATTATCACCGGATGGTTCTCGGGTTGTATTCTCTGGTATTCACCTGAGCGGATTTTCCGATCTGTATATGCTGTACCTTTCTGCTGGCAAGTACCAGTCTGCTGGTAAGTACCAGAAACTTACACATGACATCTACAACGATTTGGATCCGGTTTTTTCTGCTGATGGTAACCGGATTGTTTTTGCCTCAGATCGGAATGCTGACGGACGCAAAGGAGCCACAAATCTATACGAGTACAATCTGACCGACTGTGCGATTTCGCAACTCACGTTTGGTCCATATCGTGACCAGTCACCTGATGCTACAGAAGCGGGAATTTATTTTTCGTCTGATCGCGGAGGGACTTTCAATCTGTTTCTCCTCGAACACGAGGGCAGATTAACACAACAGTCATCGTATGTAACGGGAGCTTTTGATCCCAGAATTACACCGGACGGAAATCACCTTATCTACACCGGCTACCAAAACATGACTTTCCAAATCTACCGTATGGAGCTTCCACCAAAGCCGGATAAAATAACCCAGCCGCTGGCTCTTTCACAGAAGTCATGGAAACCAGCGAAAATTGCTCCAAAATCCAAGCACAGTTCAATAGAATACAACACTGACTATTCACTCGATATTGCTCAATCGAGTATAGGCTATGATCCGGTTTATGGCTCTCTCGGAGGATTTCAGATGGCTGTCTCTGATGTGCTCGGCAATCACGCTTTCTATTTTCTCCTTTCTAACACAGCTGAAACCAAGGACGAGTTTCTTGAATCATTCAATGTTGGCATTACTTATGTTAATAAAGAACACCAGCTCAACTGGGGTATTGGCGCATATCACATCTATAACGAATACTTTAACGAGTATGATGGTTTCTTTGATAAACGCGAGGCTGGCGCATTTCTATTACTGAGTTATCCCTTTTCCAAGTTCCACCGCCTTGACCTGACCACTCTTGCCGCCTACAACCATCGTTACCGTAGATATGGCCGGTATGATAGAGAAGCCTTTCTCGGAACACACTACCTAAGTTGGATATATGATAACACTATCTGGAATATATCCGGGCCAATTGAAGGCCGACGGTACAATTTTACTATTGGTACTTTAAATAGAATTGAAACTTTGGAACATTTTAGTCGCATGGCGCTGACGGATGTTAGACATTATTTCCGCCTTGGCAAATCTTCAGCCATTGCTAATCGTCTGTTTGCATATTCTTCCACAGGAACCGAGCCACAGAGAATCTATCTCGGCGGTAGCTGGTCATTTAGAGGTTACGACCGCCATGATTTCTACAATCGTAATGTCCTTTTCTCCTCCACCGAGCTAAGATTCCCATTGATTGACAATCTTATGATTAAGTTCCCCTTTGGAGGAATAGGTTTCAGGGGAATTCAGGGAGCGCTCTTTTTCGATGTTGCATACGCTTCAGATGAGAGATTCAGCAAATTCAGATATGATAAGTTACTTGGATCGTTCGGTTCAGGTGTCAGGGTGGCTTTTGGCCGTGTTGTGCTGTTGCGTTTCGACTTCACCCGTACCACTGATTTTAATACCGTCAGCCCAAATACTGATTTTGACTTTTACTTCGGATGGAATTTCTAATGACTCGCTTCTGGTTTATATTTTTGAATTTATGTTTTGTTGCAACAATCTTTGCAATGGGTTGCTCACCTAATTACAGGCTACCAAGAGAAAATGCAAAACAATCTTCAGCCTGGCCTTTCTATCGAAGTGATACTCAAGCCACAGGAAGTGCTCCCTCAGGGAGTTTCCCTGGCAAATTGGAGGTTATCTGGAAACGAAGCGAATCCGGAAAATCGGCTGGTCCATTGATTCTATCTCACAATGCTCTCGTATATCCCTCAGCCAGAAAGCGAATCAAATTCTTTGATGTTTTGAGCGGAAAATTTCTCGGAAAGATAAAAATCAAAGGGGTGCCGCAAACTGGAGTAGTTATTTATGATAGTCTGGCTTTCTTTGGTGTTTCACCAAATCGAAACAGCCTTTACTGTATAAATCTCTATAATGGAAATACGGTCTGGCAGAACTGCGTAAAGGATGCTCCAGACGGGTCGATAATACTAAATAATAGACTAATGGTCGGATCCAGAGATGGTGTGTTGACCGCCTATGATCTGGAGACCGGTAAACAGGAGTGGACATTCCATACTGATGGCAGGTTGACAGCTCCTGTTGCAGGTTTTCAAGATATGCTGTATCAGGGCGATGATAAGGGAAACCTATATGCTCTGTCAGCTATCGACGGCACTCTTCAGTTTCGGGTTGCTCTTGATGGACCTCTTGTCAGCGCACCTGTATTGTCCGAACTGTTGACAGTAGCTGATATGACCGGGAAAGTTTATGGTATTGACCGTAAGAACGGACAACAACTCTGGAAAAAGGAACTTGGCAGCTCTATCTGGAGCGCACCAGCTGTCTCTGAAGCCACTGTATTCATTGGTTTGACCAGCGGCTATTTAGTGGCTCTGGATGCCAGAACGGGTGATGAACAATGGCGTTTCCGAACCGAGAATGTGGTTCGTGCCGCGCCGGTAGTGGTTGGAGAGTATGTACTTGTGGGAACACTAACTGGCAAGCTGTTTTGTCTGAACACTGCTGATGGAAAGCTGATTGACCAGTATCAATTGAGTGGAACTATTAGATACTGTCCTGTTAGTGATGGAAATCGTGTCTATGTGGCCACAGAATCTGGAGTGATAGCCTGTTACGGAGAGAAAAATAATGAAGAAACCCAATAGAGAAATTACGGAATCAGTACTCAATACTAATTTGAATGAACTCGCCAATAACCTGATTCGGGAAATGGCTATGGCCTGCCGAAAAGTGTCTATCTATGGACATAATCATCCAGTATCTTCCAAAGCTATGGGGAAGCCGTTCTTTGCTTTCACAAAACTATTTGATTTTAAGAGATTTGTAACTCTAAACTTAGAGCGCGGGCATCTTTTTACTATTGGCATTCGCCTTAAGGAATCAGTTTTTACCGAAGAGATAGTTCGCTATATGCAAATACTCGAGATCGACTCCCTGCTTTTCAGACCAGAAATGAGTGTGGATGATCTGTCACAGTTTATCTGCCGTTTTGTAAAAAAAATCTCGCGGACAGACCAGAGTCAAATTCTAAGCACATTTCTTAAAAATTCAGATATTGATACCATAGAAGCAAATTCCAAATTATCTTATGACCTGTTTGAAAATAGTCAACTGGTTTTAGGTGATATTGAATACGATTTCTCAGTTCACAATATGGCATTGCGTCAATTGGGAGACTCTCTTGAGTACCTTATCAAAATACAAACAGATGGTGAAAGCATACTTGATTCACTGGATATTGATTTCTCGTATGACATTGTGCAGTATTTACTTCCGGAAAAAGCAATTTCTTTACCGCCGGGTGATATTCAGAAAGCATTACTTGATACACTCGAAAAGCTAAAGAAGGATACCCCTGACAGCGATGAATCAATTGACTTCAAAGAACGCTTTCGTTCTTTGTGGAAGCTTCTGGAATATCACCCGCAACGCGAAAAAATTATCTCTGCAATTGAAGAATTAATGGATGACAACCGTTTTATGGCTGATATTGTTGAGGAAACCGGAGACTCTATCACAGCAATTAAGTTTGAGTCCCGTGACCAGATTGACCAAATTCTGAAAGAGTGCCTTGAAAGCAATCCGCGATCACTTCCCACACGGAAGCTTGTAGATGCATTTGAGCGCTTGATTCGCACAGGCCAGAAAGTCAAAGCAACTGAGACGTTTGAGCTCCTGATTGACTTACTTGGAGCAACAGAGGCAGGAGAACGCGGGCGAGCGCTTGATCTACTTGTCGCTCTTGTGGAATCCATAAGCTTGTATAGCGACATAACAATACTCGAAAATCTTATCAATCGAATTGGCAAGGGACTAAGCTCGCGCAAAGAATCGTTTGAGTACTCGGAGCTAATCTGGCGAGTGCTCGAAAAGTGCCTTAATTTACGTCGATATGATCTCGTCTCAAAACTGGCAATAATGATAGGTGGTTACCGATTCGTCGAAGATGGAATTACGATATATGAATCTGTTGCTGTCAAAAAGGTCATAGAAAATATCAATCGTAAGGATATCATCTCAACCATGATTGATGATATGATTTCCGGCAATGCAGAAACTGCTGGATATATCCGTGATGCCCTCATTGCTGTTGGTAATGAGGAAGTGGCATCAGGTTTATCGAAAATCATTTCCCATCACTCACGGCGTGTGAGACAACTTGCACTGAAAATTCTGGCTGAACTTGGAAAGGCTACACTTTTCGTGTTTTCCGGAGTTCTAAATGATGATGCCATGTTCGAACGGAATAATAATCGCAATGAACTTTCAGATGCCAAATGGTATGTAATACGTAATTCTATCTTCATCCTTGGTCAAATAAAAGATCCGGAAGGAATAGCTCCATTAAGACTGCGTATGAATGATAGTGATGTGCGAGTCAGACGAGAGATTGTTCGCTCACTTGAGAAAATCGGCGGCGAGGATGCTTGTGATATGTTGATATTCATGGCTGAAGATTCTGACAAGAGCATCCGTGAAAGTTCTGTGATTGCCGTGGGACTAATAGGTAATGAAGATTCGGTTCCTATGTTGATAAACAGTATGAAAAGAAAGCCATCAATTGCCTGGCGAGGAATAACTGTTCTCGGTCGGCTCGGTGGAGAAATCTCGAGAGATTTTCTGTCTCAATTACTCCACGATGACGATTTACTCACTGATATGGCTGAAGGAGGAACCTCTCGTGAAGAACTTAGATTGGCTACAGTTACTGCACTTGGGAGAATCGGGGACAAGGCTTCAATCGAGAGACTTCACGAATTCAAAAATTCTATATCAATTACACAGAAGATGCTAGGTCGCTCATCTATCTATAAGACAGTAACCGAGATTTTATCTCGGAACTGATAAGATTCTATCTTTTATTCTATTCTCTAAAATTCATTATTAAAAGATTACTATCGCTCCGACAATAAACCGCCATATCGGCAGAGTAACTGCCATATTTGCATTATTGTAGCGCCTATATGGCAGTATAAATAAGCCGTTATGGCAGACAATGCTTCGCCGTAATTGCCCGCCTTAGCTAACTTGTTGATAATACACTCCTTATAAATCTTGGCACACTATTTGATATAAGTACGAGCAGATGTTAACAAAACCGGATGCGAATCCGGAAACAAAACTGGAAACAAAAAAACAAGGAGAACTAAAATGAGACACTTAATTGCAACACCAAATCGAGTTACTCGAGACATTGACAGCCTGTTCAACAGCTTCTTTAACGTCCCTTCATTTGAAAACAATGAAGAAGCCGAATTTGTACCGCGTGTCAATATCGAGGAGACCAAGGATGACATCTCTCTGACCTTTGAATTGCCGGGGATTAGCAGGGACAACATCAAAGTTATAGTCAAGGATGATATCCTGACTATTGCTGGTGAGCGAAAGTCTTCTAAGGAAGATAAGGATGAGACTTTCATCCGTCGGGAGATTTGCTCTGGAAAGTTCAGTCGGTCATTTACTCTTCCGGAGACAGTCAACCCTGAATCAGTTAGCGCTGATTTCAACAATGGTCTTCTGCTCGTGAAGCTTGGCAAAAAGGAAGAAGTGAAACCGCGCGAGATCGAGGTCAAAATTAGCTAAAGGCGAGATATTATCACAATACCGGTGCACATAAGCAATCCTTATTCACAGAAAGCCGGCCGTCATCGACCGGCTTTCTTGCGAGTGTTAATGATAAAGAAAGGAGATAAAAAATGAGTAAAATAATTGGAATTGACTTGGGAACCACCAACAGCGTAGTAACTGTAACAGAGGGAAATGAGCCCGCTGTCATCAATAACGCTGAAGGCGGACGCACAACACCGTCGGTGGTAGGAATTGATAAAAATGGAGAGAGATTAGTTGGAATGGTCGCTCGGCGTCAGGCTGTAACTAACCCGATGAATACTGTTTTTTCCGTCAAGCGGCTTATTGGACGCAAATTTGATGAGGTAAAAAATGAAATTAGCAATTATCCATTCAAGGTAATCTCTAATAACAAAGGTGAGCCAGTAATTGAAATGGATGGCAAACAATATGCCCCAGCGCAGATTTCTGCTATGATACTTACTAAAATGAAGAAAACTGCTGAGGACTATCTGGGAACTTCTGTCAAAGAAGCTGTTATTACTGTGCCAGCATATTTTAATGACCGCCAGCGTCAAGCGACGAAAGATGCCGGTCGAATCGCTGGTCTTGAAGTCAAGCGCATCATAAACGAACCGACCGCTGCTGCTTTGGCTTATGGGCTTGACAAGAAAAAGACCGGTAAGGTAGCTGTGTATGATCTCGGTGGCGGAACGTTTGATATTTCTATTCTTGATATGGACGACGGTGTGTTTCAGGTCTTATCCACCAATGGCGACACGCATTTAGGTGGTGATGATTTCGATAAGCGCATCATCGACTGGCTCGTTGATGAGTTCAAAAAGACGGATGGGATAGACTTGTCAAAGGATCCGATGGCTATACAGCGCTTGAAAGAGGCGGCAGAGAAAGCCAAAATCGAACTAAGTTCGACAATGCAGACTCAGATAAATCTACCGTTTGTAACGGCTGATCAGTCCGGCCCGAAGCACCTAAATCTAACACTCACGCGCGCCAAGTTTGAGCAGTTAGTGGATGATCTCCTACAGCGTTCAATGAGCCCTGTCCAAAAAGCTCTTGATGATGCCGGTATCAAAATCAATCAGATTGATGATGTTATCTTAGTAGGTGGAATGACTCGGATGCCACGAGTTCAAGAACTGGTTAAGAATTTCTTTGGCCGCAATCCCAACAAATCGGTCAACCCTGATGAGGTGGTTGCTATCGGCGCTGCCATTCAGGGCGGAGTACTCAGCGGTGATGTTGATGATCTCGTCTTACTTGATATTACGCCTTTGTCGCTCGGTATTGAAACTCTTGGTGGAGTAACGACTCGTCTTATTGATCGCAATACAACTATTCCGACACGAAAGTCCCAGATTTTCTCAACTGCTGATGATAATCAACCGCAAGTTGATATCCATGTTCTTCAGGGTGAGCGTGAAATGGCTGTTGACAACAAAACCATCGGCCGCTTTGCACTTGATGGTATCCCCCCTGCGCCTCGAGGGACACCTCAGATCGAAGTTGCGTTTGACATCGATGCCAACGGTATTCTAAACGTATCTGCCAAGGACATGTCCACCGGCAAGGAGCAGAGCATTCGTATTGAGGCTTCCTCCGGGCTCAGCGAGCAGGAGATTGAAAATATGGTCAACGATGCAAAAACACACGAGGCCGAAGACAAAGAGAAAAAGAACAGCATTGATGCCCGCAACAAAGCCGATGCCGCTGTCTTCCAATCGGAAAAACAGATGAAGGAGTATGGAGACAAACTGAGCGCTGATTCTAAAACTCAAATTGAAACAGCTAAGGAACGCGTGAAAGATGCCCTTAAAAACGATAATATCGATGAAATAACTTCAGCGGCTGATGCTTTGCAACAAGTTTGGCAGACAGCATCAACCGAGATGTATCAGAACACATCAGGCGCTGAAACCAATGCTGGCAGTTCCAATGGAAATAATCAGTCCAATGGAACAGAAACAGGCGACAACACCGATACTGTCGATGCTGATTTTGAGGAAGTGAAATAGAAAGCGGTTGTCCCTCGACTCCGCTCGGGATGAGACAATTCTCCGCTCGGGATGAAACAAATGAGTCCACCTTAGGCGGACTGACGGTCATCTTTTCCATAAGGACGGAGACAAGCCCCGTCCCTACGCAATTTGGGAGTGTAATCCCGCGTAGCGGGCGGCTTTATGCTGAAAGTGCGCCGTGGCGTGTCGCCCGTCCCTCGACTCCGCTCGGGATGAGACAATTCTCCGCTCGGGATGAAACAAATGAGTCCACCTCGGCGGGAAGCATGAGCTATGCCATAATGGATTTGTCATACCAGCCTGCCTGTGCGGAACACGCAGACAGGCGAAAGCTGGTATCCAGTGGTAGGTCAGTCCACCTCAGCGGGCTGACCTGCCTACCTGTACGTAATGAGATTACGGCATTTGAGAAAAGCAATGATGGACAATTACTCATTTTGGAAGTATAATAGGGACTGATATGGGAAAGACATTTTACGATATTCTCGGAGTGAGTGAAAACGCATCAGTTGATGAAATAAAACGCTCTTTTCGGCAATTAGCCAAAAAGTATCATCCTGATCGTAACAGGGGAGACAAAACAACCGAGACTAAATTCAAAGAAATCTCTGAGGCGTATGATACCCTGTCAGACAAGAAAAAGCGTCAGGAATATGACACCATGCGCAAGTACGGTGCCTTTGCTGGCACAGGGAATGGAGGAGCTGGTGGCGGATTTCCCGGAGGACAGGGTGCCGGCGGCGCAAACTTTAATTTTTCCGACCTCTTCCGACAAGGCTCAGGAGGAAGGGGAGGATTTCAGACATTTCGTTTCGGCGGCGGCAATCAAGGGACAAATGGATTTGAAGATATTATTTCTCAATTCTTCGGCGGCGCACAGGGCAGTTCTTCTAATCACTTCTCACGGAAAAGGCGGGCTCGACCTACGCGCGGTCAGGATTTGACAGCTTCCTTGAATATTTCGTTTATGGAGTCAGTCAATGGAGCGAAGAAGATACTTCATATTGCTCAGACAAACAAGAAACTGGCGGTTAAGATTCCTGTTGGTATCGAAAGTGGCGGTAAAATTAAATTAGTCGGACAGGGAATGCCTAACCCACGATGTGGGCCCAATCCGCAAGGCGGGAGAAACCCACGAGGCGGGCACAGCGGCGACCTAATAATAACGGTGTTTGTAATGCCTGATCAAAACTTCAAACGCAAAGGGAATGATGTTTACACGAGTGTAAATATCACGTTCAAAGAGGCCATCCTCGGAACACAAAAACAAATAAAAACGCTTACGAAAAAAGTGATGCTTCGAATCCCCGCCGGCACTCAGCCGGGGACAAAGATGCGCCTGAAGGGACAGGGCTTGGCGGTTAAATCACGGGGCGACCTTTACGTAACAATCAATATCGATATCCCAAAAAACATCACAGACGAACAGCGGAAGATATTAGAGGAGTGGGGATAAGGGTCAGGTTGCTTGTCAACCTGACACTCTGCACAATATAATGTCAGGACCGCAAGGGTTGTAGGTCAGGTTGCTTGTCAACCTGACACTCTGCACAATATAATGTCAGGACCGCAAGGGTTGTAGGTCAGGTTGCTTGTCAACCTGACACTCTGCACAATATAATGTCAGGACCGCAAGGGTCCTGACC
>JAYEIF010000103.1:0-3234 GCA_034659895.1 Candidatus Zixiibacteriota bacterium
GAAACGGGCGACACGCCACGGCGCACTTCCTGTGCGCCGACAGGCACGTCAGCACAAGGCCGCCCGCTACGCGCCCGCCAAAGGCGGGGAGATTGTGGTACATAATAACTAATTATTCAACAAGCCCGACTTATATCAGAATCAGATTTCAAAAATAATAACTGCAAAAGTTAAGGCTTTTGTTTTAATGATTCCAACACTTGGATATTAAAATCATCATACTAAAAAGTTGGATTTGGGTTATAATATAGGTGTGAATCAGCCGACAATAATCTATGTGGGTAGCAGAAGCATGGATATTTGCGCTCTGTTATCCACAGAAAAGATTGGGTATTGAATTTGAAACTGGCTGGCATATCACTTTGTAATTAGGTGATATGTTGGAAAAATTATGGTGACTCAATTGAAACAGACATCAAATATGGTTTCCGAAAATAAAAATAATCAAAACTCTGTTGACAGTTATATTGAGATTTTTGACAGCCTTAAACAGGGAATATTTGTATTTGGAGAAAATAATCTCCTGAAAACGGTCAATAGTACTGGTTATGATATTCTCAAATCGTCGCTTCCAGACTTGTCCAGCCAAAAATCGCTGGAGAATGCTCCGCTGGAAGAGGTTTTCCGTGACACTGCTTTTGAAGGATGGAGCGAGCAGATTAAACTCGTCCATAATGAAATAAAGGACACCTTTCACAGAAACATGATGGCTATATCAGGAGATTCTCAACGTATCTACAACGTCCGAGCTTTAATCACTGATGAATCGCCATCCAGTCTCATAGTTACACTTGATGATATCACAGAGCAGAAAGCAAGTGAGCAGCAATTCTCCGAACTTGAAAAACTTGCCGAAAAAGGTGTGATGGCGTCATGGGTTTCCCATGACCTTAACAATATTCTGGGCTTGATTCTTGGAAGCGCTGAGCTGGCTGAACTGTTTATTAAAAAAGACAAAACTAAACAGGTAAATGAATATCTTGGCAAAATCAAAGACAACGTTTCCAGAATGGAGAGCTTCACATCTGACCTTACAAACTCCACTCACCTTGAAACGGATAAATGCCTGACTGACCTTAACAAACTTGCAACCGAAGTTGTGTCATTTGTTTCGGGTCAAAAGATGTTCTCTCGCATAGTCGTTTCTGCTAATGTAGATTCTACTCTGCCAAAAATAGAAATAGATTCAGGTCAAATTGCTCAAATGCTGTTACACCTTATGCACAATTCAGCCGATGCCATTGCCAAAGCAGATTGTAAATCGGGGCACATTGAGGTTTGTACACACGCAGATGGCAACAGTGTTTTTCTCTCTGTTACTGACAATGGCACTGGGATGACTTCAGAAACCAAAGAAAAGCTTTTTCAACGTCGTTTTACCACTAAAGAAGACAATCACGGTTACAGCCTGATGACCTGCAAAAACATTATGGACAATCACAGCGCTACTGTGGACATCCAAAGCGAGGTTGACAAAGGTTCCACATTCACCGTGCAACTCTCCTCACCAGACGACAAGTAACCCATACGTCAGTAATACTTTCTCCAATACAAAGATTTTTGTAAATTAGAGGTTGCTGAACAAAGTAAAAGTAGGATGGTCCGCCGAGGCGGACAGAGGTTTCGCCATTTGATTAAACGAACGTCAGATTGACAATCCACCTCGGCGGGCTGACTATGAATGACTTGAAGAAAAGGCATTATGATGAAAATACGCAAGCTGACAATTGATGACTATGATGCCTTAATAGATGTCTGGGCTGATGCTGGTTTGCCTTATCGGCCGTTTGGCCGCGATTCCCGCGAGAGGATAGAACGCGAGATGCAGCGGGAAGATACTCGTTTTATTGGTCTGTTTATTGGTGATAGATTGGTAGGTGTTGGATTAACTACATATGATGGTCGCAAGGGTTGGATTAATCGTGTGGCTGTTGATCCTGATTATCGCGGACAAGGTTTTGCCTCTAAAATTATCGAGGAATGTGAGAAATTTCTTAAAAATCTTGGTGCTGAGATTATCGCCTGTCTAATTGAAGAATATAATACTCCTTCAATGGCTCTCTTTCAAAAACATGATTATCTTTATGGAGAGGATATACACTATTTTTCCAAACGCAAAAGTGAAGACACATAGTCCTTGCTGAATAATTTGTTTTAAGTACACAGCGGTTTCTTGCTCGCGTAGAGGGCGGCCTTGTACTGACGTGCCTGTCGGCGCACAGGAAGTGCGCCGTGGCGTGCCGCCCGCTACCTGTCCGCTTGACAGGCGGGCGTGAATTGGAGATTGCGGTACATAATAACTAATTATTCAACAAGCCCTAATTTATAACGAAATATTTATTACAAGAAAGGATGCTAAATCAAAGATATTTGATTATATTGAAATGTTTTATAACCGTAAACGCCGTCATTCGAGTCTCGGTAGCAAAAGTCCGATTGAATTCGAAATGATGACAAAACCAACTTAACTCCCTGTCCGTTTTTGCGGGGGAAAGTCCAGTCGCAAAGTAGAAGAGACTATGTTATATGTAGTAATTGACCATGCACGGTCTCATGGAGCATCGGAAGTTCTGGCTCGACCGCTACCTACGGAGAAGAATCGTCCATGCCTTGAGTTTTTCAAAAAATCCGATTTCGCTCTCGATAGTGACAAGAAGACCTGGCGTTGGCTAATCAATCAGGATTACACTTTACCCGATGAGATTACTTTGGTCAGAGGATAAAAAACTATAAGGATAGTTTACACAGTATGAAAAAAATCAACTGGCCAGATGGCAAAGCTTTTGCATTTACTGTTTTTGACGACACAGATGTCGCCACACTGGATAATGTCCAACCGGTATATGAACTATTAGCTGAATGTGGATTGAGAACGACAAAATCAGTATGGCCGTTGCCAGCATCGCAATACACCGACTGCAATGGCACCACCTGTGCAGATAGAGATTATCTCTCATGGCTTCTACAGTTGAAAAAGGATGGTTTCGAAATTGGTTACCATATGGCTACCTGCCATACCTCAGATCGTGATAATACTACCTATGCACTTGATCGTTTCGAAGAACTATTTGGTAATTCACCAAAAGCAATGGCCAATCATAGCAGTTGTAGGGAAAATATGTATTGGGGAAGTGCACGGATTGGAGGAATACGACGTTTTATCTACAATCTGGCTACTCGTTTTCGGTTTAGTGGACGTTTTCGAGGTCATATAGAAAACGATCCTCTTTTCTG
>JAYEIF010000104.1:0-60472 GCA_034659895.1 Candidatus Zixiibacteriota bacterium
ACTTCCTGTGCGCCGACAGGCACGTCAGCACAAGGCCGCCCGCTACCTGTCCGCTTGACAGGCGGGCGCGCCCGCCAAAGGCGGGGAGATTGTGGTACATAATAACTAATTATTCAACAAGCCCTAAGTATAAATAAAAGATGTTACAAAATATCTTGCATATTTATACGAATAACAATATAATTAGAACTTAATAGCGGGAGTAACTCAGTTGGTAGAGTTACAGCCTTCCAAGCTGTTTGTCGCGAGTTCGAACCTCGTCTCCCGCTTATATTCTCTTTAGATGGTAAGATATGATTGGTATTAGGTGACTGCTACTCTTATTGGACTTGTTAAAATAAAAAAATAAGCAATTGGGCTGTTGTAACTTAGGAGATTATTGGGCATGTTTATTAGTATTCAATTTTTGAACATTTTTGGTTAAGACGTGCCAAGTTGTGCCGAAAAAAATATAAGATGTATTATATGTAAGAACTTGACTGACAACATTTTTTTTGCTCTCGGGGCAAAATTTGTCTTGACATCTGTTTTGCGTTTTTTATTATTAGGGTTCCCATGAGGGCACTTGTGGCTTTTTTTTATGGCCAAAAGTGTGTGTAATGAAAAATAAATGTGTATTTGGCCCAGATAGCTCAGTCGGTAGAGCACATCCTTGGTAAGGATGAGGTCACCAGTTCAAATCTGGTTCTGGGCTGGTGTAATGTTTTTGGAGGCGAGTCGTAGTCATGGCGAAGGAAAAGTATGAACGCACGAAGCCGCACGTGAATGTAGGCACAATTGGTCACGTAGATCATGGAAAGACGACATTGACGGCAGCGATGACGATGGTTTTATCGCATAAGACGGGAACGTCGGTTCGGTCATTTGATTCGATTGATAATGCACCTGAGGAGCGCGAGCGCGGCATTACGATAGCGACAGCACATGTAGAGTATGAGAGTGATAAGCGTCATTATGCTCATGTAGATTGTCCTGGTCACGCAGACTATGTAAAGAACATGATAACCGGAGCGGCCCAGATGGATGGGGCGATATTGGTAGTATCTGCTGCAGATGGTCCTATGCCGCAGACGCGTGAGCATATTTTGTTAGCACGTCAGGTAGGTGTTCCATCTATAATAGTATATATGAACAAGACAGATCAGGTAGATGATCCTGAGTTATTGGATTTAGTAGAGCTTGAGGTGCGAGATTTATTAAATCAGTATAAATTTCCTGGAGATGATATTCCAGTGATACGAGGTTCTGCCTTGGAGGCGATGACAGCCGGATCAGATGAGACAAAGTCTCCAGATGATCCTGCATTCAAGTCGATTTATGAGTTGCTTGATGTGTTGGACTCATACATTCCACAGCCGAAGCGAGATATGGACAAGCCGTTTTTGATGCCTGTAGAGGATGTATTTAGTATAACTGGTCGTGGAACGGTAGGAACTGGACGAATTGATCGTGGTGTTGTAACTAAGGGTGAGAGTGTAGAGATAGTAGGGATGCGAGAGACCCGCAAGACGGTAGTAACTGGTGTAGAGATGTTCCAGAAGTTATTGGATCGAGGAGAGGCAGGCGACAATGTAGGATTGTTGCTTCGAGGTATTGACAAGGAGGCGTTAGAGCGTGGGATGGTATTGGCGAAGCCAGGGTCAATCAAGCCTCATACGAAGTTCAAGGCAGAGGTATATGTATTGACGAAGGAAGAGGGAGGCCGTCACACGCCGTTTTTCACTGGATATCGTCCTCAGTTTTATTTTCGGACGACGGATGTAACAGGGGTAGCGACATTGCCTGAGAATGTAGAGATGGTGATGCCGGGCGATAATGTAACGATGTCGGCAGAGTTAATAACGCCGATAGCGATGGAGAAGGAATTACGTTTTGCGATTCGAGAGGGTGGCCGTACGGTAGGTGCCGGCGTCATCTCGGAAATCGTTGAATAAGGCTCAGTAGCATTATGAATGTGCAAAAGATACGTATTAGGCTTAAGGCTTATGATCACTATGCTCTTGATCGTTCGACCAAAGAGATTGCTCAGACAGTACTGCGTACCGGCGCCAAAATAGTTGGGCCAGTACCTTTACCTACAAAGCGAACTGTGTATACGGTATTGAGGTCGCCACACGTCGATAAAAAATCGCGTGAGCAGTTTGAGACCCGTATTCACAAACGGTTGATTGATATTTTTGACTCAACTCCGCAGACTGTGGATGCTCTTATGAAGCTCGATCTGCCGGCTGGTGTTGATGTGGAGATTAAGACCTGACGGAAAGGGTAGCTATGAAGGAAATATTTGGCAAAAAGATTGGAATGACCCGGATCTTCGCAGAGTCTGGTGATGCCATATCCGTCACTGTTCTTGAAGCAGGTCCATGCCCAGTGGTTGCCCGTAAGACTAAGGATAAACATGGCTACAATGCTCTTCAGGTTGGGTTTGGCAAGCGTCGTAAGAGTCGTATAAATAAACCAATGGCTGGGCATTTCAAGAAAGTTGATGTTGAGCCTACTCAATATCTGCGTGAGATTCGCAGTGAAGACTCGGACATTGAGCCCGGTGCTATCCTGAAAGTGGATATGTTCAAAGAAGGCGAACGAGTGGATGTTACCGGTATTTCACGTGGTCTCGGTTTTGCTGGTACTATGAAACGGCATCACTTTAGTGGTGCAAATAAGACTCATGGTCAATCAGACCGATGGCGTGCCCCGGGTTCGATTGGTCAATCGTCATGGCCGTCAAGAGTATTCAAGGGAATGCGTATGTCTGGCCGTATGGGCAAGGATAGGGTAACAACTTTGAATTTGAGGATCATTAAGGTTATAGAAAATGAAAATCTGATGTTGGTCAAAGGTGCGGTGCCCGGTAACAAGGGAGCGTTGGTGAAGATTCGCCAATCCAATCGCCCTAAGTAGTGGATATGATAATGAATGTTAAAGTATACAATCAGAATGGCCAGGAAGTCGGCGCTGTCGACCTATTTCCCGAAGTGTTTGATATAGAACCAAACGAGAAAGTGGTTCATCAGTATATAGTGAATTATTTGGCTCGACAAAGGTCTGGCAACTCCAGCACTAAGGTTCGACACGATGTGCGCGGTGGTGGTGCTAAACCTTGGCGCCAGAAAGGGACCGGTCGCGCAAGGGCTGGTACTACTCGTTCACCTCTATGGCGTGGTGGTGGAGTGGTCTTTGGCCCGCATCCTCGTTCTTATGGATCGAATTTTCCTCGGAAGATGCGAAAACTGGCGATGAAATCCATTTTTTCCGCTAAAGCTCGGAAAAATCGTATCAAGGTGCTTGATCAGATTGAAATTGACGAGATAAAAACAAAGACTGTTGTTGGTATGTTAACAAAGTTAGATGTTGGCGATAAAAAATGCATTGTGTTGGATGAGGGGGTTAATAAAAGGTTAGCCCTGTCATGTCGTAATCTGCGACAGGTGGAGTATTGCCGTGCAACGCTGGCTAATGGATATGATGTCCTTAATGCCGATTATCTTATTTTTACAAAATCTGGCCTTGAAAAGACGGGGGAGATGTTAAAATGAATTATGATCCCCGCAAAATCATTAAGTCTCATGTGCATACTGAGCGAACAACTATGCTTCGTGAGAATAATAATGAATACGTTTTCGAAGTTGATAAGTTAGCCAACAAGTATGCGATTAAAATGGCTATTCAAAATGCGTTTGGTGTTAAGGTCGCGATGGTGCATACAATGGTAATGCCAGGGAAAGCTCGTCGTATTAGACAAGAAAAAGGCAAAACTTCAACATGGAAAAAAGCGGTTGTGCGGCTGAAGCCTGGTGAAGTTATTACTATGTTTGAGAATATGTAGAGAGTGAAAGTGATATTCTGCTATGGCTGTTAAAAAATTTCGTCCTGTAACTCCGTCGTTGCGATTTAGAACCGTATCGGCATTTGAGGAAATTACCTCTACGGTTCCCGAGAAGTCTCTTTTGAAACCGCTACGCAAAAGTGGTGGACGCAATAATAAGGGACGTATCACAAGTTATTGTCGCGGTGGCGGTCATAAACGTTTTTATCGTCTCATTGATTTCAAGAGAAATAAGTATAATATCCCTGCTCGTGTAGCTTCAATTGAGTATGATCCTAATCGTTCGGCTCGTATTGCTCTGTTGCATTATGTCGATGGTGAAAAACGATATATTCTGGCTCCTTTTAATTTGAAGGTAGATGATGAGATTGTATCTGGTGAAAATGTTGAAGTGAAGATCGGTAATTCTATGCCAATGAGCAAGATACCGCTTGGAACAGTTTGTCACAATATCGAATTACACCTTGGGAAAGGTGCTCAGATGGCTCGCTCAGCCGGATCGTTTGTTCAATTAGTAGCCAAGGATGGCAAGAAGGCCATTCTCAGGATGCCATCGGGTGAAGTTCGTACGGTCCCGATTGTTTGCTATGGCACAATTGGACAAGTTTCTAATATTGATCATAAAAATGTAATTTGGGGTAAGGCTGGCGCTACACGTTGGAGAGGTCGACGACCTTCGGTAAGAGGTGTGGCTATGAATCCAGTAGACCATCCTATGGGTGGTGGTGAAGGCCGCAGCTCCGGTGGGCGTCATCCCTGTACTCCTTGGGGTAAACCCACAAAGGGATATAAGACGCGCAGTAAGCGCAAATCAAATGATCACCTGATTCAGGATCGTAGAATAAAAATCTAATGGATGGAGTACAATAAATGCCTCGATCGCTGAAAAAAGGCCCGTATGTTGAAGACCGATTGGCTGGTCGTATTGAAAAGCTGAATAACAGTGGTGATAAGAGAGTGATTAAAACTTGGTCACGCCGTTCTACTGTTACGCCTGACTTTGTAGGACATACATTGGCTGTGCATAATGGAAAAAAATTCATACCGGTCTATATAACTGAGAACATGGTGGGACACAAGTTAGGTGAGTTCTCTCCCACTCGCACTTACCGTGGACATGGCGGCAAATTGGCGGAGCGTTCCTCCTCTCTGAAAGGATAAGATTGAGTTATGTTAGTTACTGCAACCGCCAGACTGAAATATCTGAGTATTCCACCGCGTAAAATGCGTCTGGTTGCTAATATGGTCAAAGGTATGCCGGTTGAGGATGCACTCAACATTTTGAATTTTACTCCAAAGATTGCTGCGCATCACTTGGCCAAGACTGTGAAATCCGCAGCTGCCAATGCTCTCTCAATAGAGGGAACGGATAATTTGCACCCTGAGGATCTTGTTATTAAGGATGTTGCTGTTGACAATGCTCCTACAGCCAAAAGGATTCGCTTTCAATCTATGGGGCGGATATTCCGTATCCGTAAGCGGTATTGTCATCTGATGGTCAAGCTTGAAACTGAAATAGAACCACAGAAGACAAAGAAACCATCGACTCAGAAGACTCGAAAAGTTGATAATGTGAAAGCGGATGTTGTGGGATCTGAGAAGACTTCATCTGAGAAGGCGTCTTCAAAGAAAGCAACAAAAAGCAAGGCTTCGTCTGGGAATAAAGTAACCGATAGGAGCTCGACTAAAAAAGAGTCCGTCGTAAAAACTGAGGAATCACCTGATGCCAAAAAAGATAACTCTGATAATAAGTCGGCGGAGGAATAGGCAATGAATTTGGTAAGGATATAAGGAGAATAGCTTGGGACAGAAGACAAATCCGGTTGGAATACGCCTTGGTATTACAAGAACTTGGAACAGCAGATGGTTTGCCTCGGCTAAGAACTTCTCCAGTTTGGTGTATGAAGATATGATGGTTAAGCGGTATATTGACAAGCGTCTGGATAATGCTGGAATTGCTAATGTACAGATCTCAAGAGCACCTAAGAAAGTTATGGTGGATATTCATACATCCCGGCCAGGTATTGTTATCGGTCGTAAGGGAGCTGAGGTAGACAAATTGCGTAGTGAGCTCCAGTTACTTACGAAGAAAGATATCATGCTTAACATTGTTGAGGTTCGTAAACCGGAATTGAGTGCTCAGTTGGTTGCAGATTCTATTGCTCGTCAACTCGAGGGCAGGATTGCTTTCCGTCGTGCTATGAAGAAATCGTTGGCTGCGACGATGAAGATGGGCGCTAAGGGCATCAAACTGCAATGTGGTGGACGTCTTGGTGGACACGAAATAGCGCGCACCGAAAAATATCATGATGGCCGAGTTCCGCTTCATACATTACGAGCTAACATTGATTATGCTACATCGACAGCCCATACTAATTATGGGTGTATTGGAGTTAAGGTCTGGATTTGTCTCGGTGAGATCCTCGATCGCGCCAAGCATTTATCAGGTGATAATAAGCCTGAACAGGAGCAAGCAGCTCCTCCGACGCGTCAACGACGTGACAGAAAAGATGATAGAGGACGCAATAAACGACCTCGAGGTCGTGTGCGTCGAGCGGGACGTCCTGCTCCGGGTGGCTTTCAACCAAAAGGTCGTCGTCCAGATACATCAGGGCGGCCGGCTAAAGCAAATAAACCGTCCGGTGAGAATACTGCTCCAAATAAGAATAAAACAAGTGGTGATAAAGACACCAAGCAAGATACAGAGAAATAGCTTATGTTAATGCCAAAGAAAGTTAAATATCGTAAGCAACAGCGTGGCCGTATGTCCGGAAAAGCTAAGGGCGGATCGGTTATCAGTTTTGGTGAATTTGGACTAAAAGCCCTTGAGCCGTGTTGGATGACTAGCCGACAAATAGAGGCTGCGCGTATTGCTATGACTCGTTTCATTAAGCGTGGTGGCAAAGTTTGGATAAGAGTGTTTCCTGATAAGCCAGTTACCAAGAAACCAGCGGAAACCCGTATGGGTAAAGGAAAGGGTTCCCCTGAATATTGGGTAGCTGTAGTTAAGCCAGGTCGTGTATTGTTTGAAATAGAAGGTGTTTCCGAGGTTATGGCGCGTGAAGCTCTGCGTCTGGCAACAAATAAACTTCCGCTGAAAACTAAATTCGTAACACGGTCTGATACAGAAGGAGTGTAGTGGTGTTGGATATTCAATCACTGCGGGAAATGACGCGCGACGAACTCGTTCAGAAACAAAAAGATCTTCTGGATGAACAGTTCAATTTGCGGATGCGTAAGAGTGTTAAGCCTTTGGATAATCCGCTTCGGGTTCGTCATGTGCGACGGGAATTAGCAGTAGTAATAACTGTCCTCTCGGAGGATCAGAAAGGTATCCGTAAGTTGGCTGAAAGTAAAACCAGCATTCTTTCGGAATCTGGTTCAAGTAAAGAGAAGGAAGGTAAGTAAAGGACTTACTGATGGCTGAAACGAAGAATAGAAATCAACGAAAAGTACGTTTGGGAACGGTGACTTCGAACAAGATGGATAAAACCGTCGTAGTTCGGGTGGATCGTACAATGAGACATCCAATTTATCAGAAAATTTTTAGAACATCATCCAAATTATATGCTCATGATGAGAAAAATGATGCTAATATTGGTGATGTCGTAAGTGTTATGGAAACCCGACCGCTTTCAGCCACTAAGCGTTGGCGTTTGGTTGAAGTGGTTAAACGTGCCAAGTAAGATGGAGTTTGAAACAGCAGCATACTTTTGTGATTGGCAAGGATGAAAGATAGATGATTCAAGAATATACTATTCTGAATGTCGCCGATAATTCTGGCGCCAAAAAGGCAATGTGTTTCCGTGTCCTTGGTGGGCGTAGACACGGAGCCTCAATTGGTGATATCATTGTTGTGGCGGTGAAAGAAGCAATCCCTGGTGGGACGGTAAAGAAGTCTGAGGTTTGCCAAGCAGTTGTGGTTAGAACTAAGTCATCATTGTGTCGTAAGGATGGTTCAATCATTCGTTTCGCAGACAATGCTGCAGTTATCCTCAATGAGCAGATGGAACCTCGCGGTACCCGTATTTTTGGACCGGTAGCGCGCGAATTAAGAGAAAAAAAGTTTATGAAGATAGTATCACTTGCCCCAGAGGTATTATAATGGGGAGCATGTTAATATGTTGATAAAAAAAGGTGACACCGTCTATATCAGAAGTGGTCAGGATAAAGGAACGACAGGCAAAGTCTTGCATGTTGATAATAACAAGAACCGAGTTTTGGTCGAGGGTGTCAATATGAGAAAAAAACATCAGCGTCCTACTGATAAGAATCCTAAAGGAGGAATTATCACTATAGAGGCTCCTGTCAACATGAGTAATGTTGCGCTGTACAGTTCTTCGTTGGGCGGTCCGACAAAAGTCACTACAAAGGTTATCACTGAGAGCGGCAGAAAGCGGAGAATTCGTATCTGCCGGAAGACAGGCGAAGAGATTTGAGGTAGCATCGCTATGCCGAGATTGAAAGACAAATATGAGCAAGAGATTGCTCCAAAGCTAATGAAGGATAACCAATACCATTCTGTAATGGAAATTCCCTGTTTGACAAAGATTACTATTAACATTGGTGTTGGTGAAGCGACTGAAAACTCAAAGGCACTTGATGCCGCTGTTGATGACCTGACTAAGATTTCTGGTCGTAAACCGCTGATTACACGTGCTCGCAAGAGCATATCCAATTTCAAGCTTCGTCAAGGAGCTCCAATTGGATGTTGTGTTACTCTAAGGCGTAATGGGATGTGGGAGTTCTTCGATCGCTTGGTGAATATCGCTATGCCTCGTATTCGTGATTTTAGAGGTATTAGTCCCAAGTCATTTGATGGGCGCGGAAATTATAATTTGGGACTCAAGGAGCAACTTATTTTTCCAGAAATTGATCTTGATAAAATAGATAAAATACGTGGAATGAATATCTCTATTACTACAACTGCCAAGACCGATGACGAGGCTCGACAGTTATTGGCTGCAATGGGGATGCCGTTCCGCAAGTAGGAGTTATATGGCAAAGAAGTGTTTAATAGAGAAACAAGGTCGTAAATCGAAGTTTAAGGTTCGTGAGTACAATCGATGTCAGCGTTGTGGTCGACCTAGAGCCTATATGCGTCGCTTTGGGCTTTGCCGTATTTGCTTTAGGCAGATGGCGCTATCGGGAGAACTCCCGGGTGTGGTAAAGTCTAGTTGGTAGGATTTGTTGTGATTGGAGTTGATTTAATATGAGTATGACTGACCCAGTTGCTGACCTTTTGACCAGAATTCGAAATGGTTCCAAGGCGCAGAAAAACGCTGTGGATATTCCTGCTTCTAATTTGAAAAGGGATATTGTACGAATTCTCAAGGAGCATAACTTCGTTAAGGACATGGTGGAATTACCTGACAATAAACAGGGAATGCTCCGAGTATATCTTCGTTATGTGAAGGATGACAGGGCAGTATTGAAGGGGATCCAGCGTATTTCGCGTCCAGGGTTGCGTAGATATTTTGATGCCGAACAGGTGCGTCAGTCTACCTTCAATAGTCGGGGAATTATAGTGGTGTCGACGTCATCTGGTGTGATGACAAATTTTGAGGCTGCCCAAAAAGGCATTGGCGGCGAAATGGTACTACGGTGCTGGTAAGGAAAGGACTGTAAAATGTCGCGAGTTGGCAAATTGCCGATACCGATACCGGATAAAGCTAAAGTAGATATCAAGGGTCAAAAGATTGATTTAAGCGGTCCAAAAGGAAGCTTGTCTATGAACATGCACCCTGATATCTCCGCCACGGTTAAAGATAATGAGATTTTGGTGGCTCGCCCATCAGATCAGAAGCGCCATCGAGCTTTGCATGGTCTTACTAGGGCATTGATTAATAATATGATGGTTGGAGTAACTGAAGGCTATAAGCGTGAACTGCAAATTATCGGTGTCGGTTACCGAGCGGAAGTGAAAGGGCACAATCTGATTTTGAACTTGGGTTATTCTCACCCTATCGTTTTCACTCCTCCAGAAGGGGTTACGATTGAGGTGTTGCGCAAGGAAAATAAGGTGATTTTGAACGGGATTGATAAGCAGATGGTCGGCCAGTGTGCAGCCAAGATTCGTTCACTACGTAAGCCCGAACCTTACAAAGGGAAGGGCATTAGATATGTTGGTGAGTATGTTCGATCTAAGGTTGGCAAAAAGGCGGGTGCTTAAGCTAAGAATGGTGTGAATGATGAGTGATAAAAATGTACAGAAAGTAAAAAGAGCACAACGTCGCCGAGATAGAGTGCGCGGAAAGATTTCAGGAACAGCCCAGCTACCTCGTCTGACGGTGTGTAAATCGCTTAAGAATGTATTTGTACAGATTATTGACGATGAAAAAATGGTCACTTTGGCTGCGGCAGCATCGAATTCTAAAAATGTAAGTGAACATATCAAATCGGATATGAACAAGAGTCAGGTATCAAAGAAAGTCGGCGAGGTGATTGCGGCTGAGGCTAAAGCTAAGAATATTGAAACAGTGGTATTCGATCGTAATCAATATCAATATCGCGGACGCGTCAAAGCAATGGCTGAAGGTGCTCGCGAAGGCGGCCTTAAGTTTTAGATAAATAATTGGTTTATTATCAATATAGAATGAGGTAAAGATTGGCACGTTTTGGCATGGACACACTCGAGTTTGAAGAAAAGGTCATAACTATTAAGCGTGTAGCTAAGGTAGTTAAGGGTGGACGACGATTCAGCTTTACGGCTTTAGTTGCTGTTGGCGACAAGAAGGGAAAGGTTGGAATTGGTCACGGCAAGGCACCT
This sequence comes from Candidatus Zixiibacteriota bacterium, assembly GCA_034659895.1. Lineage (GTDB taxonomy): Bacteria > Zixibacteria > MSB-5A5 > GN15 > FEB-12 > B120-G9. The sequence continues at coordinate 10,596 of JAYEIF010000104.1, forward strand.
GAGGTGGCGGATGCAATTCGCAAGGGTACCGAAGTAGCCCGCGGCTCGATGGTCAATATCAGTCTCATCAAAGGTACAATTCCCCATCGGATAGATGGTGTCTTTGGTGCTTCAACAGTGGTAATGAGGCCTGCTTCTCCTGGTACTGGCGTAATTGCTGGTGGTCCGGTTCGTGCGGTTTTGGAATCGCTTGGCGTTCAGGATATCTTGGCAAAGGTATTGGGAAGTCGTAACACTCATAATGTAGTCAAGGCTACTATGAATGGGTTAGCTATATTACGTACACGAGAGGAAGAGCTCAAAGAACGTCAGGAAATCTGACTCTTGTGTTCGATAGAGGATTGTTATTTATGACCAAATTGAAAGTAACACAAATTCGGAGTACGATTGATCGAATAGAAGCTCAGAAGAGAACGATCAAGGCACTCGGACTTGGTAAATTGCATCGGACAGTAGTGCATAATGACACTCCTCAGATAAGGGGAATGATTAATGCTGTCCTGCATTTGGTGAAAGTAGAAGAGATAGACTAAGGTGATAATATGGATCTTCACACAATAAAATCGCCCGTTGGTTCAAAAAAGAAATGTAAGCGCCTTGGGCATGGAACTGGAAGTGGTACTGGTAAGACCTCGGGACGCGGACACAGAGGTATGGGACAGCGTAGCGGTTATAACAAGTTTTCGGGACATGAAGGCGGACAGATGCCATTGCATCGTCGTATTCCAAAGTTTGGGTTTGCTAATATCTTCAAAAAAGAGTTTCAGATTGTCAATCTTTCCAGTCTCAATCTAAAGTGTGAGCAGGGTGAAGTGACTGTTGAGACTCTGAAAGATGTTGGGTTAGTGAAGAAAACTAATGTTCCGGTTAAGATTCTTGGTGGTGGCAATGTTGATAAAGCCTTTACAGTTAAAGCTGCTGTCTTCAGTAAGTCAGCAAAAGCAAAGCTTGAAGAGGCCGGTGGAAAAGCCGAGGTGGTATAGTGCTTGAAACCTTCAAATCTATTTTCAAGGTCGAAGAACTAAGGAAAAGGATTTTCTATACCCTTGCTCTTTTAGTTGTCTATCGGATTGGAGGTCATATTCCTACCCCCGGTGTTGATGGGAATATTCTGACTTCTGTCTTGGCGAATAATACTATCTTTGGCCTTTTTGATATGTTCGTCGGTGGAGCATTTGCTAAGGCGACTGTTTTTGCACTTGGCATTATGCCATATATTTCGGCTTCCATTATGTTTCAGCTATTGGGTGCAGTGGTACCTTATTTACAGCGTTTGCAACGTGAGGGTGAGGAAGGCCGACAAAAGATTACACAATATACTCGTTATCTGACTGTTTTAATTGCTTCTCTCCAGGCATGGGGTACGGCGAGTTATTTGACGACTGTAAAAAGTAGCTCTGGAATCTCTGCTGTACACATGGATACTGCATCTTTTATTCCTCTTACTATTTTGACTTTTACCTGCGGTACAATTTTTATTATGTGGTTGGGTGAGCAAATTACTGAGCGAGGAATTGGCAACGGAATCTCGCTCATTATTTTCATTGGCATTATTGCTCGTTTTCCAGAAGCAGTTATACAGGAAACTATGCTAATCTGGCATGGAAGTCATGACTTTATTATTGGTGTGACTATGTTGGCAATGATGCTTTTGGTAATTGCGGCAGTTATTATGGTAACTCGCGCTCAACGCCGAGTGCCTGTTCAGTATCCTCGTAAGGTGGTGGGACGTAAGGTGTTTGGGGGAGCATCCACGCACCTTCCTTTGTCGGTTAACTCTGCTGGCGTGATTCCAATCATCTTTGCTCAATCCATTATGTTTTTGCCATCGACCGCAGCTCAGCTTTTTCCTACAACCGATTGGGTGCAGAATTTGGTGGCTGTCTGGTTAGCCCCGGGTGGTTTGTGGTACTCGATAATCTATGGTCTGATTATTGTATTCTTTGGTTATTTCTATACAGCGATTGTTTTTAATCCAATGGAAATTGCTGATAACATGCGTAAAAACGGTGGGTATATTCCAGGTATTCGCCCCGGAAAAAATACGTCTCAGTATGTAGAAAAGATTTTAACTCGTATTACTCTTCCAGGAGCATTATTCTTTGCTGCTATAGCTATCCTGCCTTGGGTGTTGATTGGAAAGTTCAATGTAAACTTTTATTTTGGCGGCACGGGGCTTTTGATTGTTGTAGGTGTAGCACTTGATACACTGCAGCAAATCGAGTCTCATCTGATGATGCGCCACTATGATGGATTTATGAAGAAGGGTAAGATTCGCGGTAGGTCAATGTGATGAAGAATGTAATATTCCTTGGCCCTCCGGGGTCGGGAAAGGGAACACAAGCAGAAAAATTGGCTCAGGAATTTGGACTTTTACATTTGTCCACAGGCAACTTGTTGCGTGATGATGTTAAAAAGGAAACAGAATTGGGCAAGCAGGCTAAGGAATATATGGAGCGCGGTGATTTGGTACCTGATGACCTGTTAGTGGGGTTGATTGAATCCAAATTAGCCGACGGAGAATTTGGGAATGGGGTTATTCTTGATGGCTTCCCGCGCACTATTTCACAGGCTGAAAGCCTTAAGGAAATGTTAGACAAGAAAAATATGATAATGGAAGCTGCTGTTCTCCTTCAGGTATCGGATGAAGAAGTTGTCCGAAGACTCTCTGGGCGTTGGTTTTGCCCAACCTGTCAACGTGTTTACAATTATTCTTCGAATATGCCCAAGAGGGAAGGAATTTGCGATAGTGACGGGACCAAACTACAGCGGAGGTCTGATGATGAAGAGTCGGTTGTGCATAACCGTCTCAATGTTTACAAAAAGCAAATTCAGCCTGTTGAGGATTTTTATCGTAAGGAATCAATCTTGGTAGAGGTGAATGGAAATCAATCACCTGTGTCTGTTTTTAATGATTTGTTGAAGGTAATGAAGGGCGAGAAATTCTCTTTGAAGTAATGGGATTGTTATGATAAAGCTAAAAAATAAAGATGAGATAGATATTTTGCGTAGAGCTGGGCATGTGGTAGCAAGGACTCTTGACATGGTTGGCAAAATGGATCTTGAAGGTATGACCACTGGTGAACTGGATCGTATTATTGAAGAATATATCCGCTCGCAAGATAATGCTGTCCCTGGTTTCAAAGGATATCAGGGTTTCCCTGCTTCAGCCTGCATTTCAATCAATGAGGAAGTGGTTCACGGTATTCCCGGCAAGCGGATAATAAAAGCCGGAGAAATTGTGTCGGTTGATGTTGGCTCTATTGTGGATGGTTACTATGGCGATTCTGCCAGAACTTATTCAGTGGGGGAGATATCTGAGGATAAAGCTAAGCTCATGGAGTGGACAAAAAAATCATTGATGTCAGGGATTGACAAAGGCAGAAAAGATAATAAATTGGGTGCCATATCTTCGGCTGTTCAGCAGGTTGCAGAGAGTCAGGGATATGGTGTTGTGCGTACCCTCGTTGGACACGGTGTTGGACAACAGTTGCATGAGGAACCACAGGTGCCAAACTTCGGTTCTCCTGATGATGGTCCAATTTTGAAGGTTGGTATGGTTTTGGCAATTGAACCAATGGTCAATATGGGCACAGAAAATACCAGGACGATGCCGGATGGATGGACGGAAGTAACCGCTGATGGGCAACCATCGGCACATTTTGAACATACAATTGTAATTACGGATAGTGAACCGGAAATATTGACAGCGGTGTAAGTAGAGCGAATGGCGAAGGAAGAAACGATACAGGTTGAAGGTAAGGTGATTAAAACTCTGCCTAATGCTATGTTTCAAGTAGAGCTGGATAACGGTCATGTTGTTCTGGCACACATTTCCGGTAAGATGAGGATGCATTTTATCAAGATACTGAAGGGTGATAAGGTTACTATGGAACTGTCGCCCTATGATTTGGATAGAGGACGTATAACATACCGTTATAAGTAGGTTAAGCTACTTCACGGTTTGAATGGTGGAAATTATGAAAGTTCATTCTGCGATTAAAAAGCGCTGCGAGTATTGTAAAATTGTTAAACGCAAAGGCGTTCTGAGAGTGATTTGTTCACGGAACCCGAGTCATAAGCAGCGTCAGGGATAGAAAATATGTTGTTGAATAGAGTAAGGAGATTGGTTTGGCCAGAATAGCTGGTGTTGATTTACCTAAAGGAAAGCGTATTCAGATAGGGTTGCGGTATATTTATGGTATTGGACCTTATCGAGCCGACGAGATATTGAAAAAGACTAATATTGACTCTGATATACGTGTCAATAAGCTCTCGGACGAGGATATAAATAAACTGCGGAAGATCATTGAGAATGACTATGATGTAGAAGGTGCACTCCGCAGTGAAATACAGATGAATATCAAACGCTTGGTGGATATTGGTAGTTATCGTGGACTCAGGCACCGTCGTAGTTTACCAGTCCATGGACAGAGAACTAAGACTAATGCCCGCACTCGTAAGGGACCGAAGAGAGCAATCGGTGGTCTGAAGAGAAAACCGATAGGGAAAAAATAACCCACAGATTTGTTTTGAGGTGTTAAGTGGCTGATGTTAAGAAAAAAAGTAAATCGCATAAGAAATCGCGCAAGGTTGATGCCAACGGCATTGTTCATGTGAAGGCAACCTTTAACAATACGATTATTACACTAACAGATAATGTTGGCAAAACTATCTCGTGGGGTAGTGCAGGTCGGGTAGGTTTTAAGGGTTCTAAAAAATCGACCCCGTTTGCAGCACAGCAGGCATCTACTAATGCGGCGAAAGAAGCAATGGATATGGGATTGCGTCGAGTTGAGGTGTGGGTTAGAGGTCCCGGATCGGGACGCGAAGCGGCCATTCGATCTTTATCGGCTGCTGGTCTCGAGATTGTGGTTATTAAGGATGTAACACCGATTCCACACAATGGTTGCAGACCACCAAAACGCCGTCGGGTATAAATTGATTTTGAATAAGAAATATATTTGATTATAGGAGACTGAATGGCTCGATATCGTGAAGCTAGCTGTAAACTCTGTCGACGTGAAGGAGAAAAACTCTTTCTTAAAGGTACGCGATGTCTTTCTGACAAATGTGCTATTGAAAGACGACAGTATGCCCCAGGCCAACATGGCATGAGTAGGCGTCGAAAAATATCCCCTTATGGAATACAGTTGAGAGAAAAGCAGAAAATCCGTCGTATTTATGGTGTTTTAGAAAAGCAGTTTAGAAACTATTTTAAGAAAGCTGATCTCAAGAGTGGTGTAACAGGTGAGATTCTTCTTCAGATGCTTGAGACACGATTAGATAATGTTGTTTATCGATTGGGTTTTGCGCCTTCTCGTAAGTCTGCCCGCCAATTGGTGCGGCATCGACATGTGACTGTCGGAGGTCATATTGTTGACATACCAGCATATAATGTTAGACCTAATGAAATAATTAAAATAAAAGAAAAGGCAAAGAATTTTAGTATGATACATGCTGCCCTTAAGGAAGTGGGAAGATGTGAGGATTACGCTTGGCTTCGGCTTAACAAAGCAGGCCTTGAAGGTGAACTCCTCGAGATTCCCAAGAGGGCAGATATACCATTGACAGTCAACGAACAGTTAGTTGTAGAGTTGTACTCCAAGTAAGGAAGTGTCCCTTTGGGAGGTATTTTCGCAGTATGAAGTGGAAAGCATTGACAATGCCGAAGGAAGTTGTCAACGATCAATCGTCGGCGACTGAAAACTATTCTAGATTTATTATTGAACCCCTCGAGAGAGGTTATGGTACTACTCTCGGTAATGGGTTACGTCGTGTATTGCTGTCCTCCATTCAGGGGGCGGCTGTAGTGTCGATACGTATAAAAGGATGTCTCCATGAGTTCTCTACGATTGCTGGTGTCTATGAAGATATTTCTGAGATCGTACTCAATGTGAAGAATGTCCGTGTCCGTATGAATTGTGACGACATGCGCAGTATTACTCTGCGGGCTAATTCTAAAGGGAAACTTACTGCAGGCGATATAGAAACCAGCTCTGAAATCGAAATCCTCAATCCCGATCTGCATATCTGTGAATTGACTGAAGATATTGACTTCGAGCTTGAGCTTGATGTTGATTCCGGACGAAGCTACAATGTAGCTGAGCAGAATAAACGTCCTGATGCTCCTGCAGGAACTATCTTTGTTGATTCTCTCTTTTCTCCTGTAATCAAAGTTTCATATTACGTCGAGAGTACTCGCGTTGGTCATAAGACGGACTATGATCGGCTGATAATGGAAATTACAACAGATAGCGCCGTTACCCCTGAGGACGTCCTCAGTTATGCGGCTAAACTTCTAAAGGATCACCTTCAGTTGTTTATCCACATGGATGAAGAAGTATTAGTGGAAGAAGAAATTGAAGAAGATGAGCAAACTTTAATGGTACGCAATCTTCTCAATACACGTGTGGACGAACTGGAACTCTCAGTACGTTCGTCGAACTGTCTTCGTTCTGCCAACATACAGGTCATTCAAGATCTGGTAACGAAAACCGAATCAGAGATGCTCAAGTACCGCAACTTCGGACGCAAATCTCTCAACGAGATAAATACTATTCTCGATGAGATGAATCTGTCGTTCGGTATGGATATTTCCAAATATATTGAACCGCAAAACTGAGAATGTGTGATTAGAAATGGGACATAGGGATAAAGTAAAGAAACTTGGACGAACCAGGTCACATCGCGAAGCAATGCTGGCTAATATGGCTATGTCATTGCTACAGCACCGTGTAATAAAAACCACTGATGCGAAAGCTAAAGCATTACAGCCGATAGTTGATCGAGTGATTTCTAATGCAAAGAAAAATACTCTGGTTTCAAAACGACAGGTAGCCAAGACTATTCGGCAGAAGGCTATTTTCAAGAAATTGTTTGTCGATATTCTCCCACATTTTCAGGACAGGGATTCTGGTTTCACTCGTGTGGTGAAAATGGGGGTTCGTCGTGGTGATGGTGCTCCAATATCGATTGTGGAACTATTGACTCCTCAACCGAAAATCGAAACTGATAAAAAAGGGAAGAAATCAAAGAAAACTGATACAACAAAGAAATAGACTTTCATTTCTATACAGTCAGAAAACTTTTCAGGCCCGTTATTCCAGCGGGTCTTTTTTATTTTTGGAGAATAATGTCCTGACGGTTCAAAGTTATTCATAACTGTGGGAAGAATAGCGTCGTCTGAAATTGCGTATTATTAGCGCCTTTCCATGAATGTGAAATGTTGCCTTGTGGTCTGTGATGTGATTGCGCAGACTGCGGGTTTCACCCAAAGCAAGATTGGCGTTTTTGACCTTGTATTCAGCTCCTGTAACATCGAGAACTATCTTTGGCGACAATGGTAGTATTGATACAATATCCCCTACACAGTCAAGAAATGTCACTGTATTATCAACTACTAATTTGATTTCATATTTCGGGTTAATAATACGGATATTGTTCTGTATTTTGCTATCAGAAATTAGATTGCTATGTGCCAGAAGAAAGATGTTTCCTAAAAAATGGTCAATCTCACCAACGTTTGGTTGTATAATATCAATGGTGCGAGCTTTTTCACTGAGGCAATATTCAACGGCTAAATGAAGATCGGTCTTATTCTTTCGGGACGGATATTTCAAAACTGTTGTAGTTGTGGGAAGGTTGCGAGGGAATCTTTTCAGTGAATCAAAATCACCGAGCATAATGTCAGGAAACAATCCAGCCTTGCGAAAAAAATTATAGCCGCCATCGACTGCTATTGTGCATTTAGAATGACATAGAGCTCTATAGAAAGGGATATCACTTTTGCGATATGATCCACGTATAAACAGTATGAAATCGTTCATTACAATTACAATCCCAGAGCAATGCAAGCCGCACCATGAAGAGAAATTCTCTCATCCATAACAGTATGCACGTTTATTTTCAGCAGATGCTTTTCTAATTTGTCATATCTTGCAGAGCGTTCCATGAAAAATCCTTTATTCAATCATACAATATTTACAAATTATAACATATTGAAAGCTATTTGAAATAATAAAAACTGTCAAATATATCACTCTAAAGATAATGGCGAATAAGTCTGTAGCATATCCCAATATTTGGACGGTTTCATTCTTGAATAAATGATAAAAAACACTTAGTAAGTGCTGTACTGAATCCTTTACAAAGGTTTTCCATCAGTTTATATTCTACCTTAATAGTAATGACAATTGTCATCGATAACACGGTTAAGGACATCTTAAGTTACGGAAGAAGTACTAATGTTCAGGATAGAATCGAAAATCAACACTAATTCTGATGATTACAAAATCAATTATGACTTAAATAAAAAGCAACATTCCGAGTTCAAGGAACGATTGGAAAAAGTCAAACTTGGCGGTCCGGAGAAATCGCGCCAGCGTCATATTGATCGCAACAAGTTATTAACACGTGATCGTATAGCTAAATTGCTTGATAAGAACACGCCCTTTCTCGAACTGGGTTCTCTTGCAGCTTATGACATGTACGACAACGATGCTCCTGCGGCTGGGATTATAACCGGAATTGGTTCTATCCACGGACGCGAAGTCATGGTTATAGCCAATGATGCTACAGTCAAAGGTGGCACATATTATCCAATAACGATTCTCAAACATGCCCGCGCTCAACGAGTGGCTGAAGAGAATCATTTGCCCTGTATCTATCTCGTGGATTCCGGCGGTATTTTCCTTCCCCGTCAGTCCGGAACATTTCCAGACAAGGATCACTTCGGGCGCATTTTTTACAATCAGGCACGTATGTCCGCTAAGGGAATTACTCAGATTTCAGTTGTGATGGGCTCATGTACTGCGGGTGGTGCTTACTTACCGGCTATGTCTGATGAGACCATTATGGTTCGTAAACAGGCAACAATTTTTATCGGTGGGCCGCCACTTGTAAAGGCAGCCACTGGTGAAGTTGTATCTGCTGAGGATCTTGGTGGAGCCGACGTACACTGTCGTACCTCGGGCGTGTCAGATCACTATGCCCAGAACGATGAGCATGCATTAAAAATATGTCGAAATATCATAGAGAATCTTAATCGTTCAAATAAGTTCCACATTGATCTGGCCGCTACCGAGGAGCCGTACTATAATCCCGATGAGCTGTATGGAATTGTATCAAACGACATTCGTAAACCATTTGATGTTCGTGAGGTTATTGCCCGTATTGTCGATGGCTCCCGATTTCACGAATTCAAGGAACTCTATGGGGCAACGTTAGTTACGGGGTTTGCTCGTATAATGGGTCACCCTGTCGGCATTCTTGGCAACAACGGTGTGCTGTTCTCTGAGTCGTCGCTAAAAGGTGCTCACTTTATTGAACTATGCACAGAACGCAAGATACCTTTGATATTTCTGCAAAACATTTCCGGGTTTATTGTTGGACGGCAGTACGAAGCTGGCGGTATTGCCCGTGACGGTGCCAAACTGGTTCATGCTGTAGCTAATGCCGATGTTCCTAAGTTCACAATTGTTGTCGGCGGCTCTTATGGTGCTGGTAATTATGCTATGTGTGGTCGTGGGTATTTCCCGCGTATCATGTGGATGTGGCCCAACGCAAAAATATGTGTTATGGGAGGTGAACAAGCGGCCGGTGTACTTGCATCAGTGAAAATCAAGCAACTGGAAAAGGAAGGGCGTAAGCTGACCGAAGAAGAAATTAATAAAATTCGCAAGCCAATAATAGAAAAATACGAAGCTGAATCTACGCCGTATTATTCAGGAGCGCGATTGTGGGATGACGGAATGCTGGGATTCACTGAAACTCGTCAGGCACTCGCATTAGGTATCTCAGCCTCGCTCAATGCTGATATTCCCGATCAACAATACGGCGTGTTCAGAATGTAATAATTGAAGGCTGGAAAAATTTCTATGGATCTAACTACAATTAAATATGAAAAGAAAGATAAGAAGGCTCTGGTTACTTTTAATCGTCCAAAAATACACAATGCCTTCAACAGCACTGTCCTTTATGAAATGGCTGAAGTGTTCAATGACATCAATTCAGATGACGATATACGAGTTGTACTTCTAACCGGCGCTGGCAAATCTTTCAGCGCTGGAGCTGATCTCAACTGGATGCGTGGTGTTATCAACCAATCTTTTGATGAGAATCTGGCTGAGTCAAATGTGTTATCTGATTTGTTCTACAGTATTTATTCTTGCAAGCGTCCTGTTATTGGTCGTATCAACGGCGCTGCTATTGGTGGTGGAACTGGTTTTGTAGCTGTGTGCGATATTGCTATTGCTGCTCGATCGGCTGTGTTCTCGTTTTCGGAAGTGAAGATTGGTGTTGTGCCAGCTTGTATCAGTCCTTATGTCATCAAAAAGATTGGGGAGGGAAAGACACGCGAGCTGTTTATTACTGGCGAACGTATGAATGGTGACAGAGCGTATGAAGTTGGATTGGTTAATCGGGTTGTTGATGATGACCAACTCGATACTGAAGTTGACAAGCTGATCAAGTGGATTCTAACTTCCGGTCCTGAGGCTGTAGCAATGGCAAAGAAGCTGATAAGTGAAGTGCCTGGAATGTTGCCAGAGCGGTTCAAGCCCTATACAGCAGAGATGATAGCAGGATTGAGGGTGTCTGATGAAGGGCAAGAGGGGATGGACGCTTTTTTGAATAAACGAAAGCCCCGATGGGCATAATGGATAGTGCAATTAATGAGGTGATAGACAGCAATGAAGCCGCTTTTTGAAAAGATATTGGTAGCCAATCGATCAGAAATCGCTGTTCGAGTAATGAGCGCCTGTAGAACATTGGGAATCCCCTGTGTGGCTGTTTACTCGGACGCAGATAGGAAAAGTAAACATCGTTATTATGCCGATGAGGCAGCCTATATTGGACTATCCTCACCACGCGAGTCGTATCTGGATATTGAGAAAATCATCAATACTGCAAAAGAAACTGGCTGTGATGCTATACATCCAGGCTACGGTTTCCTCGCTGAGAATCCGATTTTGGCACAACGATGTGTCGATGAAAATATCACTTTTATCGGTCCCTCGTCGGAAGCAATAAAACTCCTTGGTAACAAAGTGGAATCACGAGTAAAAATGGCAAATGCCGGAATCCCTCTGATTCCAGGAATGAAAGATTCCTCTGCCGATATAGACCAATATCGAAAAACTGCCGATGAAGCCGGTTACCCTGTCATTATCAAAGCAGCGGCTGGAGGTGGTGGCAAGGGTATGCGGGTTGTGTCCAGTGTGGATGAACTTGAGGATGCACTTGATTCTGCACGCCGTGAAGCTCTCAATGCCTTCAATGATGACACAGTCTATCTCGAAAAATACATTGTCAATCCGCGTCATATTGAATTTCAAATTCTTGCTGATACACACGGTAACACTGTCCATGTTTTTGAGCGTGAGTGTTCCATCCAGCGCCGACACCAGAAGATTATCGAAGAAACACCGTCGGTTGCGCTTGATGATGATTTACGGGTTCGTATGGGAGCTGATGCTGTCAAGGTTGCTCAGACAGCCGACTATACCAATGCTGGAACAGTAGAATTCCTTCTTGATGAGAGCGGTAAGTATTACTTTCTTGAAATGAATACTCGTATCCAAGTTGAGCATCCTGTTACTGAGATGGTCACAGGTGTAGATCTTGTCGTCGAACAGATTCGTATCGCTGCAGGACAAAAGCTTTCCGAGCAATTTAAGAATCTGACCCAGCGCGGTCATGCTATTGAGTGTCGAATCTATGCTGAAGATGGGGACAACAACTTTATGCCTTCAACAGGTACTATTTTACATTATTCCGAACCTGTAGGCCCCGGAGTTCGGGCCGACTCCGGTATTGCCGCAGGAATGGAAATCACAATCGATTATGATCCAATTATGTCTAAGCTGATTGTCCATGCTCCAAATCGGGAATTAGCAATCAAGAAAATGATAGATTCCTTAAATGCCTACAAGATTCTTGGAGTGAAGACTTCCAAAAAGTTTATGATAGATGTTATGTCTCATCCTGAGTTCAAGGCTGGGCATACCTATACCAGCTTTATTGAGAAACACATGGCTGACCGACAGCTTGATCTTACGGCTTATCGGACTATTGCTGTTGCCGCTGCCAGTGTGGCGGCTCATACTGCGCACGGTGCTAAAGCATTCAATGGTGTAAAATCTGATGGAGCCATGCCATCACCGTGGCAAACAATCGGTAGCTGGCAGATAGGAGATTCCATCCATGAGTAGCTACGAATTCCTTTTCGATGGTGATACAGTCACATCATCTGTGGAAATGACAGATGAAACATATCGTGTAAAAATCGATGATGAGGAGATGGAACTACGTCAAGTGAGTGACAATCTGTTTAGCGTTTTTATTAAAGGGAAACGCATACTCATAGCTGCGGCTCGGGATCGAAATGGGACAACCTATGTCGATATTGATTCTGCCCTTATCGAATTGAAAGAGCCTTCTGACGATGTTTTTGGCGAAGCTGGGGGAGAAGAAGGCGAGAAAGACAAAGTCTTTGCGCCAATGCCGGGGAAAATTGTCAAACTATTAGTCGAGGTCGGTGATAAAGTTTCGGAAAAGCAACAATTAGTGATTGTTGAAGCGATGAAGATGGAGAATCCTGTTTTATGTCGTGCAAATGGGACTGTGAAAGCTATCAATTTTGCTGTCGGTGACCAAGTTGATAGCGACAGTCCAATTATCGAATTGGATATACCTGAGTAAACCAAGAGAAAGTAAGTCAGGTTGCTTGTCAACCTGACTTTACAGTTTACCTGTCAGATTGACATTGGTTGGGACATTACAACATTGAGGCAATTGATGAGCGATGCTAAAATTAGCTGGGATTTTTGCCAGAAGAACTCAGATGACATATTGAATAGTGGATTAGAACAACTCAGATTAGCTAAAAAGTATGATAGTAGCCACCATTCGCTGTCGGCAACTGGCAATTATGTTATCTTATTCAATGACACACCACTATATATTGGAGAAGCAAAGGATCTAAAAAGTAGACTTAAGCAGCAATTTTATGCAAACACATCGACGTTCTTTAAGAGCTATGTTAAGAAACAGAGTCAATTGGATATTGAGAAGAATCTCCAAGTAGACAACTTTGAGGTGAAATATGTCACAACTAGAGTTGGTAGAAAAGAACTTGAAGAATTCGGTATCGTGAATTTCCCAACTCCACTCAACAAATTTCAACTTGGTAAAAGAAATAATTACAGGGGTTTATTGAAAAGCGATCTTTGGGGTAAAGTTCAAGACGAGTACTTTGGAATAATCGAAAGTGGAGGAAAGGCAGTTATAGCTGCCAAACCATGCAATTGGTTGGAAGCAACACCACTTGCGAAGGCAGGTGTATATATTGTTTTTAACCATAAAAACGAGATTATATATATTGGAGAGAGTTCGAATATTGGTGACAGATATAAAACTCATGGTAAGGACACCTATTTCTCAGCATTCAGACGAAATCTAGGTACCAACTTATTGGGATTTCGATTAAAGGAGAGAAAAGGCAAGAAGCGGTATTTTGAACCTAACGAAGACAGTCAAGTTGATAACTACATAAGGAACTGCAAAATCATTCTCAAAATGATTAACTTTGGACGATTTGAGTTAGAAGAATACCTTATTAGGAATATCCAACCAGTTTTGAACAAGAAATCGAAATAGTCTTCATTTGTCAAGTTGCTTACAATCTGACAATTGCATTATGGCCGTAATGATTCTATTCTACAGGTGTGACTCTCTTTTTATTTCTATGTCTGCTTCAGTGACCTCAGAAGATCCCGCGCTATCACAAGACGTTGGATTTCAGAAGTTCCTTCTCCAATTTCACACAGCTTGACATCACGCCAGATACGTTCAGCTGGATATGGACCTGTGTAGTAGCCAATATCGCCAAGGATACCCATAGCTGAATGTGCTGCGCGTCGACCGACTTCTGATGCGTACAGTTTACACATAGCAGAGTGACGGCTGAATGGAATTCCGGCATCCTTACGCTCTGAACAATCATAGATCATCAGTCGGGCGCCTTCGATTTCGGTTTCCATATCAGCTATTTTGTTCTGGATTGCTTGACTGAAGATTATTGGTTTGCCAAATTGTTTGTGATCGGCAGCATATTTGAGGGCACAGTCCAAAGCGCCTTGTGCTAGTCCAAGCGCCATGGCTCCGATAGAAATTCGTCCACCGTCGAGAGTGATCAACATTTGCTTGAACCCTTCACCGATTTTGCCTATACGGTATTCATCTGATATTCTTAGATCATCGAAATGAAGAGAAGCTGTATCAGAACCTCGGAGTCCTATCTTGTTTTCCTTTTTGCCAACCGAGTAACCCTCCCAGCCCTTTTCGAGAATGAACGAAGTGATATCTTTCTCTTCAGGTTTGTCGGAGGTTCGAGCTGTGGCTATAGTTGCCATTGCGTGAGAAGCAGATGTAATAAAGCATTTACTGCCGTTGATAATCCAATCATCACCATCTCGGATAGCCATTGATTTAGTTCCACCGGCATCAGAACCCGCCTCAGGTTCAGTCAGTCCGAATGATATTAATTCTCCTTTGGCGGCTCGAGGAAGATATTTCATCTTCTGGTCGTTGTTACCAAATTTGACTATTGGAAGAGCTCCCAATGAATTGTGAGCGGCAATTGTAATACCTGTTGAACCACAAACACGAGACAGTTCCTCAACAGCGATAGAATAGCTGATTGTATCAATAGGTTTACCGCCATATTCCTCAGGGATTACCATACTCATCAAGCCCATTTCAGTCAATGGCTTTATTTGTTCGGTAGGAAATCGTTGTTCTTCGTCGATAGATTTTGCCAGAGGTTCAATCTTCTCAAGAGCAAAGGCGCGGATTTTCTCTCGATATTCGTGATGTTTTTTTTGCAACACAGTTTAGTCCTTCAGTAAATCTTTAGAAATGACCATTAGATGAGCCTCGGAAGTCCCTTCATAAATCTCAGTTACACGAGCATCACGAAAATAGCGCTCGACGGCATATTCCTTCATATAGCCATAGCCACCGTGAATCTGAACGGCTTCGTTGGCTACGAAGTTAGCTGTCTGCGAGCAGAATAATTTGGACATTGATGTCTCACGATGGCAAGGTTTGCCGGCATCCTTAAGTTGAGCAGCGCGGTACGCCAAGAGTCGGCTGGCGTCAATACGTGTAGCCATCTCAGCCATCTTGAACTGCAATGCCTGAAAAGCAGCCAAAGGTTTACCGAATTGTTTGCGCTCTTTGGAATACTTTATAGCTTCATTGAGTGCTGATTGTGCAATACCAATGGCTTGAAATGAAACACCAATACGACCGGAGTTGAGAATTGTAACCGCCATGCGGAAACCATTACCTTCTTCGCCAAGAAGATTCTCTTTGGGTACTTTGACATCGGCAAAGTTGATTTCGCGCGTATCGGAAGCTTTAATTCCACATTTTGTTTCGGGTTTGCCAACAGAAATACCATCGAGGTCCTTGTCCACGATGAAACAACTGAGTCCCCGATGCCCTTCATCCGGGTTAGTTTTAGCAAATACTATCAGGACACTGGCAAGACCGCCATTGGTGACAAAGGTCTTGGTGCCGTTTAATAAATAGTGATCTCCTTTGTTCTCGGCAGTCGTAGCGATGGCTGAAAGGTCGGTACCCATGTTTGGTTCAGTCAGGCAATATGAGCCAATCTTTTCACCAGTTGCCATAGGGGGGAGGTACTTCTTTTTGGTGTCCTTATCGCCAAAGAGTTTGATGATTTCACAACATAGTGAACAGTGAACAGATAAAAGAATGCCGAATCCTGCGCAAGCTGCGCTGAATTCTTCTAAAACGCCGGCAAATGCGGTAGAGCTGAATCCCATGCCACCGTATTCTTCCGGTACCGTAAAACCGAGGTAACCCAATTCTCCGCATTCTTTGATTAACTCTTTTGGAGTTTCAGCTTTTTCGTCCATTTCTTCAGCTTGTGGATAAAGGCGCTTCTCGGCGAATTCCCGCGCCATTTGCTTGAACTCGAGATCCTCTTCGGAGAGATTAAAATCCATGATTTATTTCCTTATTTGCTATAGTCATAAAATCCGCGACCGGTTTTGCGACCGAGATAACCCGCTTGAACCATTTTCTTCAATAGTGGGCATGGACGATATTTGGGGTCTCCAAGACCATCGTGGAGAACCTCGAGAACAGACAAACATACATCCAGACCGATAAAATCGGCGAGAGTTAAGGGACCCATCGGATGTGCCATACCGAGCTTCATTACTGAGTCAATAGCCTCGATTGTTCCAACGCCTTCCATGTGTGCGTAGATAGCTTCATTTATCATTGGTATCAAAATACGGTTAGCGATGAATCCTGGAAAATCGTTCACTAAAACCGGTACCTTGCCAAGTTTCTTCGCTAATTCTTCGATGAGCGCAAAGGTTTCGTCGGTTGTTGCAATACCGCGAATCAACTCGATTAATTTCATCATCGGTACTGGATTCATAAAATGCATACCGATAAACTTTTCCGGCCTTTTGGTATTAGCGGCAAGTTGCGTTATTGGCAGTGATGATGTATTGGATGCAAAGTAAACCTCGGGACCACAGATATCCTCAAGCTTTTTAAAAATGTCGAGTTTTATATCAAGGTTTTCGGTTACTGCCTCGATTACCAACTGAGCATTTTTGGCAGCCGCTAGGTCTGTGCCAGTGTGGATGCGATTGAGTGTGGTTTTTTTGTCGTCCTCGGTAATTTTTTCTTTCTTTATCAAGCGATCCATACTCTTTGTGAGAACAGTTATAGCGCGGTCGAGAAATTCCTGTTTGATGTCAATCAGTTCAACTTCGTATCCTGTTGTAGCCAACACCTGTGCGATGCCGTTGCCCATCGTGCCAGAGCCGATTACTGCTACCTTTTTAATGTCATCAATGTTCATTATTATTCTCCTTTATTCTCTTATAATATTTCAATGGACATTGCCACGGCATTTCCGCCGCCGAGACAGAGTGTCGCCAGACCATTTTTAAGCCCGCGGTCTTTGAGAGCATATATCAACGTAGTCAGGACACGCGCTCCAGATGCTCCGATAGGGTGGCCCAATGCAACAGCGCCGCCGTGTACATTGACACGATCCCAATCCCAGCCGAGTTCTTTTCCGTCAGCCAAAGCCTGTACTGAAAATGCTTCATTCGCTTCTATCAAGTCAAAGTGATTGATGTCTACGTTCATTTTTTTCATCAATTTCTGTACGGCATAAATGGGGGCAAAGAACAAGTCTTCAGGCTTTGTTCCTGAAACCGAATAGTCAATAATCTTCGCTAGTGGGGTTAATCCCTTTTCCTTGAGATAAGTACCAGACACTACCACAGTAGCTGAACTGCCGTCATTAAGACCGGGAGCGTTGCCGGCGGTGACAGTACCGCCCTTCTCAAAGGCTGGACGAAGTTTTGCTAACTTCTCTTTGGAGATTCCAGGGCGAGGGCCTTCATCCTTATTGAAGATGATTGAATCACTTTTGCGCTGAGGAATCTCAATTGGGAATATCTCAGCGTCGAACTTGCCATTTTCCTGAGCTGAAAGAGCTTTAAGGTGAGAATTTGCGGCAAACTCATCCTGCTCTTCACGCGTGATCCCTGTTTTCTTTTGTGTTAATTCCGCAGCTACTCCCATGTGGAAGTTGTTAAAACTGTCCCATAAACCATCGGAAATCATAATATCTGTTAGTTTTTGATGTCCAAATTTTACTCCTCGTTTGGCAGCTGCTGAAAGTACCAACGGAGCGTTAGACATTGATTCCATACCACCTGCGAGTATGACGTTCTGGTCTCCAGCCCGAATCGATTGTGCTGCCAGCATTACGGCCTTCAAACCTGAGCCGCAGACTTTGTTAATGGTCATTGCCGCTACTTCCGGTGGTATTCCTCCATGGATAGCCGCTTGGCGGGCGGGAGCTTGGTTGGAACCGCCTTGAACCACCTGTCCCATAATGACTTCCTCGACATCGACAGCATCAACTTTGGACCGAGCCAGTGCTTCCTTTACCGCAAAAGCACCAAGTTGGGGAGCCGTAAAAGCAGAGAGATGGCTGTGAAGAACGCCAACTGCGCTTCTGCAGGCTGACACGATGTAGGCTTCGTTTTGTTCGGACATATTCATTTCCTCCATAGATTATTATGTATAACACATTACAATTTTTAATATTAATAAAATAATACTATAAACGCAAGTGAACCATTTCACAAAATTGCCAGCAAATTATAAATCTAACCTGTGTTTTTGTCTTGCGTTCCACCAATAATATCTATTACCATTTTATATAAATAACGAAAATCGATTGACAGGAGATTGAAGAATGAAAACGTTGAAAATTACATTAGCGGCAGTCTTAATTTTAGCAGTGGGAGCATCAGCTCAACTTCCAAGCAAACCATTCAATATCTATATTGGTGGTGGTGTTACACTTCCGAATCAACCCGACGGTTTCAAGGATAGGAACAATTTGGGCTATCATGGTATGGCTGGTTTGGGATTGAATGTTTTTCCGAAGATTCAACTTGTGGGAAAGCTTGGTTATTATGACCTCAGTTTGGACAAGGATAAATATGGCAACGTCGAAGATGTAACCGGAGTTGATGGAGGGGATTTTACAGCTTTCACCTATGGCGCTGATCTAAAGTTGGCTATTGGAGTACCGATGATGTCTGTCAAACCGTTTGTTTTTGGCGGGATTGGTATGGCTAATCTTGGAGTCTCGGAAATATCTTTTGACATGGACAAGGTGCCGGAGTGGAATGCCTCGAAGATTTACTACAATTTTGGAGGTGGACTTGAATTCAAATATGGTCCGGGACTGACTTTCTTTGTTCAGGCGACATACTTGAGCATATCGGGTGACAAAGACCCTAAATCTTTGGGCGAAACCGACAACAGGATTGTAATGATTCCTGTCTCACTTGGTTTGAAGTTCTGAAATCAGTTTTATTTGCCCAATTATTCATAGCCAGACAAAATATCAGAAGATTCTTTTGTCTGTTGTAAAACACATATCCATTGATAAAATCTCTTCTAATCAAGGGTTTACTGCTGGTATGCAAAATTTGAAGTAACATCACTCATCCTTAATTGCGCAAACTCGGGAATTATATTATACTCTTATCGGAAGCGGATGCTGTCTGGTGGCGGTCCCGGCCTTCAAAGCCGTGTGGGGGGCAATCAGGTTGTCCCCGGTGGGTTCGATTCCCACCCCTTCCGCTTTGTAATTAACAAAAGAATCGTGTTATTTCAATTCCCTGTCTCATTTATCTTGATGTAGAATAGCTCAATGCTTTGCTTCATTTAGTAAAAAACTTATCATATTATAATGAACTATATCTCTTCTCAATCTGATTCGCGTGCTATTGGAGCTTTGCTTTTTGGTGCTGTGTGTCTCAGCTTTGCTCCCATCTTTGTTAAAATGCTTAACAATCTCGGAATGGGACCGACCGCTATTGGTTTCTGGCGTACTCTTCTCGGAGCAGTGATTCTCTTTGTGTGGACAGTTATAATTAGACAGCGGATAGCAATACCGTGGGTGGTTATGCGGTGGACAATAGCAGCTGGGTTCCTCTTTTCTCTTGATCTTTATTGCTGGCACAAATCAATACTGTATTCCGGCGCTGGTATGGCAACAATTTTAGCCAATACACAGATTTTTTCGGTTACCATATTAGGTTTCTTCATTTTCAAAGAACGCCTGCGTCCTCGGTTTATAGTTGCTGCTACCGCTGCTATTGCAGGTGTTACGCTTTTAATAGGTGTTGGAAGTGATTTTGTTTTCTCCAGTACATATCTCAATGGGATAATTCTTGGATTACTCACTGGTCTTGTATATGCTCATTATCTTGTCGTGTTGAAATTAGCTGGTCATGAACGTCAATCACCTGCAGGTGGAGGATCTGGTTTTATATGTTTGATGGCTTGGACATCTCTTTCCTCTGCTTTCTTTCTCGGATTAACCACATTTGTTGATAAAAGTGAAGCTATGCTTCCACCCAATTTGCAAGCGCTACTGTATGTTGCGTTGCTTGCTTTTGTTGTGCAAGCTCTTGGCTGGTGGGTAATATCATTCTCTTTGCCTAAAATTGCCGCCTCGCGCAGTGGCCTCGGGTTACTCCTTCAACCGGTATTGGCAACTATCTGGAGTGTAATTTTCTTTAATGAACATCTTGGGCCAATACAACTTATCGGGGCTGTCATAACCCTTTCAGCCATCTATGTCGGTTCTGTTAGAAAGAATAGTTGATAAAAATGAGTAATAAAAAAGGTGACCGTTGTTACAGTCACCTTATGTTTAAGCTTGTTCAATTTATGTCTATTCATCAATCAGAATCGACTCTAAACGCTCAAGAATATAGTCAGCTTCCGATTTTTTGAGAATTAATGGCGGGCTAATTCGGATTGTATGTCCATGACTGTCATTGGCCATCAGTCCAAGATTAAGCATCTTCCGACAGTACTCCATAGCGTTTCCGTTATTAACTTGAATTCCGATAAATAATCCACGGCTTCGCACCTCTTTAACATGAGATGAACGGTCAGCTATATCGCGAATATTTTCAGACAAATAGCTGCCTACTTTGGCCGCATTTTCAGCTAGCTTTTCTTTAATAAGTACATCCAGTGCAGTAATGCCCGCTACGCAGGCAAGAGGATATCCTCCGTATGTTGATCCATCACTTCCTGGTACGAAAGCCATATCCATCAGTTTGGAGTTAGTAACAAAAGCTGACAATGGTACTAACCCTCCGGAGAGAGCTTTGCCGAGAATGATGCCATCTGGGATTACATTCTCATGCTCAAAGCAGAACGTTTTGCCAGTTCGTCCAAGTCCAACCTGAATCTCATCAAACAGCAAAAGCAAGTCATTCTTGTCAGCGATATCTCTCAAACCCTTAAGGAAACCATCCGGCGGTCGATACATTCCTCCTTCACCCTGCATTGGCTCTACCAGTATACCACAGGTATTCTCAGTGATAGCGTCTTCGACCTCATCGAGGTTGCCATAATCCACAAGTCTAAATCCGGGTGTTATGGGGCCAAATCCCTCTTTGTAGCTTTTAGAAGAGGAGAACGATACTATTGTTATCATACGTCCGTGGAAGTTATTGTTAAAGACAATAATCTCCTGCTTGCCATCGGGAATACCTTTCTGCATGAAGCCATAGAAGCGCGCCATTTTTATTGCAGTCTCCACCGACTCAACACCACCGTTCTTTGGCAAAACCTTGTTTCCCTCTTCACCGAAGCGGGGTCCCAATTGTGGAACCAGATTTGCCAGCTTTTTGAGAAAGAGTCCAAGAGTATCGGTATAGACTACGTTAGAGATTACTGAGCCATATCCAACCTGTAATGCTTCTACAAGAGCTTTGACTACTTTTGGATGATGGTGCCCCAAGTTGGCTGCAGAATATGCTGCTAAGCAGTCCAGATATTTATTCCCGTCCTGACTGTATAACCAAATACCTTCGGTCTTACGTACGACCATGTTTTGGCGTACATAGTGGTTTGCTCCAAAAGTACTTTCGTATTCCATTATAGTATCATCCGGGTAGCCGGAGAAGCCAATTATGGAGTCGTTCACTGTCTTGATATTAGCCATAGCTCACCTCACTACAAAAAACTTATATTACTACACTATATCGACCAATGAATATATACTTTAGTTCTTAAAATTCAATAGAGAGAAAATATTTTATTAGGATAAAAAATTCCACATTATTTTCTGCTTATGGGGCAGTTTGTTTCAAAATAAGACAACCTCTTATGAAAATGGAAAAAATATAGGAGGGAATCTATTTTTTAGTTCAAAAAGTTATTGATTTTGAAAAGTTAGGCGCTATACTTGCAAGATATTGACAACTTTGGAGGTGTAATGCCTAAGATTATAGACAATAAACAAATTGGCCATATGACTTGGAAAATGCTGGTGGAGGTTCCACGACTCGTTTCCAAAGCAAAGGCGGGGCAGTTTGTTATTTTGCGCGTCAACGAACACGGCGAACGTGTTCCTATGTCCATTGCCGGACTTGACCGTGATAAAGGGCTACTGACTATTGTATATCAGGTGGTGGGGAAAACTTCAGCTTTGATGACAACTGTTGAAGCCGGTGGGGAGATTTCAGATTGTGTTGGACCCCTTGGGATGCCAACCCCAGTGGAAAACTGGGGTACTGCTTGTGTGGTTGGCGGAGGTATCGGCATTGCTCCGATACACCTCATTGCTAAGGCTTACAAGGAAGCCGGCAACAAAGTCATTACTATCATTGGTGCCAGAACAAAGGACTTATTATTCTATGAGAAAGAACACAAAGAGGTTTCCGATAAACTGATTGTGTGTACCGATGATGGGTCGTATGGTCATCATGGATTTGTTACCGATCCGTTGAAGAAACTATTGGATGATGGAGTCTCTATCGGTATGATTATGACTGTCGGGCCGGTTCCAATGATGAAGTTTCTCAGTAATATGACTAGACCATACAATGTCCCTACTTGGGTTTCACTGAATCCTCTGATGATTGACGGTACCGGCATGTGCGGTGGTTGCCGCGTGCAGATAGGTGATGAGACCAAGTTTGCCTGTGTTGACGGTCCTGATTTTGACGGCCATTTAGTCGATTTTGATTTACTTACGTCGCGGCTTGAAGCTTATCGCGAGCAGGAACATAAATCTATGAAGCGTTTCCTTGGAGATCCTGGGTGTAAACTGGCTGAGTCAGTTAAGAAGTTTAAGTATCCCGAAGAGCAAGCCGGGACGAAATAGGAAGGTGCGACAACGATGAGCGACGCTAAAAAAAAGAAGAAAAAACCAGAGGGACCGAACAAACTTAAAGTTAAAGAGAGGATGAAGCTCCCGCGTGAGGTTATGCTCTCGCAGGAACCATCCAAACGCGTTAAGAACTTTAATGAAGTACCCAACGGTCTGACTGATGAACAGGCTTACAATGAAGCTTTGCGCTGCCTCGAATGTCCAAATCAACCATGTGTCGATGGCTGTCCTGTTGAAGTTGATATTCCTGGATTTATCCGTTTGATTCTCGAGAAGGATGTTGCAGGGGCGGCACGCAAAATCAAGGAGACCAACTCTCTACCAGCAATTTGCGGCAGAGTATGCCCACAGGAAGAACAGTGCGAAATAGTTTGTGTAACTGGTAAAAAGGGAAAGCCCGTAGCAATTGGGCATCTGGAAAGATATGTAGCAGACTACGAGCGTGACAACAAGCTAGTAAAACTCCCTGAAATTGCTCCCTCGACAGGACGTAAAGTAGCCATTGTTGGATCCGGCCCGGCTGGATTGACTGTTGCAGGAGATCTTATCAAACTTGGCCACGCTGTTACGGTATTCGAAGCTCTGCACAAACCGGGCGGTGTGCTCGTTTACGGCATACCTGAGTTCCGTCTTCCAAAATCCATCGTGCAGGCAGAATGTGATTTTATGGGTGATATGGGCGTGGAATTCGAAAACTCGACTGTTGTTGGTAAGATGGATACTATCGACGAACTATTCGAGATGGGCTATGATGCTATCTTCATCGGTACCGGCGCCGGATTGCCACGTTTTATGGGTATCGAGGGCGAGAACCTAATCGGTATTTATTCTGCCAATGAGTATCTTACTCGTTCTAATCTGATGCGTGCCTTTGATCCTGATGAATACGACACGCCGATTATTCGTGGAAAGAATGTTGCTGTTCTCGGCGGTGGAAATACCGCTATGGATTCAGTCCGTACAGGCTTGCGTTTAGGGGCTGAGAACGCTCGCATTGTCTACCGTCGAAGTGATAAAGAGATGCCTGCCCGTATTGAAGAGATCCATCACGCCGAAGAAGAGGGAGTGCAATTCCATTTGCTGACTAATCCGGTCAAGTACATCGGTGATGATCAAGGCAGGGTAAAAGCTATGGAGTGCATAAAAATGGAACTTGGTGAACCGGATGATTCCGGACGCCGCAGGCCAGTACCGATAGAAGGCTCAAACTTTGTTATGAAAACAGACCTCGTTGTTGTAGCTATTGGTAACGCATCTAATCCGTTGATTCCCAAAACCACTCCCGGACTTGACAGTAACAAGTGGGGCAATATCACGGTTAACGAGGAGACGATGCAAACTTCCCGTAAAGGTGTCTATGCGGGAGGTGATATCGTTACCGGTGGTGCAACCGTTATCCTGGCAGCTGGTGCAGGAAAGAAAGCTGCTAAAGCAATGCATAAGTATTTGATGGAAGAAGTGAAGAAGTAACTGTTTCGTATTCAAATATGGAATTATACTTACCGTGATAGGTGATTAGCTCCTGCCAAATTCATTGAAAATGATTTCGGTTTACCTGATTTACATTTCTTAAATAGGGTCTGCTGAATAAAGTACCTGTCCGCTCGACAGGCGGGTAAGTTCTTTGTTCATAAATAGATAAGCATGTTTTGTATTGTTTCAAGTGAAAGGGTTTTGTTATAAATAGCTTAAAAGGCTTGCACTTGATAAACATTCTATTCGCGTAGCAGCGGGGCTTGTCTCCGCTGTGTGTGTAGAAACGGGCGACACAAGGCCGCCCGCTACGCGAATTTGAGATTGTGGTACATAATAATTAATTATTCGGCAAGCCCTAAATATCTTCGTGCTGTTCGTTATCAAACTTGTTATACTTATTCTATGCTGAACTCAGAAATCGTCAAGCGACTAGCTGCCGCCTGTGGATTTGATCTGTGTGGAATTACTACTCCCGATGTTATTCCCGATGATACAGAGCGGTTGTCTCACTGGCTTGAGCAAGGGCACCACGCTGAGATGAAATGGTTAGCCAAATCGGCTAATCGACGAACTGATCCACGCCAATTATTGCCAAGTACGCAATCGCTTATTATGTTGGGTGTCAACTACTTCCAGCCAAATACTAAAGGATTACTTGATGGATATGGGCGTGTCTCGCGCTATGCGCGGGGGAGAGATTACCATAAAGTAATCTCCCGAATGGTAAAACATCTGATTGAAAAAATGAAAGATTCCCTCGGTAGTAAAACAGATCATGATTTTTTCTGGTATGTTGACTACGGTCCTTTTCTCGAACGTGCTTATGCTGCAAAGGCTGGATTAGGATTTGTAGGTAAGAACAGTATGCTGATAAATCGCACTTTCGGATCGTGGTTTTTTATTTCGGAGATACTTACCTCAGTTAAGTTGAAACCGGATAAACCATATAGCGGAGATAATAATCACTGTGGTAAGTGCACACTTTGTGTGGATGCTTGCCCAACCGGGGCGATTCTGCCAGACAAAGTCATCGATTCGAGAAAATGTATTTCATATCTTACCATCGAACGACCATCACACATTCCCGATAGTCTTACCGACAAGACTGACAGCTTGCTGTTCGGGTGCGATATTTGTCAGGAAGTCTGTCCATACAATAATCAAGCTAAACAGACAAACCATACTGAATTTTTACCCGATAATGGAGTGGGGGAGTTTCTTGATGCTCGGCAGATACTCAAGATGAAAACCCGCGAGGAATTCCTAAATCTGACAGCAGGTACCCCTCTTACCCGTCCTCGCTTAAAAGGACTTCAGCAAAACGCCCGCATTGTCCTTGCGAACCAATCGGACAAGCATAGCTGACAATTACTATTAAGTTCATTAATCCGACGCTTATGAGTCATCTATATTTATAGAGATAATGACTCATGATGGTATTTTACTTTACCATCTATAACCGTACCTAAAACTTTGATATCACCAATCCGACCAGTTGCGATTCGAGTGATATCGTCCGACAATATTACAAAATCGGCAGGATAGTCAGGTATTAGTCTTCCGCGACATTGAGATTGGCCGACTGCGATAGCCGGTCCAACAGTAAAGCTATAGAGTGCTTCATAAACAGTAATACGCTCTTTCGGGTAGAAAATATCCCGCTTTCCAGGACGAGCCCGACGCACAGCCGCAGCAATACCTGCGATTGGATCAAGTGGTTCAATTGGTACATCCGATCCAAAAGCCAAATCAATTCCACGGTCGAGCAATGTCCTGAAGATATAAGCATTGGCGACACGAGAGCTCCAGTATTTTCGCATCATATATATGTCGGATAGGCATTGTGAGGGTTGCATCGAAGCCACAATCCCCAAGCATTTTACTCTATCAATATCCTTTTTCCTCATCAGTTGAAGATGTTCAATGCGGTGTCGTGCTGGAGATTGTAATGACGGCGCCTTTTCCAAAGCATCGAGTACATTGGAAACAGCACGATCCCCAATAGCGTGAATTGCGCATGGCAATCCAAGTTTTGCCGCTGAGCGTGCGATACGGAGAATCTCTTTTGGGGTCGTTACTTCTATGCCATAATTTTTACCATCGGTATATTTATTGAAACAGAGTGCGCTCTGACTACCAAGTGATCCATCTGCGAACAGTTTTACTCCAGCTATACGGAAAAAGTCTGTCCCAACTCCATACTGTGTATTAGTTTTGCGTAAATTGGGTAGCAGTTCGGCTAATGGATAACTATTTATCCGCAGGCCAGTCATATTTTTCTCGGCTAAGCCCATTAGGTATTCAAACGAGTCAGGACCGTCGAAAGAATGTATGCCCGTTACTCCACGACGATAGGCAATCTGTAAAGCTTTACGGTAATATCGATCGAGCTGTTCTTTTGTGGGAGGATTGATACAGTCAAATACTCGTTGGTAGGCGGCTTTCTCACGTAATATGCCAGAGGGGGTTCCATCAGAGAATCTAACTATCTCGCCACCTTCAGGGTCACGGGTACGATTTGATATCCCTGCAATCTCCAACGCTTTACTGTTTACCCATGCTGTATGTTGGTCCTTTGAGTAAATAAAAGCAGGACGCTCACCTGTAACCTTGTCAAGCATGAAACGGTCAGGCTCGACACGCCTGCGGAAGTGGTCAGGATAGTAGCCTGACCCTACTACCCATTCTTTTTTCCCCAATCCAATGCTGAATCGTTTAATTTCGCTAAGGCAGGCATCAAGTGAATCAAATTCCTGTAGCCACACTCGTCCTAGCGATAACGCAAAATACACAAAGTGTGTGTGAGCATCCACAAAACCCGGAACTATAGTTCGTCCGTGAAGATTAATACGATTATATTTGCGGAAAATACTCGCCCGTTCGAGACCATTTCCGATGGCAATAATTTTCCCTTGTTCAATAACCATCGAATCTACAGTCAAATTGTCCATCATCGTGTAGATACGGGCGTTAGAAATCAAACTCCTTGTTTGCAAAACGTTCTCCTTTTATACGGACATCCCCTTCTCGGCGGGTTAATTTTATACTGTCCATTTCTTCAAGAACAGGAATAGCAAACTTTCGAGTAAACCCAAACCGCTCGCGCAAATCAGAAACTGACAGAGGAGGGGAGGACGAGAGCTTCTTTTGTACAAATTGAACAATCTCTTCCCAGACCTCACTGAGAAATACAAAGCTCGTTCCGCATTTGTAACCTTCGCCAGAATCCAAAATGAACCTGATTGCCTCCCTGTATGATTTGCCTTTATCGGCTAATTTGGATAGAGTTGGAGGAGTGTATTTTTCCTGTTGCAGAAGGGTCATAATTTCATTATACGCTTTTTTGACTGGACCTTTAAGACTCATATTGCGACCACTTAAATTGTAGTCACTAGCAGATTTCATAAGTGTTCCGTTTGACACCATCTGTTTGACGAGGATATCTGTTGTCTCGGCTATAAAAGGGGAGAGTCGGATTATTTGCTCAAGCGGTATTCCTTTCAAGTGCGGTTTACTGTCGAGATATTTGACTATTTTGATATGTAGAGCCGCTATCGCATCTTTGAGAACGTCAAAACGGAACACATAATCTTCAAAGAAACCAACCTGTCTCTCTTTATACATCTTATTTGCAGTCTTCTTAATTTCGTCTTTTGAGAAATCAGTTTTGTCAAGCAGTTGCTCTCGTGAGATAAGTATGTGTTTTTGAAGCTCTGATAGTATCAAATCCTCAAGTTGTCCTGACAGCCGCTGTCGTAGATATTCAAAATTCTTCAGCAACCTGCGACGAGGAAAATGTTTTAGATGATCAAGAATTATACCTCCTCCAAGTGTAACCATAGGAGTTGGGAGACGAATAATAAAATGATCGCAAATCAGAGTATATATTGGCTTGTCTGGTTTGAAGAAAACAATTCCTTCTTGAGAGGGTTTTAGTTCTCTTTCACCAAACAATCGTAATTCACCTTCAATTTCGGTAGTACCTACTATCATTAAAACCCGACGTCGATCGACGATCGAAATCGGAGAATTCTTGAGAAGTTCAAAAGAAAGAGCCAATATCGGGTAATCTTCAAAGAAGGTTAGATCTGTACGGTAGGTGATTACTCCCCCACGTACAAGTTGTTCTTGGTTGATTCCAGTGAGCGATATAGCGGTGCGCTGTCCAGGAGTAGCTATTTCAACATTCTGGCCTACAGATTGGAGTGACCTTATTTTAGCTGTTACTCGAGATGGCCACAGAGAAACTGTTTGTCCAAACTTAAAACTTCCACTACGGAGTGTACCAGTTGCTATTCCACCGATACCGGGACGAACGAATGATCGGTCGATACTCAGACGAGGTTTTCCGATATCCTTGCGAGACTGTACCTTTTGTGTCATATCATTAAGGTGCAATTTTAATACATCAAATCCTTCGCCAGTTTGAGCAGAGACAGATAGAATAGGAGCATCGGCAAGGAAAGACCCAGCCACTTTGTCCCTGATATCATTCTCAAGAAGTTCCAGCCAGTCTCTTTCAACAATATCTATTTTGTTAATAACTATTAATCCATGTCTGATTCCGAGAAGTCTCACAACTTGAAAATGTTCTTCACTTTGTGGCATCCAGCCGTCATCTGCTGCAATTACCAGCATAACCGCATCGATGCCCCCTGCGCCGGCTATCATATTTTTTACAAAGCGTTCGTGCCCGGGAACATCAACAAAAGCGACGGTTTTATTATCTGTTAACTGATAGAAAGCAAATCCAAGATCAATAGTCATTCCCCGTGTTTTTTCCTCAGGCAGACGATCCGGATCAGTTCCTGTAAGGCGTTTTACAATTAAAGATTTACCATGATCAATATGGCCAGCGGTACCTATAACAATCATCTATTACCTATCTAATTGCTTCCCTGATAGCAGAAGTGATAACCGGCAAGTCGTCTATGCTAACTGCTTTGAGATCAAGGATAAACTGTTCGTTTTCAATGCGACCGATAATAGGAGGGTTATTACTGCGAAATTGATTCATCAGTCGTGTCGCTTTGAAATCAGAAGAAAATACAATTCCTACCGAGGGAATGTCAGATTCAGGCAAAGCTCCACCGCCTACAAACGCCTTGGTTGATTCAACTGAAATACCAGACGGATGCCCAATATCTGATATAAGTTTTTTGCCTCGATTGTAAAGTTCGGATTCGGGAATCGAGAGGATTTCCCATAGACGAATCTCCTTACGGAAATCACCACTCAGATAGATGCTCAACAAATGTTCCAAAACCGAGAACACTATTTTGTCAACACGCATTGTGCGAAACAGTGGATTGTGTTTGATTTTCTTTATATATTCAGATTTACCAACAATCAAACCTGCTTGCATACCACCGAGTAGCTTGTCTCCTGAAAACGACGTAAGGTCAGCGCCGGCTCTGACTGACTGACCTACGGTTGGCTCAGTATATCCAAGGATTTCATGCGTACCAATAAAGACGCCGCTGCCGAGATCATTGATTACCGATAGCTTGTGTTCTTTCCCAAGAGCTACCAGTTTATTCAGATCGACTTCTTTAGTGAATCCGCCTTGAACAAAGTTGCTCTTATGCACTTTCAATATAAGTCCTGTGCGTCCATCCTCGATATTATCAGCGTAATCTTTTTCAGTAGTTATATTTGTAGTTCCTACCTCACGTAATTTTGCTCCGGATTTTTTAAGAATATCAGGGATACGGAAACCGCCGCCAATTTGAACGAGTTCTCCGCGTGAAATAACAACCTGCTTGCGGTTTGCCAGAGTGTTGAGCATAAGAAATAAAGCCGCAGCACAATTGTTTACAACCGTGCCTGCCTCCGCGCCAGTGAGAAGAGCCAAGTATTTTTCACAAGCAACCCCGCGGTTTCCTCTTTTTCCTCGTGCAAGATCGAATTCGACATTACCGTAACCGGTGACTGTCTTCTTGACAGCGTCAAATAATGATTCTGATAACGGCGCTCTTCCAAGGTTAGTATGCACTACAATGCCGGTAGCATTAATTACTTTCGTAATTTCCTGCTGTCGAGATTGGACCAATGCCTTACGGATTTTATTGAGCAAGCGACGATGCGAGATGGACTTACCATTTTTTTTCAATTGCATCTTAGAATCGGCAACAACCCTCTTGACTACTTCTGCTGCTACGGGACGTGGAATTGCAGTTACTGATACTGTTAGCTCCTTGTGTTGAAGAAGTTCCTCAACAGCAGGAAAGTCTCTGAGTTTTTCTATCATTTCTCTGTCCATATTGTAGTGTTAAAGACAAACTTCGTAAAAACTTCTCTTTTGTTAGACAAAGCTTCAGGTGAATATTTGTCTAAAATGTGTCTCACTCAAACCACCAGCCATTTCTGTCAAAGGATAGCTGTACTGTTTTCATTGACAAACAATGCATCACAAAAACCGATAACAGAATATGAAACAGGGGGAAAGCTCTATACAGACCATACAGTTAATAATAGAAATACACTCGTTCAAGTCAATGGAAATAACATATTTCCAGAATAGATGTGCACAAGTAGGATTTGCAGCTCACGGTTATTTTCTACTTTCTGAAATCACTACGGGTAAATTAGAAATCAATATTTACCCACAGCTTCACTTCCCGAAGGTGGCTCTTGCGGTTACGACTATCGGTGTCGGACCACTGCATACTAAGACCGCCGCGGATTTTTTGTGAAAAGGTATACGATATATCCGGTGTTATGCGGAATTCGGATTTATTTGTGGCAGAGGTAAGATTGTCGTTAACATCAAAATTCTCTGTTGTGCTCATGTTCTTTTTGACATCGAGCGAAATTGACATAGTAGATTTAAATTTTATCCTGCCAAAAATTGGTAATTTGAAACCACTTGGTGCAGAAAATTGATATTTAGTAGAAGCTCCAAACGTCTTGCGTGTTGAAATGGATGTTGATTGGAGGTCGCCATTGATTCTGTTGTGGTTTTCCTCAGTGCTCTTCGATAAATTATATGAAGCAGATACAGACAGCTTTCGGAAAAGTTTTAAGTTGATCTGCAATAGGGGATTTTGGTTGATTGATTCCGATCGTGAGGTAACATATCCGCCATCTATATCAATTGTTTCCTTAGTGCTACGGCTATAGCTTGTACGAGGTGCCAGAACATCAATGAGTTTGTTTACAACGCCCTTGATCAGTGGAAGTGTTGTGAAACGAGAAATATTAATAGTCAGATCTGGCCAGTTCGTTGATATGTTTCTGAACAAACTCCCTTGCTTGATGAGGTCTTCATTAATGCTTCGTTTGAATCGTACGTCGGTAACGATTCCTCCAAGCAATTTGAAACCGCTTGAAAGTTCGTAGTTTTTCCCTTGAGTTGAAGAGGAATTACGAGTCTGTGATACAGTTAGTACGTCTGGATCTCTGGTTAGCCCAAAGCGGTATTTCAATTCAGGTCTGGAAGCCATACCGGGGAGTGAGTAATTGAAATCCTCTTTGTAACTGTAGCTGGGTGATTCTATCCATCCTGTCAAAAACCGAAGAACAGCTAGAGGAGGATCATAGAAAGGTCTATCTGAATCCTTTTCCACATCCGCTTTGCGGCTCCGACGGCCACGTTGCTGACTACGGCGATGCCCTCC
This sequence comes from Candidatus Zixiibacteriota bacterium, assembly GCA_034659895.1. GTDB lineage: Bacteria > Zixibacteria > MSB-5A5 > GN15 > FEB-12 > B120-G9. The sequence continues at coordinate 42,474 of JAYEIF010000104.1, forward strand.
TCTTGATGAGCTCTTTCCTCCGAGGAGCTTAATGTGATCAAAAGTTCCGTTTACTCCCCATGAACGGCTGAGCGTAGAGTGACGCGATTCGGATGAACGATTCCAATTATCACGATACCGCGCACTGTATGACCATTTTGTTCCAAAGAACGAGAATAACTTTGGATCGTAGGAAAGACTGAATGTCTGATTGTAAGTTAACTCCTGTCCCAATTTGATTTTCTTCAGAGATATACTGACAGTGTCAGATTCGCTCAGATCACGGCGTGTCTCCAGACGGAGACTGGAAGTCAAATTTTCAAAGACCTTATACTGAACATCCATACTTGCTTTGAAGTTTCGCTTCAGATCATGTTGCCAGTCGCCACTGATATTATTAGTAATAGTCAGATTGCGGTCGTAGTTGCCGGAAACAGTCCACCGACTTGGGTACAAACCGAGGTGCGATTCAGATGTCTTTTTAGCGATGGGAATCCACTTGGTCCAGAAGAAAATTGGTATGGTCGGAGGACTCTTGACTCCCAAATCAAAACCGGATTGCACATTATAACTTTCACCGAAGCTGTATGGAGTATTTACTGAGCTTCGTGTGTTACGTCGGTAGGAAAACGAAGTAGTCAGACGATTTAGCAACAAAGCGTATAGAAGATTTCCACCCCTGTTACTGAATTTAGGAGAGACTCGAAGTGTACGGGATTCGCTCACACTTTGTTCTTCGATTCGGAGTTCTTCAGGCAAAACTATGTCTGAATTACTTCTCAGTAGAGGTGTTGTGGTTGACTTTGAATAGGTTAATTTAACTGGGATTTTTGCTCCCCATGATCTAGGTATAAACTTATCGACATTAACTGTTGCCGAATAGGACATACTTGTTTGTGTTTCTCCGCTTCCAAGATTTGAGCTTGACCCGCCACGTGTTGAGGTAGAGATGTTGCGAAAATATGGATCCTTAGATTGATACGAAAAGCTGTAAGTGCCAATATCTGCCAGGTTTCCGTTAACTGATATACGGCCGGCAGTACCAACATCGCGGCGAACATCAGATACTCGTAACTCGTCCAACCAGACCTCTCCTGATACATCATTGATTGAATCGCTGTTGATAATCCCTGCGGCGAAATATTTGATAGAATTCAAATTGGGATTACCACAAACTCGAAGTGTACTGTCAGGATCGTTACTGTAAACGTTAATTTCTGACCACTCACTCTTTGGAATTTTCCTCTGTTCCGAATCCTTCAAAGCTGTTATTTCATTAAAGACAAGATTTATGTGGTTACGTGGATCCCAGCCATCCCATAGCCGTACTCGTTGCTGATAAAAATTAGTTGAGTCTGTACCAAGGCGGAAGATAAACCATACCTTCCCTTCGTTGAGTGGGTCTTTATATTCACCATGGACATACATCTTCAATTTGCCATAACCTGAGTATCGGTCAATAGAAATGAGATTCTTGACAGCCAGACAGGTGTCGCGATTATCCATCTCCTTAAATTGCAAAAGTAAGCCACGCTGCGATTCTGTGATATCGGTATTCGGATCGGTGTAGGCGTCGACACTGGAAGGTGCTGTAAATGTTCCGTCCTCCTCACTAACGGAGGCGACTACAAATTTTGTTTTGCTATCATCACTTTTGGTTACAATAGTATCCTGCCAATTGGACTGTATAAAATACCAGTCAGCGATTTCAATGGTATCAGACCAAGTCTGTCCAGGAACACCTTCAAACCACACACGAATGTGATCGATTTTATTCCATGATGGTTGCAGGGCAGCGTCATTTTCAGCTGAAAGTATTAGTGAGTCCATCGCGAGCGAGTCTCGGATGGGAATACGATACGTATACCATGGTGTTTCTGCCCCTGTTGGATAAGCCGTGGTATCAACCCGAAACTCACATAATGAATCGGGATCGAGCGCTATCCGATAAGAGAAATACCCATCGTCGGTATTAAACGGGCCACTGTATCCTTCCTCATCGGGAATCTCAAGATGGTCATAATCGCTTTTATTTCCTTCAGTGCCGTTAAGCCATTCATAGTACAGGGAATCGTTCCAAGCATCTTCATTCTCAAGATCACTGCAATCCGTCCGAGGACATTTTCCTTCCCCATAAAAATACCAATTGTCGTGATTAGGGTCGGGATTTGTTATTGGGTTGTAGTGCGGTTCTTCCTGATCTGTTAAACCATCAAGTCCAACATCCTCACTCTCCTCGAAATCTCCGATAACGCCTATGTCTTCAGTAAATGCGTTGCCATCACCATTTATGTCTTCGTTGATACGCCCAAACTCAATGTGCATAATGCCGCTATTACTTGTTGCCCTAGCTCGAAATTCAAAGAGTTGTGCCCTTTCAGCGTCGATTCGTCCCTTGAAAGATCGTGCAACACCTGCCCATGAAACGCGGCTTGGATTTTCGATATTTATCTGAGTGGTATCATCAACATACCAACCGTCGGTTTCAGTGGAATCCCATGTGGTATCTATGTGGTTTGGTCGGAACACAAAGCGAATGCTTCGAATCGTTCCCTGCCCAATATCGTTATTTTTCGCAGGGTAGATATCTTCATATTGTGGAGCTACCCTCAAGTTGTGCCACAGTAACTGGGATCTTTCCCATTCCTCATTTATTGACTGTTTCAACTGATAAGGTTTGGAGGCTTTTTTCCAATTAGTACGGAAAGTGCCAAGTGAAAGTCTCTCAGTAGAAGCTTCAAAATCATCAATATATGCTACGTCATCGACATTTGGATTGGGATGGGATTGGGCGATCTCAGCGGATAATGATAATTTAGATTGTGACTCGGTTGAAATAAGTGGCAGCGCATCAAGAGCGGAAGTCAGGAAATTTGGATGGAGTTTTAAGGATGCATCTATATCATAGATTAACGATTTAGCTGTTTCTTGTCCTACTCTTGGTTTGCGATTTTCTGCTTTGTCAGATTTATAGATGACAGTAGACCCTATCTTGAAATCCCGTCCAAGTTCATACTCGGCTCGTGCGCCAAAGAGTGTTTTCTTTTTGGTGGCAATGAAAGGAGCATATTCAAAGTCAATGTTGATATCGGCATTTGGATCGGTTGCATCGTCGGAAAGGAGTGTTATCCGACCAAAACTGTAGTTGATACTGTAGTCAACATCTTTCTGTAACCGACGACCGTTAACAGTTACCTTTTCAGAGCCTTCAATAATGTTTGGACGTCCGAGACGAATTGTAGAACTACGAGATTTAGTAAAGATTTTGAGGAAATACTTGCTGGCATCTGTCTTATCAGTTCCAGAGGAAACGTCGTATATTTTTGGCACTCTCACTTGTAATTCTTGTGATTCATTACCATTCTCATATTTGAAAGTGCGATCAGTATCAAAAGGACGTCGATCAGGAAATATCAAAAGACCCCAGTCACTTCTATATATTGCCTCACGATCATCGAATTTGCCATCTGGGATATTCCGAGTACCATCGTATTGATCTAATCCTAAAATTTCGAGATATGACTGTGTGCCAACACCATCTATTGTTTGATCGCTAACACTTTCGGACCTGTTCTCATTTCCTCTGAGTCCTTTGTATATTTTTATATCGAAGTCGTTGATATTCTGCCCGCGGCCTACGGAGTAACAGTTGCGCCACATTAAATCGTAGGTGCTATATGTAGAATCAGCACTGGGTGAGTATATCAACTTGAGCGTGGCTGTGTCTGATATTTCTCCTACCGTGTAAGTGTTGTCACCTCGTTGGACCTCCATATAAACGCCAATTGAATACTGTCTGGGAGCTGACGTGAAATAGATGTAGTGCTGGTTGGTTTGTGGATAGGTGAAAAAATCATACTCCTCGTCGGAAATCAAATCAACTCCATCATCTCTCTTCTCGTAGTAACCTTCATTTTCCGTGCTATTTTTAGACGGATTGTTGGGATCAACTAACATTTCAGCATAAATTGCGGTACCCGGACGCTCCGTCTCTGTTCCTCTGAGAGCTTGGTAGACTTCAATCCTTTTTATTGAGTCTCCTTGCTGAAAGTCATCTGCATGACCAAGGTCGAATATCCTTCTCTCCTGATATTCATTGTCACGTATAACCTTAGCACTTTCTTCACCTGAAGGAGTGATTCTGGCTGATTCTGATGATCCCTTTTCTTGGGAGGCGATTCCGACTAAATGGAAATTTCCGATTTGAGCCTCAGCTTTAATTCCGAATAGCCCATTGATGCGCTCTGAATATCCAACAAATTTGCTATTTTGCAATGCAAGATTAGTATTGCCGACCTCAATTGCTCTAAGGATATCATCCTCATCACCCTTGTATCGAATCTGGAGCCGATTGGCTAAAGGAATATCGGTCTGACTGTTCTGGGAAACTTTGACTGTTATTTTGCTGCCTATAGTACCGGTAATTTGGAATTTGGATATCTGTTCCATGTGAAGGGATGGAAACTTACTCTGTTGGAAAGTTGAAGATTTGGCAGCATCTGTCCACTGGGACCGTCCTGAGAACATAATCCGGCGATTACCGGTGACACGCAGTCCAGCACCGCCTTTACCAAAAATGTTGTTCAAGCGTTTTGGTAAGTTAACGCTGAATCCTAAGCCACTTTTGGCGTTTTTTCTTTGAGTTTCTTTCAAGGAGCCGTTGACAAGGGTATAAAATTTTGAATCTATGTTTTTCTGTCTTCTAAAAGCAGAATATCGTTCGGCATTCACAGATACAGGGATTAGCGAAGTGGTGTGTCTTCCTCTTCTAGACAGCTCTGTGTTAAATCGAAGTGAGCTGTTTTCAAAGTTGGAATGGACTTGTCTTGGACTAAATTTCAGTTGGTTTGACAGAGGAGGGAAGACCGGCGATCCAAGAGATACCGACAGCTGGTCAGAAGGTTCAGCATATAATGACACTTTAGACGCCGGTTTATACATAGACATTGTAAAGCCCGACGCTCCATTTGCTTCGGGGTAGATACTAAACGTAATGCCTATTATAATGGACAGGGCAGTAATGAAAGCCCTTGTTACTTTTAAATTCACAATCACTCTATAGTAATCGGTACATATCAGTTACTTATAAATAGCTCGATAGGCTTTCTCCTTCCACTAAAAATTACCAATTCTGGTAATTTCTTCTTCAAGTTCGATGCCAAACTTCTCTCGCACACGTTCTTTCATAATCGTAGCAAGAGAGTGAATATCGTGCGATGTGGCATTTCCAGTATTGACTATCATGTTTGCATGTTTCTCGTAAACTTTAGCGCCACCAACCGAAAGCTCCTTAGCTCCCGCTTTTTCAAGTAAACTACCAGCCGAAAGCTTACCATGCGGTTGAGAAGCGTCATGGATGTTTTTGAAAAAACATCCTGCTGTCAGTTTGTCCGGATGCTTCTTTCGACGAACAGCCAGGTTATCGGCGATATTTTTCTGAATCTCGTTCCGAATTCCATTCTCTAATTTTATTCGGACAATTGCAAGCACTTCCTTAGTTTTTTTTAGATGTGAATAGCGGTAGGCAAAGTGACAGTATTGTTTATCGACAGTTTTATATTTCCCCTCCGAATCAACAAGTTTAAGCTCATGAATAACATCACTCATTTCGCCGCCAAAAGCGCCTGCATTTCCATAAACAGCCCCGCCGACTGTTCCCCAGATTCCTGCAGCAAATTCTAACCCTGCAAGTGATTTAGTTGCGGCAAATTCCACAACTGACATAAGATTTTCTCCAGCGCCACATTCTATTACTGTTTCGTTAACAAGTTGTATGCCAGTAACATCCACTTTGATTATCAGTCCATCGAAACCATCATCAGAAATCAGAAGGTTCGACCCACCACCAATAACAAAATATGGTAATCCAAATTGCCGCGCTGAGGTTATTGCATGTGCAATATCATCCAACTTCCGCACGACGATAAAATAACTCGCTCGTCCGCCGGTCTTAAAACTTGTAAGCGGCGCCAACGGTTTGTCAAACTCAACTGAATCACCAAATTCAGCAATCAAAGCAGACCTTGAAATGTTTGGCCTAACTATCAGTTGTTCAGTCACTTTCATTTATATGCAATATAGCTGCCATCAAAGAAAAAACAAGCTAAATCGGTCGCAATATGTGTGTATTCGGTTCTGTCTCAACTAATTATACACGATAAATAAAGCATAGAGCCAACTAAAAAGGAAAATTGAAAGGAATATCCAGTCTTTTTTTTAATAAAAAGGAATCAATTCTAATGTATGGCTATGATTAACTATCTGTAGTTTCGCCACTTTCGGATTCATCTTCCTTTTTATCATCCTCAGAATCAACATCTTTTGAACCAGTTGTTTCAGATTCCTGTTTCTGATCCCCTTTTTTGCTTTCTTCCACGTAGTTCATGCGCAATTCATAAAGGATGTGAGTCAATAGTTTCTCTTCGTCCTCAGTAAGGTTGCCCTTTGTTTTGGATTCAAGCATGCCAAGCATATCAATACTTGCCTGTGCCATAGACATGTCGCGCTCAACTTTGTTTGTAACAGGTGAAGCCATTTTTCCCATCTGTTGCATAGCTCCCATTTGCAACGATAATACCAATTGGGAAAACATAAAATTTTCTTTGTTTTCTGGATCAGTCAAAATGTGTACTCCATAGTATAAAGTGCATATTTACATATCTGTTCCAATCTTACCCTCCGCCCAGAGTCAGTTCTCTGGTCATTATAGATTGTTGCAAGTACGTATACAGATTTTGGTATGTGGTGTCAAGGTTCTTATTGGCTGAAAATAGGTATTCAAGCAACTCCCTTGCAGCTTCGAGTAAATCGTAATCGCTTGAAAGGCGTGCAGTACGAAGTTCCGGTAACCCTGACTGTTTTAAGCCATACAGTTCTCCCGGTCCACGTAGTTCAAGATCAGCCTCGGCTATCTTGAATCCATCGGTTGTCTGAGTAAAATAGTCCAGACGACGATGCGCCATATCTGAAATAGGCGGATAAGCCATAGCTACCAAAGTGGATTGCTTTTCTCCCCGTCCTATTCTGCCACGTAACTGGTGCAATTGAGCCAGCCCGAAACGCTCACCATGTTCGATCACCATAAGGGTTGCTTTGGGATTGTCGATACCAACTTCTACCACAGTAGTTGCCATCAGAACATCAAGTTTACCGTCGTGGAACTGATTTAGGATTTTGTCACGATCTTTGGGTTTGATTCGTCCATGTACCATCCCGACTTTGAGGTTGGAAAACTGGTTGTTGGATAACTCTTTATATGCTTCTTCGACGCTGGAGAGATTCAGTTGTTCGCTTTTGTCAATTAACGGATAGATGAAGTATGCTTGTCCGCCTTTGTTTATTTCTTCGCGGACAAATTGATAAACTTTCTCTGCCACATCGTGGGTACGCCAGACGGTTTGCACTGGTTTACGTCCTGGAGGCATGTCAGGAATAGTTGTAATATCAAGATCACCATAAAGTGTTAAAGCCAGTGTTCGTGGAATTGGTGTGGCGGTCATCACTAACAAGTCGGGATTATCCCCTTTTGCGTGAAGCTTGTCGCGCTGTTTGACTCCAAAACGGTGTTGTTCATCTATAATGACCAGCCCAAGCCGTTTGAACGAAACATAATCATAGATGAGTGCGTGTGTACCGAACAGGATACCAATCTCTCCTTGGTTACAATCATGAGCAATTTTATCCTTTTCTGTCTTTGACATACTGGATGTCAAAAGAGCGCACCTTACTCCGGCTTCTTCCAATGGTAGCTGCCAATTGTGAAAATGCTGTTCGGCAAGAATCTCAGTTGGCGCCATGAACGCTGTTTGTATTCGATTTTTTACCGCATGAAGTCCTGCAAGAATTGCTACTACTGTTTTACCACATCCAACATCGCCTTGTAACATTCGCGCCATTGATCGTTCCTGTCCAAGATCATTAATTATTTCATCAATTGCGTTATTCTGACCAATAGTAAGATTAAACGGCAGACTTTTCACAAATTTATTTATAGTATCACCGGATTCGGTGTAATGGTGTTTTTTTATCGTTATTTCCTTTTCCATACGCCTGTTGAGTACCATAGCCTGAAACTCTAATAGTTCGTCAAAGGCTAATCGTCGTCTACAAGACTCGATTTGATTCCGATTAGTAGGATAATGGATATGCTCCACTGCCTCATGCAATCCTAATAAGTGGAGTCGTTGTTTTTCTGCTTGTGGAAGAGGATCCGCTATTTGTTCCCTCAGATTTTCAAAGATAAAGGTAGTAATCCGCCGAATCCCCTTACTGTTGAGACCGATTTTGTTTAAATCCGAAGTCTGTGGATATACAGGAATAATACGTCCGGCATGAATCATTTGATCGCTTTCATCTTCAAGATGTTCTAAGTCGGGATGTATAATTTGAAATCCCTGAAAATAACCAACAGTTCCTGTGGCAGCATACCACTGGTTTTTTTTGAAAAGCCGTTGCCAGTAGTGAACGCCTCGAAACCATAGTAATGAGACTGCGCCAGTCCTGTCACCGAGAATAATTTCATATCTTCTGCGTTTGCCGTGTAGAACTCCATGTGCTTTAACCTGTCCCACAATAGTTACAGTTTGATCAACTTTTAGATCGGATATAGGTATAATCATAGTTCGATCAAGGTACTGTCTTGGGAAATACCACAGGAGATCATTGACCGTATTAAGTTTATGGTCAGAGAGAGCTTTTGCCTTTCGCGGTCCAACCCCCTTGACATACTGTAATGGTGAATTTAATTTTAGCGTAGCCACAATTGTAATGTGTATCCAAAATATGAGTCAGTCAATTACAATAGTTTTTCAAATAGTAATATACGGGAGTTTTTCCTGCAATGTGATTTCCTTCATAAATAATCATTTCTGTAAAAATGAGAAAAGAAAATTAGGTGGATTCAAACATTAATCATATTTCCCTGTAACATATATTAAAAACAGATATAAATAAAGGAAGGAGAGCGTCCTTGTTAGGACTTCAAAGTCTTGGGCCAAAGAGGGATGTTCCAATGCGAATCATAGTCGCTCCCTCAGCTATGGCCAATGGAAAATCACCAGACATACCCATCGAGAGAGTGTCAAACTGGTCACCTACAATGTCGCGTCCTTGTTTGAAAAGATTGTGCCCTTTGCGGAAAGTAGCCCGAATAGCTTCTTCATCGTTGGTAAAAAGACCAACTGTCATTAAGCCAGTCAGAGTCACATTTGGCAATGATTTAACTTCCTTTATCAAATCGATGTAATCCTCTGGAGCTATACCGAATTTCTTGCTCTCTCCAGAGCAGTTGACTTCAATAAGGCATTCAATATTCAAATTTGCTATCCCAGCCCTATGATCAATTTCCTGAGCAAGTTTCAAGGTGTCAACAGACTGTATCACATCGAAAAGTTGAACAGCCTTTTTTACCTTGTTGGTTTGTAAATGGCCGATCATATGAAATCTGGCAATCTGTCCAAGTTCAGAAATTTTCTTGTCCGCTTCCTGCACCTGGCTTTCACCAATGTTATGAAACCCGGCTGCCACAGCCATGCTTATCATTAACGCAGGTTGTTTTTTGGTAACAGCTACAATTGTAATTTCGTCGGCATCACGATCATAGCGCTCGCAAGCTTCAGCAATCTGACCGTGTACTTGCGCGATATTATGAGCAATAGTGTCTTTCACATTAATACAAATATAGATCAGACACAGGAATGTCAAGACAAAGAAAAAAACAGTTATCTGTATCTTAGTATAGAAAAGTGAGCTACTATTCTCTGATTATAACATTTTCTAATACGAATCAAATCAGATTAATTCATATTTACGCAACCGAAGCTCAGGAATAATATCTTAGGCATCAATGGGTTGGTTCATATCATTAATGCGGCTTGGATCTATAATGTTTCCCGGTTGCATAGCCGTATCCTCAATAGGAATTTCTGGAGTGAATGGCGAGCTCGGTGCGAATTGTGATTGCATTTTACCCAGAGCAGTATCAACACGATCAAAGAATCCTTCAATAGAATCAGTTAGATGCTCTCGTGTAATGTCAACCATTTGGCCTGAAAAACCGAGTTCTTCGGCTGCTTGTTCAAAGGAAGAAATTGTTTTATCGAGAAGTTTATCCTCCGCATTGTTAAGGTAAGTATCAACGGCATCAAAGAATGTAGACATCATGTTATTGGTACCGCCCTGAGCAACATTACCAGCGGAGTTGACATATTTTTCCAGCGATTCTGGCATCTGTTGTGCCATATTCTGTGTTTGCACGTTGAATCGCTGAAGATGGGAAAAGCTGAAATGGTTATCAAACTTGAAACGCATGGCGAATTTATTTACTGAACGTCGGTAACCACCATGTGATAATACCTTGTAAGACTGTCTCTGACTTGCCGCATTGTTAAAAAATGACTGCAAAGCGAAATCACGACTGTTAGTCTGGAAAAGACCAGCCTTCTGAGCAATATCTGAATTTAATCCTTGAGCTTGAAGATTAGCGGCAGTTAAATTCTCACTTTCTGGAATATTGGACTGTGTTATCTGAAAGCCCTTTAGGGCAAAATCTGCAGACAGTCCAAATCCTGCGGAAACCAGTTGTTCAACATCGGTTGTATTTCCGCCAGCAAGATGGCGTACCGTATGACTAATTGCTGCCAAATCGAAACGTAAATCAAGTTTATAGTCAAGATGAGAAATGCGTGTCAGAGAGTAAGTTCCATCCGGATTGACATTTGGTGATTCGCTTGTATCTTCTGAGGGAGTATTTCCACTTGGTTGATATGTATCAGTAGGTTCTATCTTAACTGACGATGCAGCTCCATCAGTTTTAGGAGTATCAACAGGTATGCCAGAGTTGGTTTGCTCAGGATTTATTTGTTGTTGCTGTGTTGGCTGCTCCGATTTGCTTTTTGGTGATGGTTCGAATGATGGTTCCCATCTATCAATTGGGGCTGTCTGAGTTTTAGGAGCAAGACGATTAATGTTCTGTGATGGAGTCGACCTGTAAAAATGTTCAGGAGTACGATTCTTTGTAATATCGTCCGTCATACGGAGATAATGATTGCGAAAGCTATTTCCAAGATTGGCAAAAAAACCTAACATATTCATTGTAATATCCTCTGTTTACAAATGATAATTTACTATTAAGGTTATCGGCTATCCAACCGCTTGAGTTAAGCCATCTTAGATAAAATAACCCTGAAGGGAATTGACTCTCAATAGCATTCTCTTATATTTTCGGACTAGTTTTTTTACTTGTTCAGGAATATATGATGTCGTATGAAACAACATATGGAATCGTATTCCGTATGTAATGATTATGAAATATCACAGGATTAAAGATACCCAAAGTCAATTGTGTCCCTTGTGTGTATGGGATATTATCTATACTTGGTAGGTATTAATTTGAAGGTCGGAGCATATTTGTGAATTCACGTCGGTTAATAAACTCTTATGTTTTTACTATTGCTTTGGTATTTTGTGGCTTTTTTCTGGCAGGTATAGTTAGCGGCTCGGTATTTGAGTCCGGTGATCATATAAATATCTCTAACCTCCACCACATAGATGAAGATATTTATGCCTTTGGTGATAAGATTACTGTAGATGGGTTAATTGGCGGTGATTTATTAGGATTTGCAAGCAGTGTTATTATTAACGGAGAGATATCTGGTTCAGCTAATGTTTTTGCTCAGGAATTGCATCATACTGGTCGTATAGATGGAACTCTGCGAGCTTTCGGATATGAAATTGAAATTAATGGTAACATTGGCCGTTCTCTCATTGCTGGCGGTCGTTTTATTGAAGTCAGTCCCGGAGCGGTGATTACCAGGGACGCTAATATCTGGGGACAGTCAATTGAAATGTCTGGAACTGTTAGAGGTGATGTCTCAAATATCAAAGGCGATACCGTAATAATTGACGGTACTTTTGAAGGTAACCTAATAGTGGAAGCGGAACATATCCAGATCAATCCCTCAGCAGTAATTTCCGGCAATTTGACTTACAAAGCATTAGATTCAACTGACATTGAGATTTCCGAGGGAGCCACTATTGGAGGAAAAACAGCTTGGGTCTCTGGTAGTGAGACTAAGGACGGGGAAGAGGGAAAAGATGATGATGGTTCTACAACAGCTTGGGTTCTGGCCATCTCCAAATTACTGGCGGCGTTCCTTTTTGGAATTATTGTTATAGCTGTTTTCCGTCGCTATGCAGTGGAATCATTCTGTCAGCTCAGAGATCGGTTTTCCATGTCATTAGCTACCGGATTTTTAGCCCTGCTTGTTTTTGCCTTTAGTCTTGTAATTCTGATTATTTCGTTACTTCTGATGATTGTGGGACTCATTCTGTCATCCGGAGATGGTGCTGCTATTGGAGCAACAGCGTTAGTGTTTTCAATCCTGATGTTGCCCATCACCAGCTTTACAGCTATTTCTGGGGGAATAATTTTCTATGCGGGTAAAATAGTTGTGGCATTCCTTGTTGGTTATTTGATATTAAGAGCTTTTAGAACATCCCCGAAAGAGCTTGGGAGGTGGCAGCTTCTGGTAGGATTGGTTATATTAATGGCTATGTTTGAAGTGCCAATAGTCGGTTTTCTTATTTATCTTTTGGTAGCTATTGCAGGTGCGGGAGCAATTGTTTTGGGAGTCCGCAAATGCCACCAAGGACACAAAGAACCCCCAGCAACAAATCAACAAACAAACAAATCAACTTTGCCTTGATTCTTTCAGAAAACAACGACTAAACTTATACCTTCACGTAGTTTTAGTCAAAATCCTCCAGAGCAACCTCTATTGCGTGGATCTGATGCGGGTGTAATCAGTCCACTCGGTTCAAAGTACACAGCCTGAAGATCACTGTAGTGACTGCGCTCTTTGACGTTATGGCCGTAACGGGTTAGTGTCTTGATAATTTTAGCACTGAAATAGTTCTCTTCAAGATAGAGCACATCCGGCAACCACTGGTGATGGAATCGTGGAGTATTGACAACTTCCTGTAGATTTAGACCAAAGCGAGTGAGGTTAACTATGGCTTGTGCCACCACCGTTATAATTTTTGAGCCTCCCGGGGCACCTAATGCCAGTAGAGGATGATTATTGTGCAAAACCAGTGTGGGAGACATAGAAGACAGCATACGTTTACCATGTTCGATTTTGTTGGCTTCTCCGCCTATGAGACCATACAGGTTTGGAACACCAGGTTTAACCGAAAAGTCGTCCATCTCATTGTTAAGTAGAAATCCTGCTCCATCTACAACCAGTTTACAGCCATAAGATGAGTTCAGCGTATACGTAATGGATACCATATTCCCTTGTGCATCACAGACAGAGAAATGGGTTGTCTGATCTGACTCCTTCTGTGGCGGGGTTCCCGGTCCGATTAATTCTGAAGTGGAAGCATGATCTTCTTTGACAGTGCTGCGCCTACTTCCAAGATAAGTGCTGTCGAGTAATCCAGAAGGGATATCATAGAATTCAGGGTCACCAAGATATTCCGAACGATCAGCAAAAGCCAAACGCGACATTTCACAAAACAGATGTATGAATTCAGGAGACTTTGCTGTATATGGTGCCAGATCGTATGGCTCAAGTAGTTTGAGAATCTGTCCAATGGCAATCCCTCCGGAACTTGGTGGTGGCATGGAATAGATATCCAGAGAGTCGAACGTGAAATGAATCGGTTCACGCCAGATAGTATGATAGGTTTCAAGATCACTTTTAGTGATTATGCCCCCGTGTTGGTGAACACAGACGACGAGAGTATCGGCTACCTCCCCGCGATAAAAACCGTCTTTCCCTTTCGATGCAATAAGATGTAATGTTCTTGCCAAGTCCTTTTGAATGAACCTGTCTCCAGTTTTATAGTCATTACCTGAGCGGAAGAAAATAGCTGCTGTTTCATCAAACTGGGTGAGCTGACCGCGGTGTTCAGAGAAAGAGTTAGCCAGATACTCATCAATAACAAAGCCAGTGTCGGCAAGCGTTGCAGCGATATTGACTAAATTTCCCCAAGGTAATGAACCATGCTGTTCCCATAGTTCATACAGACCAGCAACAGTTCCGGGCACACCACAGGCAAGAGCGCCAAAGGTGGACAGGCCATCTACTACGTTACCATCCGAATCGAGATACATATCTTCAGTAGCGGCTGAAGGTGCGGTTTCCCGGAAATCCAGTGATTTGATTTGTCCTGTTTCCCCGTCGCGAATCAACGCAAAACCACCACCACCTATATTACCAGCTTCAGGGTGAACAACAGCAAGGACAAATCCAACCGCTACAGCAACATCGAAAGCATTACCACCTTCATGAAAAACTTGAACACCGATATCTGTAGCAATTGGGGCCGAAGTTGCAAGTGCTCCGCGGTCATAGGAATGTGATATTTGCAATCCGCGGCAGTCTGTTAAGCTGAAAACTAAAAGAAAAACCAGCATTCCCAATAAATGGGAATGCCAGTTCTTTTTGAAAGTTTGCATCATATTAAAAGACAGATTAGTATTTCTGTACTAAATATATCATACCTTCGGGAACCTGTACATTCAAAGCCAGACCATTTGCCAATTCTTTTGATGTTGTTCTTATGATGGTTGGTTGTTCCTCATCGGAGAATATGTCAATTAGTTTAATACGTGGCGCATTTATTCCGAGAGCTTTGAGATCAGCTTGGATTATTATCTCTTTCTTTGGGGCTTCAAATACGTCAGATAGTTCACCTGGAGGTGGAACAACAATTGAAAGAAGGCCCTTCTTTTTTCCCATTTGGAATGAGATGTCAACTGATGGATCGTTACAATATAATTTCGGTTTGAGATTTTCAGTATCAAGGATTGATTCTATGAATGCCAGTTTCTTGTGATTGCCTTCGGAAGAGATATCAAACGAGAAGAAGTACAAATTGCCATTGAATCGAGAGCAACACACACCGACAGTTTTGGTGCCAGACATCACCATCTTCCTTGTTTTGGTCTGATCGGTTGAGCGAATGGTACCATAGATATGGGTTGGGAAAACCCCTGTTTTATGCTCAATAGAGCCAATATGACAGTCTATTGTTGTCTTGATACGGAAGTGATTGGCGAGTATTCGGCAATCTTTGAAGTTCTCATCATACTTTGGTACCAAGCCACATAAAATCACGCTCTGGCCGGATTTTACCAATTCTACAATTGCTTCCTGATCCCTCTTGGACATAATTTCAGTAGAGGGGATAAAGAGAAGCTTATACTTGTCTATTGTTTCCCATTCTCGATTTTCGCGAACACCAAAGTTTATCTTGAGACGCATTAGATCACGGCAGAAACCGGTTGTGGATTCATCGAGCAGACGATGTACATATGCAAATGTTTTCTTTCCATCAACCAGATTCAGCCAAGAATAGAGCCGGTTGCCTACCACTGCTATCTCTGGCTCATTCTCCATCTCTTCTATTCCAATATTTGAGATAATTGTGTTAAATTGCTTTGCAATATTATAACCGGGTGATACAGTACCGTCGTGATGTAGCGGAGCCCCATACCAATGATCTCGATCAACGAACATGTAATGGTTGAGTCCCTTAAATCCTGACGCAATAGCAGCGGCGAAATAGAAACGCCGGCTGTTATTATCGATAGAAGCAATTTTTCCCTCGCTTTCAGGATTAGATGCTACTGCTCCGGATGGAAAAGATGATGCAAATGCAAAACCATATTCAGCTTTTAGAAACCGTCCCTTAATTGCCAAATCAAAGTAAGTTCCATCAGGAAACGTACTTGCACTGAGAAAAGGAGACATTTCCTCTGGTATCAGATTAAAAGCCGGTAAGAGGTCTCCCGGTCTGAAATAGAGTGATCGGAATATCAACGGTTCAACGGTATATGAGGTAAATATATCCTCAAGTGATTTGAGATACGTGCGCAATATATATTCTCTAAATCGGAACCAATCAAGTACTTTTGGGTAGCGTTTAAGCTCTAAGTCGGTGAACTTTCTTGGAGGTTCAACGGTTTCAAACCGAGCGTTCTTTTCTTTATATTGAGAATTTAGTTTTTTGATATCTCCATAAAGCTCTTCAAGGAATGACACATAGTATTCTGCCAGCACGTCTGGATTGTAATCAGCGCTTCCGGGATCAAGTAATCTTCCGAAAGATGTTTCATAGTCAAGTTCCACCATAAATACCGGACCGCGTGGATGGACATAATTCTTTGATATCTCAATAAAAGCCTTGAAAAAACTTCTCAAATGAAACTGGAAGTTATTGTGGAGGTAACTCGGAAGGTAACCAGTTTCGGAACTGTAATCAGATTTCAGTTGAGTTTCCTGTCCTGAGGAATTGCGTGCGAAGACCTTTAAATCGTTGAATGGGAAATTTGGTAAGCCACCATTTTTAACCTGACCAGCTACCCAAGGTCCCGGTCTAAGAATTACTTTGAACCCAAATTCACGAGCTAATTCTAAAAAGACGATAAGGTCCTTTTTGGGATCGGTAAGACCAGCAAAATCGAAGTGTTTTGATTCATCCTGATGAACATTCCACGGTACCGCCGTAGAGATAATTCTAAAACCCGCCCGTTTGATACGCTCAAAGCATATCGACCAATATTTCTTCTCGATTCTAAAATAATGGAATTCTGCCGAGAAAGGTGGGTAGGTTTCTTTTCCTATAGAGAACTGGTTGCCAATTACACCTAACATATAAACCCTTATATATCAATAACTTACACTTAAGTTTTAATTTCATGTCAGCAAACTTTTAAGATACAAAAAACGATGTGTAAAGTCAACACTAATGATTGTTTTTTATTTATTTGAAGTGGTAATGTTCTGAATGTACAGAGAGGAAATGCACTATTGTGTCAATAATGTAGTCAGGAATAGGGGATATATTACATAAAAAATGTAAATGGTATTCGTGAAAATATGCGAAAGCGCATAGTTATTGTCAGATGGGAATAAGGTATTGATATTTATATACTTGCCTGGCTTAGTCCTTAGTGATTTCCGTATGATTGTACGAATTCATTTTATCCCCACACATCCCTCTAAATCATTTACGCATTGCTATCGTATTGTTATACAATGCGTTATACTGCATAAGGGATGTCTGTTGAGAAGTATGGCACATCGATTGCTTAAATAAAAGCGTCTTTTGCTTTCTTTAGTGTCGTCTTTGTACGACTGATTACATTTTTCCTTTTTGGTGGTTTACCATCCGTGCTTGAGGGGAGCACGGGTGGTTATTTATTTGTTCATCTGTTATTATTTGGGTTAGACACTAACAATGCCAATTGAATTAAGCTGTATGTAAGCAATTTTAACCTATTTTTTTTGTCGAAACAGATTCAGTCGTTCGATTATAACTTCCCGTGCTTTCCTCAAAGCTTTTCCTCGATGTGAGACGAGATTTTTCTTCTCAAGGGTCATTTCTGAGAACCGTTTTCCAGCTGGCGGATAATAAAACACCGGATCATACCCAAAGCCGCGAACGGTTCCTATATCTTCAGTTATTACGCCTTCGACGGAACCGTCCACTATGTCCAAACCGTTCTGTGATACTGAAGAAGAAGTGCCTCCGGCACTCCAGTCGATGGCTATGACGCAATGAAAACGGGCGGTACGTTTTTCGGTCGGAATGCCCTTGAGTTCGGTCATCAGCTTTTCGTTGTTTTTGAGGTAAGCTGGTTCTTTGCCGCTGTAGCGGGCGGAGTGGACTCCGGGCTTACCGTCGAGAGCGTCAACTTCGAGACCGCTGTCATCGGCGAGAGCGGGGAGATTACAAAATTTCGCGATACCGGTTGCTTTGAGGATAGCGTTTTCTTCGAGGGTGGAGCCGGTTTCTTCGATATCGGGAAACTCAAGAAAATCATCGCGGGTGAGGATAGTGATGGGAAGATCATCGAGGAGTTGTTTGATTTCCCGAATTTTGTCTTGATTGTTAGTGGCGAGGATTATTTGCATGGGGGTATGTTATCTACAACAAGTCGTGCATATATTTACTCAATATCCACTTATATCAACTCGTGTGACGTTTTCAATGTGGTAGCCAAGGAAACG